>JAFZPP010000005.1 GCA_017550285.1 Oscillospiraceae bacterium
AGCGCAAAGGAAGCATACCGGAATCCGGACACACAGTTTTACTTTCTTTATGAATGCAAACTGCCGTATTACGAGTGCAGCAATCCGGACAGCGCGATGAAAGCAAATCTGGATGAACTGAACGAGCAGCTGCGACAGATCATGATCGCGCCGATCAGAGAACAGGAAGCAGCCAAACTTTGTATTTGACGGCACGAACTGGACGATCAAAAGCAACGATTTCCAATAATCATATTGTAATAGAAAAGCCTGCAAAGAAAATTTTTTGCAGGCTTTTTTATGATAGACCGGTTTCAATTACAAATTTGTAATTCTGCGCACATGCGGCGTCTGATATGCTATAATGACACTGTCAACAGAGAGTTGATGAAACATGATTGAATACGAAAAGGAGAATGAACCATGAAAAAGCAAATAATCGCAATCGCAATTCTGAGCGCAGCCGTCTGTCTGACAGGATGCACTGTCAATATCAGCGATGACACCGTGTCGCAGGCTGCCGATATCGCAGCTTCCGTGCTGGAAGAAACCGACATCACACTCAACGGTCAGCCTGTTGATGTTTCGCTCGATTCCGAGGGCAATGTCAGCGTCAGCATCGGACAGACAACGGCAGACGCAGCGCAAACCACACAGGCTTCTGCTGAAACCACGCAGGCATCTGCTGGACAAACTGCGGATAACACCAATATCGAGCCGCTGATCGGTGAATGGTATTATCAGGAGCAGGATTCGCAGAACGGCGCACTTTATAACATGGCAGGCTTTGTCACAGTGAAGGCAGACAGCACCTACCTGTATCAGCCGCGGAACGGTGCTGCCCCGAAAAAAGGAACGGTCAAGGTAGACTATGATGAATATGGCAACGGTGACAAGGTTCCGTTCTGGGCATTTTATGATAATGACGGGAATTTCTTTATCGGCATCTACTGCACGCAGGAGCATTGCGACACGTTTTATGTCGGCAACGGCGGTTCAGAACGCATTGTCCGCAAAACCGAAAATGAGAACCCGTATGATGAATATGTCGGAACTTGGCAGTGCGACAGATGTTCCATCAGAATCAGCGACGTAAGCGAACAGGGTTACAGCTACGACGTTGAGATCCATTGGGCAGACAGCGCATCCGAGGACAATGTCTGGACATATTCCTGCTTCTGCAGCGATGACGGTACATATATCGAATGCACGGACGGCGGCACACTCACGCATATCGTGACGGCAGATGACGGAACGGAAACCCGCACGGTGGTCTACAATGACGGCGCGGCAAAGTTCAATATCAAGGGCGGTACGCTTTTCTGGCAGGATGTCAAGGAAGACAAGGGGCATCAGATGGGCTTTGTCAAGCTTGGGTAATCTGTTCTGTATGATTGCTTTGCATTATGAATAAACCAGCCGCCGGACTTTTCCTGACGAAGTCCGGCGGCTGGTTGCTTTTATTCAGGAACGGAGAGACTGTCAGCAGGCAGATAGGCATTCAACAACCGTTCAATCAACGCATCTTTTCTTTCGATCTGCTGTTCAAGTCTGGCGATATTACTGTCATATATATTTTTTCGTTCTTCATACATTGTTTTGCGAGAATCGAAATCCAATTCTTTTTCGTCAAGTTTTATCATCAGAAATTCAATCAATTTATTCTTCTCACGAATAATATGGCGCAAAGAGTCTGCATCCTCGAGACTGCTTGTATCACCGTAAATATCCATCAGGACATCTGCGATCGGCGCGATGCTGTCCTGATACCGAAAGCTCTGCTCCTCTGAGCCGTCTGCAAATACGCGTTTAATTGTAGATTCTGATACGAACTGCCCGCGCTCTTCCAAAAGATCCATGATCTTTGGTATCGTCAGTCCCTGCTCTGATTTGATCTCTTTTAGCCTTTTGATTGTCTTTCGTTTCATTTTTTCGATTTCCATGGTACGAAAATCTCCTTTCCGGTTCATTTTGAGACATGTAAATGACATTTTTTTGTGCTTGCTATTTGCTGCGAAACTTAGTATAATACATGCAGAAGGAGAATACCGCTTTAAGCCTACAGAAGCGATATATATTATAGCATATCTGGTGAAAAAAGTCAACCGGCAATCGAACTCTGCTGAAGGCAGTAAAAAAGGTATGCTGCACACAGATTCTGTGTGCTCATATAATAAAAATAGCAAGGAGAATTCAATGTCACCAATCACTTTACTTTCTGCGGAACAGCGGATTGAAGCAATGTTCCCGCAAAACACAGGGCTACCGATTGAACACATAACACAGGCTGCCAAGCAGTTTGTCCGAAAAATGTGCATCCGTTCACATCTGAGAGGATATTCGTATCTGATTACAGCGATTGTCCTTGGAAAAAAAGAACCATACTTGCTTTCCTCACTGACAAACCTGCTTTATCCGAGTGTCGCAGCAATTTACAGTACAACACCGGCAGCTGTTGAGAGAAGTATTCGTTCTGCGATTGAATCAGCTGCCCGTCTTTACCCTGAACAAATGCAATCCGTTTTCTATTACCATACAAAAAAGCCATACATTTCTGAGGTGCTGGCACTGGCTATGGAAACAATTCAGCCGGAACTGTATACAGACATTAGTCTTGATCCAAGTCCTTCACAGTCATGCTGTCTCTGATGACTTGAGACAGAAAATAATAAACCGCCGGCTGCGTTATGTGTGCAGACGGCGGTTTTTGGCAGCATGATTGATTATGGGAAAAATGGAACGAACGCCAGATACAGTGCATCGACGATTTAGGTCGGAAGGCATCCCGAAAGAAATTCTCATAACCATGAGAATCCAGAGGGAGCCCCCTCACTGAAAACACTGACACAGGATTCGGTGTTCTGCTCCGGGATGCAGGAACTCGTCGGGAAAGGATACATCCATTGAGAATACTGTTCTGCTTACAAAACATTGGTACAGCCGCAAAAGAACAGTACAGGAAGCTGAGGGAAAGGATGATTCTGAATGCGAAAACAATGAAGACCGGCGAATGCCGATCTTATCCGTATGATTCATTTACAGCAGCTTGATTTTTTTCTTTTCACCGCGCTGCTCAGCAGCAAAAAGGCAGATCAAGGCGAAACGGATTGGGCAAGTGCATTGACACTTGATGATTTCCGGTACAGCAGCACTTGAAAAAATATTTCACGCTGCTTTTGATTTATGCTCCGCAAACGGGAATATTCCCGATACCCTTTTTACATGAACGATTACGGACTGACGTTCACTGCGTTTCAAAAATCGAACGATGATGATCGAAGCGGAGATCGATTACCTGGTGCAGCATGATCGCAGTCCGGCACCCAGTTGAACAGGAGGTGTGTTACCAAGCAGATGAATGCGAACGATGACGAGAAGGTTTTGAGTGACGAAAGGAGGGATTCGTATTGAATGAACAGCAGAGCGAAGCAAGCGAAGATCATAAGGTTTTGATGTTTGTCGGCGTGTAACTCTTTTATAGTACTTTACTTTTTCGCGGAAATGGTGTATACTATATCGTGAGGGTTATAGTGTATGCCTTGAGAAAAGGAGTATACTATGGCAAATGCAAAACAGATGCCTTCCGGCAACTGGAGGGTTCAGATCCACCTCGGCATCAACAAGGAAGGTAAAAAGGAGAAGAAGTCGATCACAGCACCGACGCGCTGGCAGGCTGAGATGCTCGCTGCGAAGTTCATCCAGAATATGCAGCTGGCAAAGAGCAGGTTCACGATCGCACAGGCAGTACGGGATTACATTGACAGTAAGAAGAATGTGCTGTCGCCGTCTACGGTCTACGGCTATGAGAGCATTCTCAAGACGCGGCTCCAGAGCATCATGGATCTTGACATCAATGAGCTTGACAGCTTCACGTTGCAGAGAGCGATCAATGAGGATGCGGTGACCATGAGCCGGAAGTCGATTGCTGAAGCAAAGAATCTGATCGTAGCAGCATTGAAGATGTACGGCGTTCGTCCGGATTTCAATGTCACGCTGCCGCCGAAAGTTCCGAACATCAAGGAACTGCCGACAGCAGAGCAGGTCATTCAGATGATCCGCGGCACAGAAATCGAGTTGCCGTGTCTGCTGGCAATGTGGCTCAGTCTGAGAATCAGCGAAGTGCGCGGCTTGCAGTTCGGCGACATTAAGGACGGCGTGCTGACGATTCAGCGGAGCAAGCTGTTTCTTGGCGGCAAGGATGTAGTGCGCGATGTGAACAAGACCTACAACTCTACTCGTCGGCTTGTTGTTCCAGCTTACATCCAGTCGCTGATCAATGCAGTTCCGCACCGCAGCAATGAAGACTTCATTGTTCCGCAGGATTACCGCTTCATTACAAAGCAGCTGAAGAAACTGACCAAAGCGAACGGATACAATTTCACGTTTCATCAGCTGCGGCATTTGAACGCGAGTGTAATGCTGATGCTCGGTATTCCCGACAAATACGCAATGGAACGCGGCGGATGGGCAAGTAACGGCGTATTGAAGTCGGTTTACCAGCACACCTTCTCTGCTGAGCGCAAACAGGTAGACGAACGGATCGACGGATTCTTCAATAACTTGTTGAGGGGTTGAGCACCCTCTCTACCCCAAAAAGTTCCCCATCGGTTCACTTTTTTGAAAATCTGTTCTTGAAAAATACGCAAATACGATAGGTTTTTGAATGTGTTGAGGGGCGCTGCCCCCAAACCCCTGCCTAGGGGATACTATCCCCTAGGAACCCCGCTGCAAGTTTTGTCTGCCCCGTATGGGGCAGGCAAAACTTGCAATGGGATTCTCAAGGGACAGTGTCCCTCAGCGTATCCCATACCACGCCGATAAACTTCGGTTTAATATCGGCATACGTTTCGCAGCGATTATATGAAAACGGAGGTATTCAATATGGAACAGCTTACAGTTCAGCAGCTCGGCGCGAATGCGAAGGCGGTCGCAGGTATTCTCGCCGCTGCATCCCCCAAGCAGAAAAATGACGCACTTGCAGCGATTGCAGATGCGCTGATCAGCCGCACGCCGGAGATCATCAAGGCAAACAAGATTGATCTTGAAAATGCGGTCAAGAACAATATGTCCAAGGCGATGCAGGACAGACTCCTGCTCAATGAGGCAAGAATCGCCGGTATCGCAGACGGCGTCCGCAAGCTGATTCAGCTCGAGGAAGTCGTCGGGAAGGTCGAATCCGGCGTGGTTCGCCCGAACGGTCTGCGCATTCAGAAAACGCGCGTGCCGCTCGGCGTCATCGGCATCATTTTCGAGAGCCGTCCGAATGTTACGGTTGATGCGGCGACGCTCTGCATGAAAGCCGGAAACTGCGTGATCCTGCGCGGCGGCAAGGAGGCGTTCAGCTCGAATGTCTGCCTGACGGATATCATGCGCGACGCAGTCAAGGCGGCGGGTCTCCCTGCGGATATCATCCAGCTCGTGCCGGATACCTCGCGCGAAAGCTCCAATCAGCTCATGAAGCTCTCTGAATATCTCGATGTACTGATTCCGCGCGGCGGCGCAGGTCTGATTAACGCCGTTGCGGAGAATGCGACGGTTCCGGTGATCAAGACCGGCGTCGGCAACTGCCATGTTTTCGTCGATGCGTCCGCTGATCTGGAAATGGCGGTCAATATTGTCAATAACGGCAAGACGCAGCGTCCTTCGGTCTGCAATGCGGTTGAGACTGTGCTGATTCATAAGGATATCGCGGCAGAATTCCTGCCGATGATGAAGGCAAAGCTCGATGAACACAGCGTTACGCTGCACGGCGATGCGGCGGCGAAGACTGTTCTGGGCGACTGCGTCCTCGATGCAAATGAAGACGACTGGGCGAATGAATATCTCGATTATCAGCTTGCGGTGAAGATCGTCGGCGGTCTTGACGAGGCAATGGCGCATATCTCGCGCTACGGCACGAATCACAGCGAATGCATCGTGACGAAATCGCTTGAAAATGCGGAGAAATTCCAGCGCGAAGTGGATGCGGCGGCAGTCTATGTCAACGCTTCGACGCGCTTTACGGACGGCGGCGAATTCGGCTTCGGCGCAGAAATCGGCATCTCGACGCAGAAGCTCCATGCACGCGGTCCGATGGGTCTTTATGAGCTGACCTCGGTCAAGTATCTGATTAACGGCGACGGTCAGGTGCGCTGATTTATGGCTGAAAAAGCAAAGGAACGGCATGCATCAAAAAGTAAAAAAACGCGCATACAAGCCGCAGATGCTGTGCTCGGGGCGGTGCTGCTGGTGCTGTCCGTCTGCGGCATTGCGGGGCTTGTGCATCAGGGCAGATCGCTTGCGCACCGTCTGGGAAAAGCGGCGGCGCGCGAAGAAGCGGTGACGCAGTGTCTGCTGCCGTTTGCGCTGGCGGAAACGCCTGCCTTTGATGCGCCGGATGCGCTTTCCGATGCCGATTTTCTGACGCTTGCCGCATGGTCGATGATCTGCGACGGCGCACTGTCCGGTTATCCGGAGCAGGACGGTCTGCGGATTGTCCCTGAAGATGATCTGACTGCGGCAGGCAATGCGCGGCTCGGAACATCGCGGCAGCCGGAATACAAAACAATCGGTTTTACGGACGATATCCGGTTTTATTACGATGAACCGAAGAAAAGCTGGATTCTGCCGGAAGCGCCGCGGTGGTTCGGCAGGGAGCCTGTGATCCGTGAAATGCGCAGCGAAAACGGCGGATATACGGTCGCGGCAGACCTGATGCAGGCGCAGCCGGCATGGTTGAAGCATGCGCCGGAAACAGCTGCGTCGGCGGTGTTTACGGTCTGCGAACAGGACGGCATATGGCAGGTCACGGCGCTGCATTATGCCGGCGAGGCGGAATCCGAACCGGATGCAGAACCGGCGGAAACTGCCGGATAAAATGCAAATAACCGCCATGCAGCGGCATCATGCTTCTGCACGGCGGTTTTCTCATGACGGAAGGAGGTGCCGTATGCGGCTCAATGAGAATATCACGAAGCTCGAGCAGAATTATCTCTTTGCGGAGATTGCAATGCGGGTCCGGCGGCACCGCGAGGAACATCCCGAAGCGGAGATTCTTTCGCTCGGCATCAACGATGTCACAAGACCGCTTGCACCTGCCGTCTGCGATGCAATGTCGGTTGCCGCGCAGGAGATGCGCCATGCCGACCGTTTCCACGGCTACGGCGATGTGCAGGGCGAGATGTTCCTGCGGCGCGCAATCTGTGGCTATTACCGTACCTTCAAGGTCGGCATCGAGCCGGAGGATGTGTTTGTCAGTGACGGTGCGAAAAGTGATCTTGCGAATCTCTGCGATCTGTTTGCGCCGGACAGTACCGTTCTGCTGCCGAATCCGGTCTATCCTGTTTTCTATGATACGAGCGTGATGGCGGGGCGCAGGATTGTCTTTGCGCGCGGTACGAAGGAAAACGGCTTTCTGCCGATGCCGCAGGAGCATATTCATGCCGATCTGATCTATCTCTGTTCGCCGAACAATCCGACCGGCGCGGTATATACGCGCGCGCAGCTCCAAGCGTGGGTCGAGTATGCGCATGCGCATCAGGCATGCATCATTTACGACGCCGCCTACGAAGCCTATATCCGGAATGCCGCACTGCCGCGGAGCATTTTTGAGATTGCCGGTGCGGAGACCTGCGCGATTGAGATTAACTCCTTTTCCAAAATGGCAGGCTTTACCGGTGTACGGTGCAGCTGGGTCATTGTGCCGCGTGCGCTGACAACCGGCGGACAGTCGCTGCACCGGCTCTGGATGCGGCGGCAGGCAACAAAATACAACGGAACCTCGTATATTGTGCAGCGCGGTGCTGCGGCAGTCTTTTCGGCGGAGGGGCAGCGGCAGGTGCGCATGGATGTGCAGTATTACATGGAAAATGCAGACCTGATCCGGAATGCACTGCGCCGCAGCGGTGTCTTTACGACCGGCGGTGAGCATGCGCCGTATGTCTGGATGGAGTGCCCGTATCATCTGCGTTCATGGGACTGCTTTGAGCGGCTCCTGCGATATCACGGGATCGTCTCCTCTCCCGGTGCGGGATTCGGTGCGCAGGGCGAGGGCTGGCTGCGGTTTTCATCCTTCGGCAGCCGCGAAACAATCGAGCGTGCGGCGCATAAGCTCTCTGCGCTCGACTGGGATCAGCTTGCGCTCTGGCAGGCATCCGGCGGATAATACAGATGCGGATATACAGAACCGCCCCGTACACGAACAGTACGGGGCGGTATTGTTATGCTGTTGTATATAGTTCAGTGAATAAATGCCTGAATCATGTTGTAAACAACATGTGCATTCTCAGCCTTTCTGACATATCCGATCAGCGCCGGAACCAGAATCAACAGCATCAGTGCGCAGAGCACAATACCGATGATCATCATGATCAGCTGGAGCTTTGCATAGTTCTTTGCGGACGGGTCCTTGACCGTGCAGAGCATGACAATCACGCCGATGATCGGGACATAGCTGCAAAGCAGAATCCAACCGATCCAGCCCTTGACAGAGGTCACTGGCTGTCCCATTTGCGTCGGGAGCGGCTGTGCATAGGACGGCTGTGTCTGCGGAACGCCCGCAGCGCCGTCTCTGACGACCTGCGTACCGCCGCAGTTCGGGCAGCTTGTATAGTAATCCGGCAACTCAGCGCCGCATGAAGTACATCTTGCCATTATCATATCCTCCTAAATTGTGTCAGTTATCAAACGAAAACAATCTCTTACATATTCTCGACAACGCTTTGCAGAACCGTGCGGAGTGTGGTGCTGCAAAGTGCGCTGAGAACAAAGGTGACTGCCTGCACGATGATCATTGCCTTTGCAAAATTCTTTGCCGAGGGGTCCTTTGCGGAGCTCATCATGATGAGTGCGCCGATGATCGGCAGAATACCGCAGAGCAGTGACCAGCCGAACCAGCCGCCTGCTGTCGTGACCGGTGCTGCCTGATAAGCGGGCGGAACATAGCCGTTTGTGCCGCCGGAATAAACAGGCTGCGGAGCCGCAGCGGGCAGGATTGTGCCGCAGTTCGGGCATTGTGTGAAGTGGTCAGCATTTTGTGTGCCGCAGTTTGGACAAAGTTTCATTCAATTTACCTCCCTAATGTCAGCGCCGGAAGCGCTCCGGCAGAGCGAACGGTCCGGAGCCGCGGGCTGAGACCGTTGCAGATATTATACCATATATTGGCAAAAAAAGTCAAGATTTGCATAATAAACACTTTTACCGAAAATTATACGCCCTGCTTGTGCATTCCGTATAGTCCTGTTCCGCGCGGCTGCGTGAAAATTTCGTGAGAAACCAAAAAATCGTAAAAGGGTATGGACATTTGCTTCAAAATCATGTATAATAGCAATGTATCGGATTTTATCCAATCGACTTCACATTTTTAAGGAGGCTCTTTTAACCCATGAATCTGTTGAAAAAAGCAGGAGCGATCCTGCTTGCGGCATGTACGGCTGCAAGTATGGCTTCCTGCGGCGAAAATACGGCAAACGCCATGACCGTCAGCGATTATGACGTCCGTGCCGGTATTTATCTTTATTATGCAACCAGCGCCTACGGTGAAGCCGTAGAAACGCTCCGCAAGGGCGGCGAGACCTTTGAGAATGCCGAGACCTCCGCGGATTACAAGAAGATTCTGGACAAGGCGGATATCGACGGTACGACCGCAGAGGAATGGATCCAGAACAAGGCGGAGAAATACTGCAAGACCTTTGTCGCAGTCGAGAAAGAATTTGAGGCGCTCGGTCTGACGCTTCCGGGCGAGAAGCTCGCAGCGGCGGATGCCAATGCAGCATCCAGCATGAATTATTACGGCGACTTCTTCACGAGCACAGGCATCGGTGAGGAGACCGTCAAGGCGATTGTGCTCAATTCCTACAAGCAGGATGCAATCTGGGAGGCATATTACGGCGAGGGCGGCTCTGAGAATATTCAGACCGAGGAGCTCTACGATCACTACGCAAAGAATAATCTGCGTGCAAAGTATATCGAGATGCCGCTCAAGGACGGCGAGGGCAATCTGCTCAAGGCGGACGGCAAGAAGAAGATTGAGGAGATGGCAAACGATTACCTCAAGCGCCTTGATAAGAAGAAGGGCAATGCGACCGATCTGCTGAACGAATTTAACTTCCTGATCGAGGAGCATAACAACTATGTGACCTCGCTCTCCGAGGCAGCCGTCACGACGACCGACGAGAACGGCAGCACGATCACCACCGCAACCACCGCAAAGCTGACGACCGATAAGGACGGCAACACCGCCGCAACCACCGACGATACCGAGGATGCGGATGCAGTCACCACGCCTGCGGATGAGGACAAGGACGCGGACGAAGACAAGGATGCAGACGAGGATAAGGATGCAGACGAGAACAAGGACGCAGACGGGGATAAGGACGCAGACGAGGACAAGGACGCAGACGAGAACAAGGATGCGGACGAAGAAGCGGAGAATACGACCGTAGCCACGACCGCTACCACCACCACGACTGAGACCACGACGACCACTGCTGCAACCTATAACTTCGAGAATGAGCACATTCTGGCTGTCAGCACCACGGCAAAGCAGGATGAGGAAACGAAGGATGAAACAACGACCGAGCCGAGCTATACGCCCTGCGAAAAGGTCTATAACTGGCTGGCAGATGAAAAGACCGCGATGCTCAAGCCGGAGCTGATCAAGGATGACGAGTGCTATTATATCGTGATCAAGCTGGATATTACAGAGCGTATGACCGACGATGATCTCTGGAATGAGAGCAGAATCGAAAGCGTCCGTCATGAACTCTATGACGATACGTTCCTCAAGAAGCTCGAAAATATCGCAAACGATCTGCCGAGCACCAGAAATAACCGCGCATTCAAGCGCTATAAGGTTCTTGACATTGATTATCTCGGCTATCAGCAGGCGCTGATGCAGAGCTACTACGGTATGTACGGCGGCTATTGATGTAAAATGACAGCAGGAGCATGACAATTCATGTTCCTGCTGACTTTTTGGAAGCGAATGCGGAATATTTCAAATGAAACAAACGGGAGGATTGAAACATGTCTGATTATTCTGTACACGAACCGATGCATGCACATCTGGAAATGAAGCTGGAGCGAACCGTCAAAGCCTTACAGGCAAACCGCATGGATGCCTGCTGGGTCAGAACGAAGGAGGAGGCGCTCGCAAAGGTCAGAGAGATGCTTCCGAAGGGCGCCGTGATTGCAAGCGGCGGCTCCATGACGCTCGATGAATGCGGCATCACCGCGCTGCTGCGTTCCGGCGATTACGATTATCTCGACAGAGCAGCCGTGAAGCCGGAGGACATCCCTGCGCTTTACCGCAAGAGCTTCGGTGCCGATTTCTATCTCATGAGCAGCAATGCCGTCACAGAGCAGGGCGAGCTCTATAATGTAGACGGCAACGGCAACCGTGTCGCCGCGCTGATTTACGGTCCGGATGCTGTGATCGTGGTCGCGGGCGCGAATAAGATCGTACCGGATATCCCCGCGGCAATCAAGCGCGTGCGATGTCTTGCGGCGCCGGTCAATGCAATGCGCCTGCATCAGGATACGCCCTGCACAAAGACCGGCATCTGCGCAGGCATCAAGGGAGAGCTTGCTGCGGGCTGCAAGGCGAATCAGCGTATCTGCTGTTCCTATGTTGTCTCCGGTTTCCAGCGGCAGCCCAAGCGAATCCGTGTGATTCTGGTCGCCGAAAACCTGGGATACTGATAATTACGCATCTCCGGACAAACCGGCAGCGTACCTGTTCCGCGGAAGAACTGCGGGGCAGGTCGCTTTTTCGCTTTGCGTTTTTGTACTTTGTGTAATATGCTGTAGGTTTGCTTGGAAAATTCGTGAAAATAGCGGCTTGTAAAATTGTACAAGTTGTGCTATAATATTGTATATCTGCGCAATTATTGCGCGGTATCGCAAAATATGAGTGCAATTCTGCAAAAAGGAGCGTAACACAATGAAGTCATTTGGTCATTTTGATGATGTGCGCAAGGAGTATGTCATTCAGTCTCCTCAGACGCCTTATCCGTGGATCAATTACCTCGGAACGCAGGCATTTTTCTCGCTGATCTCCAATACCGCCGGAGGCTACAGCTTCTATAAGGATGCCCGTCTGCGCCGCATTACCCGCTACCGTTACAACAATGTCCCGATCGACATGGGCGGCAGATATTTCTATATCTCCGATAACGGTACTGTCTGGAATCCGGGCTGGTCGCCGGTCAAGACTGCACTTGATTTCTATGAGTGCCGTCACGGTATGGGCTATACCGTGATCACCGGTAAGAAAAATGACCTCAAGGCAGAGGCAACCTTCTTTGTTCCGCAGAATTATGACGGCGAAGTGCAGCAGCTCGTTCTGACCAATGAGGGCAGCACGGCAAAGAGCTTCAAGCTGTTCTCCTTTGCAGAATGGTGTCTCTGGGATGCGCAGGATGACTGCACGAACTTCCAGAGAAACTTCTCGACCGGTCGTGTTGAGGTCGAGGGCTCGACGATCTATCACAAGACCGAGTACCGCGACAGACGCGATCACTTCGCATTCTATACCGTCAATGATACCATCGACGGCTATGATACCGACCGTGATGCGTTCATCGGTCTCTATAACGGCTTCGGCGATCCGCAGGCTGTTGCAAACGGCAAGGCTTCCAATTCCTTTGCAGACGGCTGGTCCCCGATTGCTTCCCACTACAAGGAGATTACCCTCAAGCCGGGCGAGAGCAAGACGCTTGTCTTCATCCTCGGTTATGTCGAGATGCCGGCTGACAAGAAATTTGAGGCGGACGGTGTCACGATCAACAAGGAAAAGGCACATGCAATGATCGAGAAGTACAATACGCCTGAAAAGGTCGCTGCCGGTCTTGCAGAGCTGAAAGCCACATGGGATAAGCTCCTCGGCATCTTCAATGTCAATACCTCGGATGACAAGGTCAACCGTATGGTCAATATCTGGAACCAGTATCAGTGCATGGTTACCTTCAACCTCTCCCGCTCCGCATCCTACTTCGAGAGCGGCATCGGCAGAGGCATGGGCTTCCGTGACTCCAATCAGGATATCCTCGGCTTCGTGCACCAGATTCCGGACAGAGCAAGAGAGCGCCTGATTGATCTCGCTTCCACGCAGCTCGAGGACGGCGGATGTTATCACCAGTATCAGCCGCTCACCAAGAAGGGCAATTCCGATATCGGCGGCGACTTCTCTGATGATCCGCTGTGGATGATCCTTTCCGTCGGCGCATATATCAAGGAATCCGGAGACTGGGGCATTCTGGATCAGCTCGTTCCGTATGACAACGACGAATCCAAGGCAAAGCCGATGCTGCATCACCTCGATGTCTCCTTCTATCACATCGTCAACAATCTCGGTCCGCACGGACTGCCGCTCGCTATGCGCGCAGACTGGAACGACTGTCTCAATCTCTCCTGCTATTCCGATAAGCCGGGCGAGAGCTTCCAGACCTATACGAACCCGAAGTTCGCTGCTGAGGGCGGCTACTCCAAGGTTGCGGAGTCTGTCATGGTCGCAGCACTGTTCACCTATGCAGGTCCGACCTATGTCGGTATTCTGAAGCATCTGGGCAAGGACGCTGAGGCTGCAAAGGCACAGGCTGAGATCGACAAGATGAAGGAAAATGTCATGAAGTCCGCATTCGACGGCGAATGGTTCCTCCGTGCATACGATTCGACCGGTGCAAAGGTCGGCTCCAAGGAGTGCGAGGAAGGCAAAATCTTCATCGAGCCGCAGGGCTTCGCTGTCATGTCCGAGATCGGCAAGGATCAGGGCGCCGATATCAAGACGCTCGATTCGATTGACAAGTACCTCAATACGAAGTACGGTCTTGTGCTGAACAATCCGGCATTCTCCAAGTACTACATCCAGTACGGCGAGATCTCGACCTATCCGGGCGGCTACAAGGAGAACGCAGGTATCTTCACGCACAACAATGCATGGATTATCTGTGCAGAGGCATATGCAGGCAGAGGCGACAAGGCATTTGAATACTACAGCAAGATCGCGCCGGCATTCAATGAGGACATCTCCGATCTGCACAAGACCGAGCCGTATGTTTACGGTCAGATGATCGCAGGTAAGGATGCAAGCAGATTCGGCGAGGGCAAGAATTCGTGGCTGACCGGTACGGCAGCATGGAACTTCGTCGCAATTTCGCAGTATATCCTCGGTATCTCCGCAGACTTCGACGGTCTGAAGGTTGACCCGTCCATTCCGAAGGCATGGGACGGCTTCACCGCAACCAGAAAGTTCCGCGGCGCAACCTACAATATCACTGTCAAGAATCCGGATCATGTCTCCAAGGGCATCAAGTCCCTGACCGTTGACGGCAAGGCTGTCGAGGGCAATGTGGTTCCGGTCTTCTCCGACGGCGGCGACCACGAGGTTATCGCTGTTCTGGGATAAGCAGACAGCGTGCATATGAAAGCAGCAAGAAAGCCGCTCCAATCAGCGTATTGCCTGATTGGAGCGGCTTTTTCGTATCTTTTATTGCTTTGACTGATCCGTCGAAGTCAGTGCGATGACCTTCTCGCGCAGAGCGTCAGTCGGGCGTGCCGCGGTCTGCTTCATCAGCGCCGGAATATCCGGATGCGCGGCGATTGCGGTCTGCGTGCCTCCTGCGCTGTTCTGCATGATCTTTCCTGTCCTGCGCCGGTGCAGCAGCAGTGCGGTGCATCCGCCGAGCAGCAGGATGCCTGCGCACAGAACCGGCAGCAGCGGGCGGTGATGCGGCTCCTCGGATTCCATGCCGACCGTGCCGAGCCCGGGCGATATGCCGGCGGGCAGATCAAGTCCGTCGCCTGCATCGAGCATCTGTTCCTCCTCCGCGGCAGGGACATCTTCATCGGTTTCCTCGATTGTCACTGCGTCGGTGTCCGGCTCCCCACCGATATCAAGCTGCGGCGTATCGGTGACGTCCCCCTCCTGCGGGACGGCTTCGATCGGAACGACAGCTTTGGTCGGCGAGACGCCTTCACACTCGTAAAACTGCACTGCATCGCCGTATTTTTCCTTGCATTTCGCCATGAATGCCTCCAGCTCCGGTGAGGGATTTTCAATATCCGCACCGATCTTGACGCAGTTTTCGTTTTCGTGAATGCCCCAGGTATAGACATCCTCAGCGCCGTATTTTTCCCGCTCATCGCTCAGGCTGCCGTAGATTTCATGCAGCAGCTCATAGGAATAATCCTGCACGAGAAAGCTGACGCTGTCCTTGTCTTCGATCTGCGCGAGAATATCCGCCTTGAGCTGCTCGACATCCGCATCCGCCGCAATGCCGATGACCAGCTTATCAAGACTGCCGGTTTCCGACCAGACGCCGGTCACGCCCTCCGGATACGGATAGCCGCCGCCCCAGCCGACCGAGTACAGCGCATATGCATTCTTATAAACCGTGACTGCCTCTGCCGTCACGCAGGGCAGCAGCAGCGACAGCGTCATGCAGAGTATCATAATCCACCGTTTCATGATCGTTCTCCTTCCTCCAGCGCGGCACGCAGCTTTTTCAGCGCACGCCGCCAGCAACGGTATGCGGCAGGGAGTGAGCAGCGCATCGCCGCGGCGATTTCCGCAAAGGAGAGCCCCGCATCCGTGCGCAGCAGTACCGCAGTGCGTTCCTCCGCCGTCAGCGTCTCGAGCGCCTGCCGGAGTGCCGTCCGCAGCAGCAGATCGGGCTGCGCCGCCGGAACGGTCTCGGGCAGCGGCTCCGGTCCCTGCCTGCGAACCGCGTCAATCGCCAGATTCTGCGTCATGCGGAGAATCCATGCGCGCGGCTTTTTGACCGTTTCCTCCGGCGGCTTGCGCCAGATGCGCAGAAAAACCTCCTGCGTGATGTCCTCCGCCAGCTCACGGCTCTGTGTGATGCGGTACGCGACGGCATACACCTGTCTGCCGAGCAGGTCATAGAGCGCGGCGAAGGATTCCGCGTCGCCTGCGCGGATGCGCTGCATGATGCTTTGAAGCTCCGCTTGTTTCATCGGCGGCTCCTCCCTTCTGTTCAGAACGTTCTGTATATAAGACGGTTGACTGCCGGATTTCTTTCGGATATACAGCGATCTTTGTTTATGTTGTATATCTGCAATGCGGAACGGTATGCCGCAGTTGTTGACTATTCCAAACCGGACGGAGAAATCTTGACAAGTATATCGAGGTGTGATATACTTGCATTACAGTCCGATATATCGAAGCGCGATACATCGAACTGAGATAGATAGGAGTGATATATATGACAGAAAAGCTCCGGCGTGTGTATGTCCCGATGACCGAAACAGGATTCTATATCCTGTTCTGTCTGCGCGAGGAAATGCACGGCTACAGCATCGGACAGCGCGTGAAGGAAATGACAGACGGCGCCGTAACGATCAGCGCAGGTACGATGTACGGTACGCTCTCCAAAATGGAAAAGGACGGTCTGATACAGTTCAGCCGCGAGGAGGAAAAGCGCAAGCTCTATCAGATTACGGTGCTCGGCGAGGAAATCCTTTCGCTGGAGATTGCACGCATCAAGAGGCTTTACAGGAACATCGGAGGTGTTTGACATGACAAATGAGATTAAGCGTGTATTCGGTTATTTTACGATTGCTGACTGGGAGCGCGAGCAGAACTGGCTCACCGAAATGTCAGAACAGGGCTGGCGCTTCGTCAAAACGAACGGCTTTTTCTATACCTTTGAACGCTGCGTGCCGGAGCGGGTCGCCTATCGGCTGGATTACAGCGGACTGCGCAGAGGTGACCGCGGCGACTATTACGCAATGTTCCGCGATTACGGCTGGGAATATTTGCAGGATATCAACGGCTTCAGCTACTTCCGCAAACCGGCGGACGGTGTTTCAAAAGAGGAGCTTGAACTTTTCAGCGACGGCGAATCCCGCATAAAAATGGTCAAAAAATTCCTCGTCGCAAAGATGCCGCTCATCTATCTGCTGTTTATCGCGCAGCTGCTCCTGAATTGGGATAACATCCGCAATGTGACGGAAAAGCTGCTGCACGGAGAATCGCTGCAATTTGGAGAGTGCGTCCTGCTTCTGGTATTGGCTTTTCTGGTTGTTTTTTTGATTTTCATTACCGTACAGTCTGCGAATGCATATCGCCGTGTTAAGAAGGAATACCAGAAACGCGCGTAAATTCGTCTTTCCTGAATCAATACATCCGGAGGTGCCTGATATGACAGAACGAACTGATATCAATAAAATATGGAAAATATTTACGCTTGCACAATATGAAAAGGAAGCGGGATTTCTCACGCATATGGCAGAACAGGGCTGGGGCTTTGTCAAAACCGACGGTTTCTGCTATACCTTTGAACGCTGCACGCCTGCGCAGTACACATACCGGCTGGATTGCTGCGGCATCCCGTTTCATCAGCGCGGCAAATACTACGAAAAGCTCCGCAGTCACGGCTGGGAGCATGTGAAGGACTGCAACGGCATCGGCTATTTCCGCAAATCCTCTGCGGATATTTCAACGGAAGACAGCGGATTATTCGGCGGCAGCCTCTCGCTGCATACCATGACGGAAAAAGCGCACGGTGCGATGGCGGTATCGTTTCTCATCAGCTGCTTTGTGCTGCTGCTGTTCGCGTTCCGAAACAGCGGGAATCTTCTGGTGAACGGTGAAACGCTTGCCGCAAACCCGATCTATATGATCTTCCTTGCAGCGATTCTGCTGTTTTGCATTATGTTCTTTTGCAAGTCCGCCGCAGACTGCGTGATTCTGAAAAAGAATATGGTAAAGGGTGAAGTCAAACAGGTCAGGCGGCGTTTTACAATCGCAGACTATGAAAAAGAAGAAGCATATCTGACGGATATGGCAGCGCAGGGCTGGCGCCTCGTCACATTCACGCTGAACCGCTATACCTTTGAACATTGCGAACCGGAAAAGATTGTCTACCGGCTGGATTACAGCGGCAGGAATCAGAAGAAGCGCGAGGATTATTATACTATGTTCCGCGATTACGGCTGGGAATTTGTGACGAATCTCGGCGGATTCAGCTACTTCCGCAAATCGGCTGAGGGTGTTTCGCCGGAAGACCTCGAGATTTTCAGTGACGGCGAATCGCATCTCGAAATGGTCAAAAAGCTCATTCGCTGCGAGGTGCTGCCGTCGCTTGTAATCATGATTCTCATTGTGCTGCAAAGCATCGGCAATATCCGCGAGCAATTACTGGAAGGACAGTTGAGCATTGTCATGTGGATTATGACGGTGATTCTGCTCGTGCTGATCGTGTTCTGCGTGATCCGCTGGGTCAGAATCAGCGCAGACTTTGTGCGGCTGAAAAGAAAATACAAGAAATCTGCATAACAGCATGATTTCTGCGCATCCTACCAGCAGATTGGAGTGATGCAGTATGACAGAAATCATCCGTTCACAGGGCGCAAAGGACCCTTCGCAGGAAGTCTACAGGGAAATGGTTGCGCAGGCTTCGCGCCGCACAAATATCACGGCAACCGTCCTGAAAGCCTTTTTCATCGGCGGAAGCATCTGTCTGCTCGGTGAGATCATCCGGCAGGCGCTGCTCCGTGCAGGTGTACCGCAGGACGATTCTGCCGCGTGGACCTCGGTGCTGCTGGTCTTTCTCTCGGCACTGCTGACCGGCTTCGGATTTTATCAGAAGCTCGCAAAGCACGGCGGTGCCGGTACGCTCGTCCCGATTACCGGCTTTGCAAATGCCGTTGCATCGGCAGCCGTCGAGGCGAAAACCGAGGGCTTTATTCTCGGTGTCGGCACAAAGATTTTCACGATTGCAGGACCCGTCATTCTCTACGGCACCGCTGCTTCGGTCGTCTACGGGGTGATTTATTATTTCTTCGGGAGATAAGCAAAAGAGAACAAAGCCGCTGAAATCAAGCGTTTTCGCAGATTTCAGCGGCTTCTTTTTCGGGTGCAGTTGTCTGCAAACGCATCTTAGAACTGCGCTTTGCCTTCGAGGATGAGCATTTCATCGGCATGCGGGTCGATCTCCTGCTCCTTGACCTCGCGCTGCCAGTCCTCCGGTGCATAGGATTCGATTTTCACGGTGACTGCTTCGCGTGCGCAGCCCCATTTTTCGGTGAAGATGCGCGTAATATCCTCCGCGATCTCCTGCTTGATTTTTTCATCCTTCGGGTATGCTTTGACCACGATCAGCGGCATAGAGCTTCTTCCTTTCCTTATAATGTTTCCATGCGAGATTCAGAAAATCGTCGCTGTTATAGGCATCCCAGCCGACGCGAATCCGCTCCTTCCCGAGCTCAATGACCGTATCGACGGGCTGCGATTTGCCTTTTTTGCGCTGTCCGAAGGGTTTGGCACGCCGGACATAGGTGATCTCCTCCCAGCGGTAGCGCCTGCGGATGCCGAGCAGATTATGATATACAAAGCCTTTGTCCTCGTGATAATCAATGCGGATATTGCGTGTCATCATCAGCGGGACGGTCATCAGGATTGCTGCCCCGACGATGATGCAGCTGATACGCTCAGAGTGATTCAGAATGCACAGAATCAGCACAACCGAAAAGCAAGCGCAGCAGACCCAGCCGATGCCGGCAGGATCACGGTTCGGAATGACCGTTCCGCGCCGTTTTCTGCGCTTTGCAGGCTGCTTTCGCATCTGCGCCATTACCGGAATGCCTCCACGCATTCACGCTTCACGAGCGCAGCAAGCTCCGCCGGCAGATTGTGCTGTGCATCCCACTCCTGCCCGAAGCCTGCGGCATCCGCCTGATACTGTGCATACAGCGGCGATTCCTGATATTTGCGGAGCAGCAGCGGCAGTGCCTCTCCGGATTGTTCTGCGCGTGCAATCGCAAGACAAAGCGAAATATTGACCTCTTTCCGGCTGCCGACGCATTCAAACGGCTTATTCGGCAGCGCACCGCAGAGCTCCTGCAAGACGGGCTCCATTTCCGGCATTTCAAACATCGGCGCACCGAGCAGTCTTGCGATCTCTTTGAGCGGCAGGAACGGCGACAGAATCACCGAGACAAACAGACATTTCGCGCAGTGTCCGCACCATTTGTCCTGCTTTGCACCGGCATTGCAGCTCCGGAAAACCTCATGATATGCAGTCGGGAGCGATGCAAAATACCGTGCAATCTGGAATTCCGTCAGCGGTCTGAGCAGCGAGAAATACTGCACGCCGCAGCGGAGATATTTCTGCTCATATTCATAGAAATCGCGCTCAAACTGATAGCTCTTGGAATACTGATGATTGACCTCTGCTTCCGAGACGGTCGATTCGCTTGCCGAGGATTCATTCGAGAGAATGACCATTTTCAGTCCGTTGACATAGGCAGTCAGTGCGGCAGAGAATGCTACAATCGCAGAAAACGGCGTATGACCGTTCAGAAATCCCTCTTTGTTCAGGCGCAGCATATTCGGATCGAGCGTGCGCTTCACTTCAAGAATGCGCTCTTTCGGGATACCCGCGAGCAGCGCAGCCTTTTCTGAGGAATCGCGGTGATTGATCTGATAGGCATAGGCGTTCCCGAGCTGATTTTTCAGCAGATTCAGCGTGACAATCGAATCCTTGCCGCCGCCGACCGGAATCAGAAAGCCCGAAAGGTCTGTGCGCTGTGCAGACTGCGCCGGATTGTTCCGCAATGCCGGATTGCCGTGGTCGCAGGTAAACTGCATAAAGCTGTCAAAATCCGTCTCGATGCCGTTGCGGTAGAAAAATTCGCCCAATCCGCCGAAATACAGCCGCTTCCACCACTCTGCCTGTTCTGCGGCGATTGCTTCCGGAATACGAACCTTCGGGGAACAGGTGATCTTCCAATAAGAAACCAGTTCTGTCAAGCCGAGTGAATACATCATCCGATGCAGTACAGGGTCATGCAGATCCGGTGCTGCACACGGGATGTACCATTCCGGATGGAATTCGCACAGCCCTGCGATTTCAAAATGATATGTGATATGCAGTGTGCCGTTTTCATAAACCGGCGTAAATCCCGAAAAAATAAATTCAGGATACTGCTGCCGCAGTTCAGTAAAGGTCATGTAGTTCGCTCCGTTCTGATAAATAGGCTGAATGCGCAATCCGGTCAGATCACGCATTCAGTCTTCATCATGGTTTCGATCAATAGATTATTTCGCCTTTGCAGCCTCGCGGACAACCTCTGCGATATGCTCCGCAGACAGACCGAACTGCTTGAGCAGCTCAACCGCCGGACCGGAGTGACCGAAGGTATCGTTGACGCCGATTCTGCGAACCGGAACCGGGCAAGCCTCGCAGACTGCCTCTGCGACCGCCGAGCCCAGACCGCCGATGATGCTGTGCTCCTCTGCGGTGACGATTGTGCCGGTTTCCTTTGCCGCCTTGATGATGATATCCTTATCAAGCGGCTTGATCGTGTGAATATTGATAACGCGGACAGAAATGCCCTCGCCTGCGAGCGTATCGGCAGCGATCAGCGCTTCATTGACCATGAGACCGGTCGCAATGACGGTGACATCCTTGCCGTCGCGGAGCTGTACGCCCTTGCCGAGCTCGAATTTGTAGGTTGCCGGATCGTTGATGACCGGAACGGCAAGTCTGCCGAAGCGGCAGTAGACCGGACCGTCATGCAGGATTGCTGCTTCGACGGCTGCCTTCGCCTCGGTATCGTCTGCCGGATTGATGACAGTCATGCCCGGGATTGTGCGCATCAGTGCGATATCCTCGCAGCACTGGTGGGTCGCGCCGTCCTCACCGACGGAAATGCCGGCATGGGTTGCGCCGATCTTGACATTGAGATGCGGATAGCCGATGGAATTGCGGACGATCTCAAATGCTCTGCCTGCGGCGAACATTGCGAACGAGGATGCAAACGGCGTCATGCCTGCGGCTGCAAGACCTGCTGCGACGCCCATCATATTGGCTTCTGCAATGCCGCAGTCATAGAAGCGGTCTGCATATGCCTTCTTGAACATACCGGTTTTGGTTGCGGCTGCAAGGTCTGCATCCAGAACAACCAGATTCGGATATTTTTCTGCAAGTGCGACGAGTGCTTCGCCGTAGCTTTCGCGTGTTGCCTTCTTGATGACTTCGCTCATGCTTCCGCCTCCAATCTGCTGAGCTCCGCAGTCAGCTCTGCCATTGCCTTTTCATACTGCTCGGTGTTCGGCGCAGTGCCGTGCCAGCCGACCTGATTCTCCATAAAGGAAACGCCCTTGCCCTTTGTGGAATGCTGAATAATGACAACCGGCTGCTGCGTGACTTTCTCTGCCTCACGGAATGCACGGTCGATATCGTCAAAGTCATGTGCATCCATTTCGATGACATGCCAGCCGAATGCCGCGAACTTATCCGGAATCGGCTCCGGCGAGCAGACATCGGTGATCTTGCCGTCGATCTGGAGACCGTTGTTGTCCACGATTGCGGTCAGATTGTCAAGCCCGTAATGTGCAGCAAACATCGCTGCCTCCCAGACCTGACCCTCTTCGATTTCACCGTCGCCGAGGACAGCGTAGACGCGGTAGTTATCGCCGCGGTGCTTGCCTGCCAGTGCCATGCCGCATGCTGCGGAGATGCCCTGACCGAGCGAGCCGCTGCTCATATCCACGCCCGGAATCGTGATGCAGGGGTGACCCTGTAATCTGGCGCCGATATGACGGAGCGTCTTCATCTCATCCATGGGGAAGAAGCCGCGTTCAGCCAGCGTTGCATAGAGCGCCGGTGCGGTGTGACCCTTGGAGAGCACAAAACGGTCGCGCTCTGCGAGATCGGGCTGATCGGGGTAGACATTCATTCTGGTGAAATAGAGGTACGTCAGCACATCCGCGATAGAGAGCGAGCCGCCCGGATGGCCGGATTTTGCATTGTACACGCCTTCAATGATGCCCATGCGGATCTTGCAGGCGTGAATCTGGAGCTGTCTGCGAAGCAAATCGTCCATATTCGTAATCTTCCTTTCTGCTGTGCGCTGAACCGCGCTCATAGCTGATTTTTATTATACTATATATTGCGAAAAAATGCAAGCGATTTCGCGCAGTATTTATGACTGATTCTTGCTGATTTGTTCCTGATTTTTGCGGAAAACCGCCGGCGCGCGTCTTTCCGGCGGCGCAGATGCCGCGAACTGTCCGTTTGCCGGACAGCGGAAACTGCGAAAAACACCGCAAAAAATGCCCTTCTCCGAACGGAACCGGAGAAGGGCATCTGCATCAGTCGAGCTTTGCGATTTTCCGAAGGATTGCAATGACATCCTCGCTTGTGATTTCACCGTCTGCGTCGCAGTCCGCATTGCGGCGTCCCTGCGCAGTCATATTCGCGCCGGCATCCTCTGCGACAAACCGTGCCAGCAGCACCGCATCGGAAACATCGACAATGCCGCTGCAATTACAGTCGCCGCGGTTGATCTGCGGACGGTCATCAGGCGGTGCGGCGGCAGTTGTTGTCGTGGTCGTTGTTGTGGTGGTTGCGGCGGAAGTCGTTTTGGTCGTGGTGGTTGCAGTAGTTTTTGCTGTCGTTGTCGTTGTTGTCGTTGTAGTAGTGGTTGTGGTCGTTGTTTTCTTTGTGGTGGTTGTCGTTGCCTTTTTTGTGGTGGTTGTCTGCGTGGTTGTGACCGGATCCGCCTGCTTTAAGCAGAGTACGCATTCGTCTGCTGAGCCGAAGGCTTCTCCTTCGCCGTTCACGCTGATCATGATATCAATGTTTTCGCCGGCATTTGCGTGCACAGTAATCGGCGGCGCAAACCAGTTGTTCCAGCCGGTCGGGCTGAATGTCATGAAGCGGCTGTCGCTGTCGGAATACAGTCCGACCTTGATCGAGCTTGCCGGATTGCCCTGAAAACTCGCTTTGAATTCATATGTACCGGAAACGGGCGCCTTGACCGAAGCCGTTGCCGTTGCGAACCGGAAGGATGATTTGCTGTACCAGTGCAGCGCATATTCGCCGTTTTTTGCATCCTCCTTGCGGACATCCATATGACCGTCCGCGGGCGGATCGGTGATCGTCCAGCCGGTCGGATTCTGCGTCGCCTTTTTATCCAGCTCAAAATCCGGATTCTGCAACAGATTTTCACCGGATGCATCCGGACTGACCGTGCCCGTCACGGCAGGCGTGACCGTATCACCGTGGACGCTGTTGAAGACATAGAGCGATTCGAGCGGCTTTCCGGAGGCATCAAACAGCGCCTGATTCTCCCAGCTGCTTCCGCCGTAATACTTCGCATCCGCGTCATATTCCATTGCATTCTGCGTTGCCCAGCCGCCGCCGTACTGATTCCAGAGCTGTTTCCGCTGATTGTCGTCGGCATTGATCGCAAGCCATGCAGGTTCCCAGTAGAATACGCCGATGCCCTTGCCGTCCGGAATCGCGGCGACCGCGCGGAACAGGTCCTCAAGGAACGCAAGTTGCCCGTCCGCACCGACCGGATAACTGACATAATTGCCGAGGTCCTGCTGCGAGGAGATCACATTAGACCCCGCATCTTTATTCTCGAAGTTATATGCCCACGAGGTCTCCGCGACGAGCACCTTTTTGCCGTAGGTCTTTGCGATATTTGTCAGCGTATTTTTCAGCCCGTCGGGCGTGCCGTGCCAGTAGGGATAATAGGACGTTGCAAAGACATCGTAATCCACATTGTTCTGGCGGAGCTTTCCGGCGATATAATTCATGTTGTCGGATTTTTCCGGATTGGTAAAATGCAGTGCGACAAGGACATTTTTATCAAATTCGCGGACCGCCTTTGCACCTGCACTGAACAGGCTCGTGAGGTCCTTCCAGACGGCATCGCCCCAGTTTCCCTTGTCGAGCGACACACCGCACATGCCGGTTGTTGTCTCGTTGCCGACCTGCACCATTGCGATTTCTGCACCGGTCGCTTTCAGCTTTTTGAGCGTTTCACCGGTAAAACGGTAGATTGCATCCGCCTTCTGGCTGACGGAATAATTTTCCCATGCCTTCGGTGCGCGCTGCTTGCCGGGGTCTGCCCAGAAATCCGAATAATGGAAATCGACAAAGAGCTTTAAGCCTGCATCGGCGCAGCGCTTTGCGATTTTCTCTGCACACGCGACATCATTGGCGCCGCCGCCGTATGTCATGTGATTCTGTGCGCCGGTCGGATCGTTCCAGATGCGGACGCGGATTGTATTGACGCCTGCCTCTGCAAGCGTCTTGAAGATGTCCTGTTCTTTTCCGCTGCGGTCATAGAATTTGACGCCGCTCTGCTCCAGCGCAATCACGGATGAGATATCGGCGCCTTTGAACGGATCGCCGTTTGCAAACGGCAGTCCCGAAATGCCGGAGAACGTGATCGGTACGGCTGCGTCCGCATTTTGCGGCATGACAAATCCGCTGCCAGTACACAGCAGCACGGCTGCCGCAGCAGCGGAAAACAGTTTCCTCAGCTTCATAAATAAAAAGACCTCTCTTATATAAATTTTTCCCCGTAACAAAGCATTCTCTTTTCTGCTTTGTCTCATTATATCATGTTTGTCCCATTTATTGCAATGGAATTTGAATATTTTTTATGTACTATTTGCAGATATATCACAAAATGTGAGAGAATAAAAATCATCAGATCAAAAAATGAGAAAACAAATACAGTACGGAATCTTTCTATGTTGATCCTGTGTCCGGTTTTTTTATCGGGCGCGGGACGCTGCCGGAAATCTTCGGATGATTGGATGCAGTCACTGCTTGACATCAATATCGGTTTGTGATAAAATAGAAGTGTATGACAGACTGATTCTGTATTGAAAGGCGGTATGAAATATGCGCGATCTGTTTTTCTGCCCCGAGCGCTGGGAACCGGACCCGATGATCTCGACAAATGCGGCTTCGGAGACCCGTGTGCGCGGCTTTTCCGGCAGAACCGTCGATGCGTGGCAGCTCGGAGACTTCGGCGCCGACTGGACGGCAATCACCTCGCAGATTCCCATGGAGACGGGCTGGCTCGAAGCCGGTGCGCAGTACCGCTTCTGCTTCTGGCTCAACGGCGGCGAGAACAGCCGCGGCGATGAAACCTGCATGCTCGAAATCTTCGGCGATGCATGGGAGCAGCGCCTGCGCTTCCGCCTCAACCGCAATCACACAAAGCCGCTGCTCGAAAAGAATCACTGGCTGCTCTTTGCCGTTCCGTTTACGGCACCCGAGGCAGCCGAGGCGCTGAATTTCCGGTTTGTTGCGGCAGGCGCCGTCTGCACAATCGCCGGTATCCCCGATATGGACATGTCTGCCTGCGAATCGCTGACGCCGGATGCGCCCGATACAGAGCATGCAGCACGGCATAATCTCTTCTTCCCCCACGGCTGGCAGGATGAAAAATCCGCCGCAGCCGCCGAGCAGGAGCAGAAGACTTCCCGCAGAAAAAAGATTGCCGCAGCCGCTGCGGTTACTGCATTCTGCGCCGTCGGTGCCGTTGCGCTTGGAACATATCTCAAAAAGAAACGGTAATCCGTTTTCTATAATCTGGATTGACAGAATCCACAGGAGGAATTTAGTTACATGAAACTCGGAATGGTCGGACTGCCGAACGTCGGCAAAAGTACACTGTTCAATGCGCTGACAAATGCCGGCGCGGAATCCGCGAACTACCCGTTCTGCACAATCGACAAGAACGTCGGCATCGTCTCGGTGCCGGATGCGCGGCTCGAGAAGCTCGCAGAAATCTATCAGCCGAAAAAGTTTACGCCGGCGACGCTGCAATTCGTTGATATCGCAGGTCTGGTCAAGGGCGCATCCAAGGGTGAGGGCCTCGGCAACCGCTTCCTTGCGGATATCCGCGAGGTAGATGCGATTATCCATGTTGTGCGCTGCTTTGAGGATGACAATATTGTGCATGTGGACGGCTCGATTGATCCGAAGCGGGATATTGACGTCATCAATCTGGAACTGATCTTCTCGGATATCGAGCTGATCGAGCGCCGCATTGACAAGACCGCCAAGCTCGCAAAGGGCGATAAGAAATATCAGGCGGATGTCGAGCTGCTCAAGCGTTTGCAGGCACATCTCAGCGACGAAAAACCGGCGCGCAGCTTTGACTGCACGGAGGATGAATGGGCAGTGATTCTCGAAACACCGCTCCTCACTGCAAAGCCGGTCATTTATGCGGCGAATCTTTCCGAAGGCGATTTCTCCGGCGACCTGAACAGCAATCCGCATTTTCAGGCGGTCGAGGCAATCGCAAAGGCGGAGAACGCTGCGGTCTTCCCGATCTGTGCGCAGATTGAAGCGGAGATTTCCGATATGGCAGAGGATGAGCAGAAGGAATTTCTTGCCGATCTCGGTCTGGAGGAATCCGGTCTGAACCGTATTATTCACGCAGGCTATGCGCTGCTCGGTCTGATCTCATTCCTGACCGGCGGCTCCGATGAGTGCCGCGCATGGACGATCCGCAAGGGGACCAAAGCGCCGCAGGCGGCCGGTAAAATCCATTCGGATTTTGAAAAGGGCTTCATCCGCGCCGAGGTCATTTCCTTCGAGGACTTCATGGCAAACGGCGGCAATATGGTCGCTGCAAAGGAAAAGGGCGTTGTCCGCATGGAGGGCAAGACCTACGAAGTCGCCGACGGCGATATCATTACGTTCCACTTCACATCATAAAGAAAAGCCGCTGAAATCTGATAACTTTACAGATTTCAGCGGCATTCTCTATCTTATGATTGGCAGAGATTTGCGGACAGCGTCCCCATAATCATTCTGCCGGAGACAACTGATTATTCATCCTCATCGTCATTCTTGACGCTGGCAACAACCTCGTCGATGAGGTTTGCAGGCAGTGCTTCATAGCGCTCGAAATCGAACGTGAATTCGCCCATGCCCTTTGCGACCTGACGCAGATACATGGTAAAGTCATGCATCTCGCGGACCGGAACCTCAGCAGCGATTGTGGTCATGCCGTCGCCGGAGGGCTCCATGCCGAGCACTCTGCCGCGGCGCTTATTGATATCGCCCATGATATCGCCGTTCTTATCGTCAGGAATGGTGACCTTGAGGGAACCGATCGGCTCAAGCAGGATCGGATTCGCCTGCTTCATGCCTTCCTTGAATGCGAGGGAAGCAGCGATCTTGAACGCCATTTCAGAGGAATCAACAGGGTGATAGGAACCGTCGAGCAGCGTTGCCTTGATTCCGACGACCGGGCAGCCTGCGAGCACGCCCTTCTTGACGCTGTCCTGCAAGCCCTTTTCGATTGCCGGGAAGAAGTTCTTCGGGACTGCGCCGCCGAAAATCTTTTCCTCAAAGACGAGGGAATCGCTGTCGGTCGGCTCAAACTCGATCCAGACATCACCGAACTGACCGTGACCGCCGGACTGCTTCTTATGACGTCCCTGCACCTTGTCGGTCTTCTTGCGGATTGTCTCGCGGTAAGCGATCTTCGGCTCCTCGAGAACGATATCGACGCCGAACTTGCCCTTCATCTTTGCCTTGACGACATCCAGATGCTGGTCGCCGAGACCTGCGAGCACCTGCTCCTTGGTCGTTGCATCGAGACCGAAGGAGAGCGCCTGATCCTCCTCGAGCAGTCTCTGGAGACCGTTCGAGATTTTTGCCTCGTCGCCCTGCTTGCTTGCCTTGACCGCCATGCGGTAGGTCGGGTTCGGATACTGCACCTTTGCATAGGAGAGCACCTTTGCCGCATCACAGAGCGTATCGCCGGTGTTAGCGGAAATCTTGGTTGCAATCACGATATCGCCTGCGACCGCGGAGCTGACCTCGGTCTGCTTCTTGCCGAGCATTGTGTAGAGCTTGCCGATATGCTCGGAAGCGCCGGTCGATGCATTGACAAGGTCCTTATCGGGCGTCAGCGTGCCGGTGATGACCTTAATGAAGCTCATCTTGCCGACGAACGGGTCAGCAACGGTACGGAATACGAAAGCGGAAAGCGGAGCGGAGGAATCGACCTTGACCTCGACTTCCTTGCCGTCCTTGTCGGTTGCCTTGAGTGCGGATGCAGTCGAGGGATCCGGCATGTACTTGAGGAACTCAAGCAGCAGGTCGCAGCCGGCAGGATTCGTGCAGGAAACCGTGAAGACCGGCATTGCACGGCCGGTACGCATTGCCTCGTGGATACCGTGGCTGATTTCCTCCTGCGTGAAGGGCTCGCCCTCGAAGAATTTTTCCATGAGCTCGTCGCTGGTCTCTGCGACAGCCTCCGAGAGACCGTCCATGAGCGAATCGGCGGTGACGCCTTCCTTATCGTTGAGCACGATGCCGGTTGCATCGGCTGCAACGGAAACGCCCTTCTTATCATAGGTATAGGACTTCATTCTGCCGAGGTGGACGAGCGATTTGAACTGATTGTTGACGATCTCCGGTACGATAACCGGGCAGACGGCTGCGCCGAAATTCTCCTTGAGAGAGTTGAGAACGGTATAGAAATCCTGATTCGGGTCGTCGATCTTCGTGACGACGAAGAGGATATGCTTGCCGAGCTTCTTGGCTGCCTGGAACGCCTTGATCGTTCCGACATGGACGCCGGACTTTGCGGATACGCAGATAATGACAGTGTCGCCTGCATAAACGCCTTCATTGGTTGCGGCTGCAAAATCAATCAGACCGGGAACATCCAGCAGATTGATCTTGAAATCGCTGTATTCAAAACTCGCGAGCGAGAGATTGATTGAATATTTGCGCTTGATCTCCTCCGGATCAAAATCGCAAACGGTATTTCCGTCTGCTGCTTTTCCGATACGGTCGATGATACCGGCACGATAGAGCAGTGCTTCAGCAAGAGCGGTCTTACCGCAGCCGCTGTGTCCGGTGAGAACGATGTTTTTGATTTTTGCGGTGTCTAAGTTTTTCATGTGTGAGACTCTCCTTACTGCCGCATGCGCCGACATAGATCCGATGCGAAAATTTCGGAAACACGCGATTTTTGAAAAACGGGCTGTCTGGCGCAAACGGAATTTATACGCTTATTATACCATGTGTTAAAAATCCTTGCAAGTGTGAAAATCATTTTCTACGTTTTACCGAAAATCAGGCTTTCCGTTTGTGCATTTTCACAAGATATTTTACGCAATTACCGGAATTACAGTGATAGATAAACTATCATCTGATTACACACAGGATTGAAAACCGGATTCTCAGCTTGTCGCTGCCGGTGCTGAGAACACTGTTTTCAAGCTGACAGTGCAAAAATCACCGCCGCAGAAAAGGAACAATCGGACAGCATATTTCATTATTAGGCATTGAAACCCGTGCGGAAAACATGATATAATATAGCAGGCTGAGGCAGTTACGGGCGCCGCAGCCGAAAGAAACCGCAAATCCACAATATTTTATTTTCGAGAGGTTATCATTATGAAAAAAACTGCACTGCGGCATATTCTCGCCGCGCTGACGGCAGTTTCCCTGCTCGGAGCGGCTGTTCCGCTCACGGGCACGGTCTCTGCTGCCGCAACAAAGGACATCTCCGACACGATGACATGGGGCACGCTGCGCATCGGCGGCGGCGGCTTCGTCTCCGGTATTGTCACCGGAAAAAAGGTTATGTATGCACGTACCGACGTCGGCGGTGCATACCGCTACAATTACGAAACAGAGGCATGGGAGCAGCTCTTCGGCTTCATCACCGATGCAGACCGCGGCCTGCTTTCCGTCGATGCCATGGCAATCGACCCGACCGATGACAATACGGTCTATTTCCTCTGCGGCTGCGCTTACTTCTCCTCTGAGAAGACGGTTGTCTTCAAGACGACTGACGGCGGCAAGACCTTCAAGGAAATCAATATCACAAACCTGATTAAGGTCATGGGCAACGGCGACGGCAGACAGTTCGGCGAGTCGATCGCAGTCGATCCGGATAACCCGAAGGTGATCTATGCCGGCGGCGATGTGACCTCGGATGAAAATTCCAAGTCTGCGCTGATCAAGTCCACAGACGGCGGCGAGACATGGGCGCCGGTCATCGGCTATGACGATCTCGGACTTTTCTCCGAAACGACCCTCTGGCCGACATGGACGGAGAATGTTGCGCGCTGCACGATGAAGGGCGCATATCAGACGCAGAACGGCGTCTCTGCAATCGCAATCACCGGCGGCAAGGTCTATGTCGCAACGGCAAAATCCGGCGTTGCAAACGTCCATGTTGCCGATGTCAAGTCGGACAAGTTCACGGCGCTTTCCAAGGATCTTCCGACGGAATATTATCCTTCCCGCATCAATGTCGATCCGAGCGGCAGACTGCTCATCAGCTATATGGCAGGTCTGGCATTTCAGGGTACGGCAGGCGGCGGCTACCGCTATGATCCGAAAGCCGGCACGGTCGAAAAATTCGATCTCGAGGGCGGCTACGGCTCGATCTGGGCGGACCCTTCCAATCCCGACCACATGATCGCAGGTACCTGCGGCTGCTGGAAGGATCAGGAATGGGAGCCGTGGACAGAGGAGCACGGTCCGGCATGGGGCGACCAGTATTTCCGTTCCTTCGACGGCGGCAAGACATGGGAGAACTTTACCCCCGGCAAGACCAAGGGCTGGAATCAGCCGCTCATCTCCAATTATTTGCAGGACGGCGGCTATGCATGGATTCGTGATAAGGCGATCCACTGGTCCGGTACGGTTGTGACGGACCCGCGCAATCCGGACAGAATGTTCATTACATCCGGAAACGGCGTGTTTATCTGCACGAATCTCTGGAGTCAGGATGAAGACAATCTCCCGACCTTCACCTTCCATCCGGACGGCATTGAGGAGGTCGTTTCGCTCGACTTCACCAGTACGCCGGACGGTCTGAATCTCTCTGCAATCGGCGACTATGACGGCTTCGTGCATGACGATGTGTATTCGATTCCGCCGCAGTATAATCCGAATATGGGCAGCACCTCCGCAATCGCGGTCTGCCCGCAGGATACGAATGTCTGGGCAAGAACCGCAAACGGCGACGGCAACAATACCGGCAGCGCATTCTATACGCTCGACCGCGGCAAGACTTGGACACCGTTTACACCTGCTGCAACCGGCGGCAAGCTCTCGATTACCATGCTCTCTAAGGGCAAATACCGCATTCTCAATTCCAGCGCATCGGGCGGCGTCAGCTATTCCGATGACCTCGGCAAGACATGGTCGAAGTGTGAGGGTATCTCCGCATCCAAGACCGTCTATACGCTTGTCGATCCCAACGATGCGTCCATTGTCTATGCATCCGGCGTCCAGCATAATGATTACTGGGCATCCGACATCAGCAAGAAGGAACCGACGCTGGAAGAATCCCACTACGGCTTCTTCATCAGCAAGGACTACGGCAAGACCTTTACCGGTCAGACGATCTGCCGCTATGATATGTGTGACAGCACCGGTGATCCGGCTTATATTACGAAGGATACGATTGCAATGGCTGCGGGCTGGGAAGGCATGTATATCCTGACTGACGGCGCATCCAAGGCGGAGAAGCTGGATACTGTGTTCTATGCAAAAACCGTCGGCTACGGTGCACCGGAAAAGACCGGCGGCATCAATACGCTGTATATGTACGGCAAGCCGCAGGAGACCGATCCGGAGGGCATCTACCGTTCGACAGATGCGGGCAAAACATGGGTCTGCATCAATACCGATCACCTCTACGGCGGTACGGGCAACGGCAATTATCTCTGCGGCGATATGAGCACATTCGGCAAGGTCTATATGTCCACGGTCGGCTGCGGCATCGTGTACGGCGAGATCACGGGCACCTCGAAGCCCCCTGTCACCACTGCAACAACTGCGACCACGAAGAAGACCACTACGACAACGACCGCGAAGACTGAGAGCAGCGCTTCGACGAGCACGAACAAGGATAAGACAACTGAGACCGGTGCGAAGAACACGGTCTGGGGCGATGCGAACTGCGACGGTGAAATTGATGTATCCGATGCGGTTCTCGTGGCACGCTTTGCTGCCGAGGATAAAACAGTGCAGATCACCGCGGAAGGCAAGCAAAATGCGGATGTATCGCACAACGGGAATATTGATGCGGATGATACGCTGCAAATTCTGCGCTATATCAGCAAGCTCATAACGGCTGCGGATCTGGCACCGAAAGCGTAAACCGGTTTCTGATGCAAACGGCAGATGCTTTTCAGAAGGCATCTGCCGTTTTTTATCTGTGAATGCTTGACCTGATGTGGAAGATGTGGTATAATATGAGTGCTGTGTGGTGTCCGCGCAGTGAAATATATGCCCCGATAGCTCAGTAGGATAGAGTGGCTGCCTCCTAAACTATCAACCGGGCGATTGCCTTTTCTGTTATTTTTTATGATATGTCCCAGTACCTCAGCTGGATAGAGGATCCGCCTCCTAAGAGTATTTTTCTCTCACGCAATAATCTGTTTTATATAATTATAAGCCCCGATAGCTCAGTAGGATAGAGCGGGTGCCTCCTAAGCACCAGGCCATCGGTTCGATTCCGGTTCGGGGTGTTTGATTATGGCGAAAATGCGTGAAAAACGCGTTTTCGCCATAATCCATTTTAGACCTTTGTAGATGGCGAAGGACTAATCGTGCAAAGCAAAAGATGCGGTTCTTTGGCTGAGCAATATAGTTTCAATTACGATTATGAAGCACGCTGAAAACTCAAAATCTTCAAAGAATCTTCAAATCAAGCGATAATCCGGTTATTTCTTCTAATGGTTCTAAACTCTCTATTTAGCATCGTTTTTGAGAGGATCATCGTCAATATTTGAAGGGTTTGCAGTGAGCGATTCCAGTTTTTGAAAAAGCTCTTTCTGCTGATCTTCTGAAAGCGATTGAAGCAGAGACCAAAAGCTATCCGGCGTAATCTGTTTATTCCGATCCTGCTCAGCTGCTTTGTGCGCTTTTTCAGCTTCCAAAGGCTCGAATACTACCGCATCCAGTTGTCTGGCAATTTCTTTTCGATGCTCTTCAACCGGGGATAAATAAATCCGGGTGAGCATCTCTGTTGTCGAATGTCCCATGTTTGCCTGCACTGCCTTAATATCATTGCCTGAAACAGCCATCTGAATCGTGGCTCCCGAATGACGAAGGCTGTAAAGCTGGACCTGCTTGAGCGAACAAAACGATACATACTTATTGAAGCGCTTGGTCATAAGCTCGTCTGTATAAGGGCGTCCGTTTTTCTGATGAAAAACAAGGTCAAAATCCTGATAGGCACCCTTATAATTCTTCTTGTACTCTTCATCCTGCGCTTTTTGAATCAGCAGTCTGCGCAGCACATAATCCGGGATATAGTTATCTCGGTCGCTGCGTTCGGTTTTAACTTCCTTCAAAAACAATGCACTTTTGCTGTTGGGGACTTCATTTGGAAACTGAAAATGGATCACCGTCCCAGTGCGACGGATATCCTCAAATGTCAGCCGGGCGAGTTCACTACGAATATTCAATTTTCCGATTGTGTCATGCTCTGACAGCTCGATGTCAGACCAGCGGAGCCCCAAAATCTCCCCCGATCTCAGCACACAAGCACACATAAAGCTGATGATCAGCTCCAATTCACGGTCAGGACACTTGCGGAGAGCTTCCTGCACTTCCTCCAATGTCCACTGCTTTCTCTTGAACGGCTTTTCTCTGGGCAAAGATACTTCATTGGCTGGATTCACTGTAATCACTCCTAACTGAACGGCATACTTAAAGGCTGGACGAAGGATTTTATGAATCTCCTTAATGGTACGGGCTGAAATATTAGGGTTTTCCGGGTCTCTCGGATGAATTGACGGATGGTTCTGCAAATCTTGATAGTATAATTGAATATAAGGTGTGTCTACGACATCAACAGTATCATCACCGATATATGGATAGATATAGTTTTCTGCTAAATGCCTGTTAGAATAGGCTGTTCGGGCTTGCCACTCCCCGTCCCGGCATTTCTTTTCCATATATCGTTCAATCAACTCTTGGTTTTTCATGCCATTCGATGATTCTGTATTCGCATAATGAAGAGGCTTTTTCTTGGCATATCGCGGCTTTTTGTAGATTACACCCTTGTCCTCCGCTTTTTGAACGAGAGGCAACAATTCGTCTGCTTCCTCTTTGTTTTTGCATTTGTGCCAATGCTGAGGTTTTTTGCCGGAATGAATCATCTCATATTCTTCGTCATGATAAGTCTGTATGACATAGTATCGGTCTTCTTTTTTCAGCCTTTTTACGAAAATCGAAGCCATTTTGTTAATCCCTTGTACCGAAGGCATATGCGAAAAACGAAGATTTTTCGATCAAATACGTTCGATTGAACAAAATCACGCGAAAGGGCTTATTCGTTTCGGCAGCTTGCTTCGCCATGTTGTAAACGGAAGCCAGACTTACGCCGAGTATGCTCTGGCATTCCTCAACGCGCATAAAAGCACACTGATCGGATTTCGTGGCGGCTCGGCGCCTGTGTTCCGGTTCCATCGGTTCAGTTTCCGCGATGATCGCTTCATTCTTAGTGGTCATTTTATTTTCCTCCTTCACATTGTTTTATATTCTCTGTACTGAATTCAGAGAATTTCCACCAGCCATCTTAATTCGATACAGGTAGCACATTTCTGTGCCGTTATTATTATATCATATTTTCTATCTGGGCGCAAGGCGTTTTCTAAAATCCGTGGTAGAACCTTTTCAAGAATATTCATAAATTTCTGTTTGAGCTGCTTATCTGTGGCTTTCGGGGAGGCGATTTTGTGTTTGAATGGCTTTTGAAAAAGAAGATAGATCTGAACCAATCTACAGGATCGAAAATTCGTCGAATCCGTACACGGCGAAAAATGACTACGGATGCTCTAGCCAAAAAGTGTAACATTACAAAATCGGCTATCAGGCATTATGAAGGAGATTTCCGGATACCAAATGAAGAAAAGCTCCAGGAGATCGCTGCTGTATTGAATGTTGATATCTCTGCTTTATATGACAGAAAGATCAGCAGCATCGCTGATATGATGCAAACTCTGTTTGAACTGGAAAATGACGGATATGTAGCTCCGACTCAAATTGTCACTGATGACAGCACGCCTCGAATCGCTTACGGTGTTTGTTCTCTCAATGAAGCACTCAGCGAGGCTTTGGAAAACTGGCATCAGATGCATGAGCTATTAGCAAAAGAACAGCTTACAGAGGAAGAATATAAAGACTGGCAAGATGCTTTTCCACTTCAATATCAAACTGAGCAGCCAGATGAGACCGCAATCATTAAGGAAATAGAACAAAGCCCGCAGCAATCAAATACCGGCTCCGGATCTCGATATAGAAGAAAAGGGCTGTTGCGAATTCGTACGCATGAAGGTCACTTGATTGCGATGAGAAATGGTTCCGAGATATCTGAGGAACAGCTTAATCGGATTTGTGAATATGTCAACTGCTCTGTAGAATATCTGACTGATGATATGAATCTCCAATTTACGCCCAAAACCAAGCAGTCACAAATCGTATCTGCTGACCGAGAAATGCTCGATGATGTTCTTGGCATGATGGACATGAACGCAGATACAGAGATATTCCGTGTTGTTCAGGTTCAGCTTTCCCGAATAGTGCTTTATCATTTGGCGCAGAAGGGGTTTGACCGTGAAAGCTTCCGCAGCAGAGACTTTTTACAGGAAAAAATGGACTATTTGTATTTAGGAAAGAAACCTCGTTATAATACTTCGTGTCTTGGATTCTTTTATACCGAGCTCGCACTGATCAGAAAAACAACAGGATTATCCTTTCAGGAAATGTTTACAGGTATAAAGTAATCGTTGAGAACGACAGCCGCCGGTGTGTTCTATGCACATCGGCGGCTGTTTCGCAATATATCAATGGCAATTGACTTCAAAATAATATTTCGCTTTTGTGTTAGTTTTTAATGGAGAATGGTGTCAAATAAAGTGAGGGTGAATCATTTAGAGAAAGGAGGACGCGCAATGACCGAAGATGAAAAGCTGCTGCGACTGTTTCAGGCACGCGATGAACGGGCACTCAAAGCTGCCGAACAGCAATACGGAAAGCTTTGCCGCACAATGGCATACCGGATTCTGGGCGATCGACAGGATGCGGAGGAATGTGTCGACGATGTGCTGATGAAGCTCTGGGATACAATTCCGCCCGCAGCACCGCGCTCCCTGACAGCGTATATCTCCGGTATTACGCGGAATCACGCACTGAATGTTCTCCGTGCAAAAAACAAAGCAAAGCGCGGCGGAAAGCAATATGATGCGGCGCTGGATGAGCTTTCACCCTATCTCAAATCAGACGAAGATATGGAGGACAGACTCGGAACAATCGCCTTGCAGGATGCCATTAACCGTTTTCTGGAAATGCTGCCGGAGGAAACGAGCATGATTTTTCTTGCACGGTATTATTCCATGCAGCCAATCAAGGAAATTGCTGCAAAGCATTCCTCAACCGTCGGGCGTGTGCAAATGATTTTGAAACGAACCAAAGAAAAGCTCCGTGCTTTTCTCAAAGAGGAGGGTTTACTATGAAGCCGCAGGATTTTATGGAAGCACTCGGCGGTGTATCGCAGGAAAAGCTGGATGCGCTGGCAAAATGGCAGGAAGCCGGAACGCCGATTACCGGCAAAGCGCCTGCGCAGGAAAAACGCATCATGCAGACTGCTGCCGAGCCTGTCCCCACACAAAGGAGGAGAGGAAATATGAAACAGAATACGAGAAAGAAAGCATCCGTGCCGAGACTTTTCCCATGGAATATCGGTATTGGTGCAGCCGTTGTCGCCTGCGCGGTGATTGCGGTATCCATCGGAAAAGAGGTCATCGGGCAGGAACGGCAAATGCAGGTTGGCAGCAATGCGGGAACATCCATGTCAGAGCAAATTGCTGAAAGCATAGCAGATGAGGTGAAGAACGAAGAAGACTCGGATCTGTCGCTGCCGGATGAATGCACAGAGGTGCAGGCAACTGAACCCGAAACACTGCCAGAGCCGTTTTCCGCGTGGTACTGGGTCACCTACGAGGGCAAATCCATCCCGCTGGACGGCATAACGGTTGACCTCATCCGCACCGCCGCAGACGGCGAAAAGTATCTGACCGGCGATCCGGAACAGAATCAGACCTCGCTTCGCACGCAGCTTTCAAAGGAATGGCTCGAAACCGGCTTTGACGAGCAGCAGATCACAGACCCAGTTTCCGGTACGGTCTTTTCCATTGATCCGGATAATCCGGTGCAAGATATACTTTTTATCGGTGTGCCGGCAAGAGAAATGCCGAGCAATGTCGTGCGATGGGGGTATCATAACGGCACAATCACACCGTCCGGCAAGCTGCATCTGGATTTCAGCGTGCAAACAGTTAGTGATACAGCTATCAAGGCGCTGGGTGCGGAATATGATGATGATACGAATTTCTACTTCTTCATTTCGATTCCGGAGGGTTCGATTCCGAAGCTGACAGACTGGGATATCACCTTCAGCACATTCTATACGGGTGCCGAGCCGGATGCGTACACCGCAGAGGCGCCGGAGAAAGTCGGGTTTGACGGCATGGATCGTATGCACGCATGGCTCAGCGAACAGCCGGAGAGCGAAAGCTACTGGTACAGCGTGCTCGGCGCAAAGCATATCACCCCGGTTCCGGAGGAGCAGCCGGGCACAGTGACACTCACGGACATCTCTGCATGCCCAATCGAAGAACCGCCGCTTGAGAACAAGCCGATTGTCTCTGTCTTAGAATGCGGAGACATTGATAACATCACGCTGGTGCTGCCGATACATGATGCGGATGCCGCAGTCGCACTGAGCGATCTTCATGTTTCCGCAGACGGCATTCTCTCGCTGACGCTGAACGAGTATTACGAAAAGCACGGTGTTGACCTGACACAGGATACTGCAAGTTATCAGTGGGTGCTGGGTGTTCCGCACGGCAGCCTGCCGGAGATTAAAGACATAGATATTAGTCGTGTGAATTGTGACGATGAAGATGCTTTTATACAGATTGCCGGTCAGCTTTGCACCGTGACCATTGAATAAGCCAATCCAAGGGCGTGCCTGCGGGTGCGCCCGTATTTTTCCGTATGAGACAAATCGCCGCCGGTGTGCATGAAACATACCGGCGGCTGTTGCTATTATGTTCGAAGAAGTGTTTTGTGAAATACAATACCCTTTCAGCTTTACTGTGGGGTGACAATCGAATTTACATTTTGTTTACCTTGCGATGAATACTTGATGCTCTTTTTCCGTTACAATAGTCTTATAAGGTTTGATTTATATACCGGGATGTGGTATACTATGGAAAAGGAGTGCAAACGATGAAACAGGGAAGATTCATTGCGGCGGCACTGGCGATGCTCCTGCTTGCGGGCTGCGCCGAAAATCCGGATTCGGATATCGTGATTCACAAGGATATGGAAAAGGTCATTGACGAAGCGCAGCAGACCGATGAAAGCAAGGCAGATGTCGAGGAGCTTCGGCAATATGACAGCTACACCGCCGATATTGAAAACGAAAGCCTGCGTGTCAGCATTCACGCAGATGCAAAGGTGGATATCCCGCAAACGGACAAGCTCTCAATTTTCCGCGTGAAGCAGCATGAATTCACGCAGGATGATGTCGATGCGGTGCGGGCGGCTTTGCTCGGCGATACAGAGCTGTATGACGGCGTGCTCATGACGCAGAAAACAAAAGCTGAACTTGAACCGGAGATCGCCTATGTCCGTGAACAAATGGATGCAGAAATCGCCAAAGTCCCGAAGGACGATGCAGAAGAACATGACCGCGAAGTCATGATAGAGGAATGGCAGAGGTTTCTTGACAGATTGCAGACGCAATATGAAGCCGCGCCGTTTGAAACCCAAAAAGTTATTTCGGACGGCAAGCTGCAAAATGCCGCGGAAATGCTGCAAAAAGGTGAAAGCCCGGAATACTGGAGATGGCAGAATGACCTTGAATGCAAGGAATCCATCATGCTGCGCAATGCGGACAATACCGCCGTGTTCTATGCGCAGAACAACCCGAATTACAGCAACAAAATCTGCTTCCGGACATCGCCGGTCGGGTCAGAGGAATACGGCGGTGTCACGGTGATGACCGACTCGCTGGATGCAAAAACAAAGAACGGCATTGACGATCCGTTTCTCGATCATCGCGGGGATTTACAGGGAGTCAAGGTCGAGCCGATGCCCGGTGATTCCTGTACGCTGACCCGCGAACAGGCAGAGCAGCAGGCACTGGCATTTTTGCAGCAGATCGGTCAGGCGGATTTCGCCTGCTTCGAGGGCGGCAGATATGCGGAATATCTCATGGTTGCTCGCAATGCTGACGATGACCGCCGCTATTACCGCACCTGCTGGATTCTGCGCTATTGCAGAGAGATCGGCGGCGTACTGCTGGAACAGAACAGCGGCATGAAATACGGAGAAACCGGCTCAGGCGAGGACTACAAAAAACATCTCTGGCCGCCGGAAATGATCGAGCTGCATATCAATGATGCGGGCATCGTCTGGCTGGACTGGCATGCGCCGCTTGAGATCGCGGAAACGGTCGTGGATCATACTGCGCTGAAGCCGTTTTCAGATATCTGCGGGACATTTGAAAAAATGATGCCGATTATCGCAGCACCGCCGGAGCAGGCGTATACACCGGTTTCGGAGAACAACAGCTCAGATATAAAGATGACGGAGATACCCGGAGAGCCGCCCGAACAGGCGGAAGCGGAGCTTTCGACCGAGATCAGCATCGACCGCGTGACACTGAGCTATTCGCGCATCAGCGAAAAGGACAGCTTTGATACCGGTCTGATTGTGCCGGTCTGGGGCTTTCTCGGCAGCCGGAAGGATTATAACAATTTTCATGAAGCAATATACGGCGTGCAGATGGCGGTCAATGCGATCGACGGCTCGGTCATAGATTCTGCACTCGGCTATTAAAGGAGAAAATCAATGTCAAAACGAATCCTGATCGCGGAGGATGACGAAGCGATCGCAAAGCTCATTGCCATGAATCTGAAAGCGGCGGGCATGGAACCGGTGATCTTTCCGGACGGCGAATCGGCGGCGGAATCCCTGCCCGCCGATCACCGCTACGATCTGGCGCTGCTCGATATCATGATGCCGAAAAAGGATGGCTTTGCGCTGTTTCAGGACATCAAACCCTACGGCATCCCCGTCATCTTCCTCACTGCAAAGGATGACCTCACATCCAAAATTACTGGCTTGCAGGACGGCGCGGAGGATTATATCGTCAAGCCATTTGAAATGCTCGAACTGCTTGTGCGCATGGAAAAAGTCATGAGCCGGACAAAACAGCCCGCAGGCACGCTGAATGTCTGCGGGCTGACGGTGCGTCTGGACGAGCACCGCATTTTGCGTGGAGGCACCGAAATCCCGCTGAAACCGATGGAATTTGAGCTGTTTGTGATGCTCGCAAAGCACAAAAACACGGCAATTTCCCGCGAAGATCTGCTCTCGATGGTCTGGGGCGTGAATTATCTCGGCGAAACACGGACAGTCGATGTGCATATCGGGCAGCTCCGTAAAAAGCTCGGTTTGCAAAAGCAGATCGTCACCGTGCCGAAAATCGGCTATCGCCTGGAGGACGACCAATGAAGCTGCGCACGAGAATCACGCTGATCGCGGCGCTTGTGATTCTGTTTGCCGCGGCGGTCAGCGACAGCATCATCTGGGGAATTTGCCGCCGCACCCTGATGCGTGAGGCGGAGCAGACCGTTTATGCAAAAATGCTTTCGCTGCAAACGGACTATCTGGATTTTAACGCGCAGTCGCACGGCATTCTGAGCGATGCTGAGCAGCGATTTTTCTTCAAGCAACGCGGCGATGACTATGTGATCTGTCTGGACGGCGCTGCCGAAATCTTCAATCAGACGATTCTCACGCCGTCCGATCTGCGGGGAATGGAAACGACCGAATATGCGAATTCGTTTTCCGTATCGCACGGTTTCCTGCAAAGCAGCGGACACAGACTGCTGATTGCAAAGGGCGAATCTGCGGGACTGACGCTCTATGCGGTGCATGATCTTGCCGATGTGACGCGGCGTCTGCGGCTGCTTGCGCTGGGAATGCTCGGCGTATTGCTCTGTGTCTGTATTCCGGCAGTGATCGTGCTGTATCTGCTGTTGCACCGGACGATGAAGCCGCTCGGCAGTCTTTCAGATAGTGCGAAACAGATCGCCGCGGGTGCGTATGAAGAACGCGCGGCCGTATCCGGGAATGATGAAATCGGTCTGCTTGCGCAGGATTTCAACCTCATGGCAGACGCGGTGCAGGAGAAAATCAATGCTCTGGCAGAATCCGAGCAGCGAAAAACGATGTTCATGGCGGATTTTTCGCATGAGCTGAAAACGCCGCTGACCGCGATTTCCGGCTATGCACAGACGCTCCGGACGGTGAAGCTCTCCGAGGAAGACAAAGCCGAAGCGCTCGGCTATATCTATTCCGAAAGCAAGCGGCTCGACCGTCTTGCAAAGAAAATGATGCGCCTGATGCAGCTTGACCGTACCGAATCGCTGCAAATGCTGCCGGTTGACAATCGGGAACTGCTGGATGCGGTGCTTGCAACCTGTCAGCCTGCGGCGCGTGCAAAGGACATCACATTGCAGATCGAAAAATGCAGCGGCATAGTGCGCGGTGATTTTGATTTGCTGCACGATGCGCTCTGCAATCTGACGGATAACGCGGTCAAGGCGAGCAAACAGGGAAAGACCGTTCGGCTGTCAGCGGAACTAGACAATCTGACGGTCACGGACGAGGGCTGCGGCATTCCGCCGGAGGAGATCAAAAACCTCACAGAGCCGTTTTATATGGTCGATAAATCCCGTAGCCGACAATCGGGCGGGGCGGGACTAGGACTGTCACTGGTGAAGCAAATCGTACAGCTTCACGGGGCAAATCTGGAGATAGAAAGCACACTCGGCAAAGGAACACAAATCCACCTGCGATTTTCAGAATAATAGGCTCCCACTTACATTTTGTTTACATTTCGCTGAATACTTGATGCATTAAAATCTGCTATCATTATGGTAGCAGATTTTTGTTTTCGGGGGTGAATGCATGAACAGCTTGCTGAATGATCTATACCGCGCTGTTGTTTCGGTACTGTTTTTCTGTGCGGTTCTGCTGCAATTTCTAATCTTGCAATACAGCGGATTTGACAGCGAGCTGTATCGCATGAGCGTTCCGCTGGTCTGCACATTTCCGTTTTCGTGCGCATGGCTTGATGAATCCCGCAGCGGCTTTATAAGACTTGCTCTGCACCGCACCTCTGTTTTCTGGTATATCGCCGGAAAATTTACAGCCTGCGCGGTTTCGGGCGGGTTTGCGGAATGGCTTGCAGCGTTCATCTATACGAAAATACAGCATCAGCCAATGCCGGAAAATGCTGCACTGATCTTTTTCTGCGGCTCGTTCTGGGCGGGTATCTCTGCCCTGCTCGCGGCAGCGACCGGCAGCAAGTATTCCGCATACGGCGGCGCATTTGTCGTGTGTTATTTCCTTGTTATCCTGCATGAGCGGTATGTGCCGTACTGTCAGTATCTTGATCCGTTTGAATGGCTCGCGCCCAAGTCTGTCTGGATGTTCGATGAGTCCGGTATCCGCATGATGCTTGGCGGCATGACCGTGCTGAGCGGTCTGATCTATGCGATTATTCTGGAAAGGAGGATTTCTCATGGCTGACGCACTCCGGCAGATTCTAATATTGACGGCGACGGGATTCCGGCGCTGGCGCAGATCACCGCAGATCTGGCTGGCGTTCGGGCTGGGGTTTGTCGCCTGCTTCCTGCTGACGGATAAAGCCGTGCAGTTTGCGCGGGCGCACGACACCGTTCTGCAAATCTTCGAGCCGTTTATCTGGACATTCGGGGATGCAAAATCCATTCTGCTGATTTCGCTCTGCCTACTGCTGTTATTTGCGGATATGCCGCAGCTCGGCGCGGAGGTTCCGCTGCTGCTCATCCGCACAACGCGACGCCGCTGGATGGCATCACAAATCCTGTATCTGGCGCTCTCTACGCTGATTTTTACCGCATTTCTGCTGCTTTCGAGCTGTCTGCTCTGTGCGCAGTATGGTTATCCCGCGAACATCTGGAGCGAAACGGCGGCGATTCTCAGCTATTCTTCAATCGGGCAGCAAATCGCCGTGCCGACATTTGTCAAGGTGCTGGAGCTGACCTATCCCTACCCCTGCACCGCGCATATTTTCCTGCTGATGCTCGGATATTCGATGACGCTTACCGGTTTGATGTTTCTCGGAAATCTGCTGAAAGCACGGCTCGGCATGATCTTCGGTATTGTGTTCAGCGGTTTCGGATTTTTCCTCAATCCGGATATTGTTTCACAGTGGTTTCATTTGTCGATCTACCAGTCCCGTAAGGCTAATATCCTATTCGGCTGGCTCTCGCCGCTCAATCACGCGACCTATTATATGCACAATTTCGGCTATGACAATCTACCTCGGCTGAAAACATCCTATCTGATATTTGCAGGAACAGCAACGGTGCTCTTTCTTCTCGCCTTCCGGCGGTCGAAGAAATACGCATTTCACTTTACGGGAACGGAGCGATGAATATGAATGAGAATACGGGCATTTCGGCAATGCATATCTATAAATCATTCGGGAAGGAAACCGTGCTGCGAGATGTGTCGCTGACGGTGAAACGCGGGGAGATCGCGGGGCTGGTCGGTAACAACGGCAGCGGCAAAACAGTCCTGATGAAATGCATCTGCGGCTTTCTGCGCCCTGAGCGCGGCGAGATCACGGTCTGCGGCAAGCGTATCGGCAAGGACTGCGACTTTCCGGAAAGTCTGGGACTGATTATCGAAACACCGGGCTTTCTGCCGTCCCTGTCCGGCTACCGCAGTCTGCGTACACTTGCAGCACTGCGCGGCAAGATCGGCAAAGCAGAAATTCTGGATACGCTGCGACGTGTCGGGCTGTATGATGCGCGGCGAAAATCCGTCGGGAAATATTCACTCGGTATGCGACAGCGGCTCGGCATCGCACAAGCGATTATGGAAAACCCGGATGTGCTGATTCTCGATGAGCCGTTTAACGGGTTGGATGCAGCAACCGTCGCGGAGATGCGCACGCTGCTGCTCGACCTGAAAGCACAGGGCAAGACGATCCTGCTTGCAAGCCATAATGCGGAGGACATCCGCACACTCTGCGACTTCGTGCATGAAATGGAGGTGACCGTATGAAGCTTATTCCAATTCTGACAGCATTTGTTTGCGCCTGTACGCTTGGTGTCTCCGCATTTGCGGAAGAACTGCCAGCTGAGACAGAGATACCGGAAATCGTACCGAAAGCCGCGCCCGTTCTGCAAATCGACAATTCACATATCTACGGATTTATGGAACAAAGCTACGCGCAGGGCTACGAGCCGCTGACCGACGGCGGCTATGCGGTCATCGTACTGCCGCTCTGCTGTGCGGATGACGAAAAGCCGGAATCGCTGCGGGTTTCTGTCGGGCTGGATGCGGGCAGCGCGGCATTTATCGTGAAGAATTACGAGCAGACTGTTCCGCTGGCAATGCATACCGCAAATGACGGCACAGAGCAGGAAATCTATCTTGCCGAATTCTGGCTGGAACTTTCGCCGGAGCGTGTCAACGGCTGTTATCCGGTGCAGATTCAGGTTGAAGATTTCAGCGCATACACAGTCTTTGTCAACATCACCGACGGCATTGACCCGAATGCCAAAGAACCCGAACCGCCTGTCACAACACCGCCGGAAGAACCGGTCATTTTACAGCCAAAAATTCTGATTCAGCGCATTTCCGGCGGGGAGATTGAAGCAGGAGAAACTGCGGAACTGCATATCACGCTAAAAAACACTTCTCATACAGAGACTCTCCAAAACCTGACCGTGACCGCATCTACGCCGGAGCATCTGACGCTTGAGGCTGCTGCTGATATGCTGTATTTTGAGCGTATCCCCGCCGATGCGGAATTTGAGGCGGTATTTCGCTGCAAGACCGCTGCCGATACCCCTGCCGGCACCTATGATCTCCCGCTGCAATTTGATTTCGCATATGGCAAAGGCATGACCGGCACAGGCAGCGGCAAGGCACGCATCACAGTCGGGCAACCGGTGAAAATGGAATTTCCGCTTGTTGCTATTCCGGCGGAAGCGGTCGTTTCGGATCGTCTAGAGCTGCACTTGCAGGCACTTAATCTTGGTACGGCTCCCGTCTCGAATGTCCGCGCTGAACTGTCGGCAGACGGACTGCTGCCGGAAGGTACCGCGTTTATCGGCATGGTCACAGGCGGTACATCCGCTGACGCAGTGCTAAATGTGCAGGTATCCTCTAAGCACGGCGCGGATCCTTACGGTGAGACAAACGGACAGATCATCTTCACATATACTGATGAATCCGGCGCAGACCATACCGAAACGCAGAATTTCTCGATCACGCTGAAATCGCCGTTCTCAAATCACACAGCAGAACCGAAACAGGCGGATTCTCACGCATGGGTGTGGATTATGGCAGGTATCGGCGGCGCGATTCTACTGCTTTCTGCTGTGCTTATCTTCCGGAGAAAACGGGGTGCATCATGAAAATGCTGCGGCTGTTTTGGCAATACGACAGCGTGAAAGCGGCGGTTCTGCTCCTTGCGCTGGCAATCTTTCTTGCGGGATACTGTATCCGAGCTGCCGTTTCCTATGCCGTTATTTTGGAAGCGCCGACGGAATATGTCTGCACCGCGCCCGATATCGGCAAGATTCTGCCGCAGCTTACGAATACAGACGGTCTCCGTGCATACAGCCGGCAGAAGAAAGCATATCTTGCCGGAGAGAATCAAACGGGTTCTATTGTCATGCTCTCTGCTGCATATCTGGCAGATTGCTATGGGCTGGACGGAGATGCACACACGGTCTGGATGAACGCGGAGGCATTTGCAGCATGGGGTGATGCTGCTTCACAAAGTACAGCCGTTTTTCACGGGACGCTTAACGGTGAACCGTTCTCCGCGCAGCTGATCTGTACGGAGAATCTTCCGCAGAGTGAACCGTATGCCGTGCTGGCTTCCAGCGCTTCAGAGCTGCACGATGCGGACGCACTTCGTGTCTGCGCCGCGAACAGGGATACATTTGCACCGGACAGCTTAGGCTTAACGGTTATCAATCCCGAACAGGAATGCGCCACCGATTATGAGCAGCAGTTAGTGTTGCTGCGGATTCGGTTCGGTGTGCTTTCTGCAATTCTGGCGCTGATCGGTGCTGCGGCGTTTCTGAACATCTATCAAGTGAAAAGGAACCGGATTCTTCTATAGTTATGAATGCAGAAAAAATGATATATACTGCTCCAAAAGATGCCCCGTAGCCGGATCATATCCGACTACGGGGATCACAAATGCTCCATTTTGCTCCTTATTCAGATTGCCTTCAGCATCTGATTCTGGGTGCTCAAAGTAATCAATCTCTTACAACCTTACTAATTCTGCGATTTTAGCCGCAATGCTTTCCATTGATTCTTCATTTGTGCTTAAACCACTGCGTGATCCAAGCAATGGACTAGCATCACGTAATTTTTCAAAGGTTGTGTTATGCACAATTGGCACAAGTAAATCACGGGCGAGCAGCGCGGAGAGTTCTTTTTCAGCTATTCCTTCCCCTTTAATGCGACTGATAAATGACGGTGTGACTAACACTATGCCTATGCGTGATTTCACAAGACCTTTGTCAATTTCACGAAGAAGGGTTGAACCTAAAGGAACATCTTTTTCGCTGAACCAAACATTTACGCCTTTTGATTCAAGTAAATCATGTAGCTCTTTAGCTGCCCCTTTGCGATCGTCCCAAGCATGACAAAGAAAGACATCTCGCAAATCTTGCATTTCCGCTCGCTTTTCAATATTTTCGCGTACCGGAGTAAGAGTTCGTATTTCAGCATCGGTATATAAAATAGTAGAATTACTTGGAGCCCAACGTGCCTTAACCTTACCTTGTTTTACACCTCGACTACTTGTTGCGTGAGTAATTGAGGAAGTACTCGACGGGAAAACATAGGGATATTTAGGGTAGGAGCCAAAAGATCTACCACCACATACCGGACAATTTGCTCTTCCACTCGCAGTACGATGACCTTGGACTGGAGCTGTACATCGCATTATAGATTCCCCTCACTTTCCATGCTTAGTCTTGTCAACGAGTACGAATGTAGTTGCACCCTTGGGTGTCGGCGGAACGGTTTTTCCCTTAACAAGCGTAACCTCCGTCTTGCTGCCAACGGGTTTATACTGACCCGAAACAGGGGCTTTTTGCCCAGTTTTTATCTTTGTAGCCATCAAGACCACGCTCCTTAAAATATATTTAAAGAGATCACACGCTTAATTTTTACTTTCTGCCGACAAAAAACTATTGCATTCTGTGAGAGAATATGATATAATAGTAGTTGCTACACTGGCTAAAGTATCATATTCTGTATGAAATGCTTTTGCCGACTTAAGAGATGCCCCTCACACGGGCATCTTTTTTCATGTGATCGCTTTATTGCGAATTATTGATGATAGTCTCCATTGCGCTGAATACTCCATCTATCATCTTGCCCTTTTGGGGTATGACTCCTTATTCTTGTTCCATGTTTAATCACTTACTTGTGGCTTTTTGCTTTGATTTCTCTAATTAAACAATGAACTGTTGTACACGGACACATTTCTGAAGGTTTGTGTTTTCCCACGGATAGGTGTTCGTTATACTTCTGTTGCGCAAGCTTGATTGCTTGTTCCTCATCCCCAAAACGATTGAGTTTCTCGTAGATGTCCTTATCAGCCTTGGAGTATTTTTGACCTGTAACTTTATGAAAGGCTTGTGCGAAGCCGTTACAACAAGCTACTGAATCTTGATATGTAGGCATAGCGCCGAAATATGCATTGAACCATTCCTCGATGCATGGATTCGTCCACCCAACGCTAATGCCCTTTTCCTCGGCTTGACGGATGATTTCATCAAAGTTCTTGACTTTATCACGATCAAAGATTATCCATATCTCACCGTATTGTGGATTCATGGAAGCAAGATTTCGGGCCTCATCGACAAGATTATTAGATTTCGTCTTAATGACTTTGATGACCAGCTTTCCCTGTAGTTCTTTGGGAATAGAATCCCTCAGCCCATACATATAGTTCTGTTCAGTTTCTTCTGTATCGGTGACAATAAAGTAGTAGCCCAGTTCAGGCACTCTTCTTCTGGCAAGTTGGTCACGAGTTTTTCGTATTCCGTTTCTTTCAGCACGAGCCATATTTATTCCCCCTTGAACATATCAAAATGCTTCAAAGTCGGAATTGCTCCATACTTACCTAACAGGTAGTTTTTCTCAAAATTCTCGTCCTTACGAATCTTAACACCGTCTTCGTCAACAAAATCAGCTAATGAGAAAAGATATGAGATACCATTAGAATCTTTTTCAGTAAACCAGATTTCGTCTCTTCTGAGAATATCACCGTTAAGCTGCCAGGAATCGTGGGAAGTAAATATTAACTGTGCATGATTTGTATTGATCTCAGGATCAAGGAACGTAATCACAAAAGCTCTCACAAGCAAGGGGTGAAGTCTTGCATTCAGTTCGTCAATAAACAGAACACCACCTGTAGACAATACATCCTGAAGCATAGGATACAAGGCAAACATCTTAAGTGTTCCAGCGGATTCGTATTGAAGCGGAATTGATGTGGTCTGATCGGAATCGATCATTTTGTGAATAGCATCAATTCTTATTTTTGTGTTCTCTTCATCATTTTCAGATTTCAATACTTCAACATTAAACCCGATTATAGAAGGATCAAATGCCGAGAAGTAGTCTACTACCTTTTGTTGTATTTCCTTATCCTCATCAAAGCCATCCGGAATCAGCTGAGATAAGAAGTAGTTCTCGATTGGCCTTCCAAAATCGGCAAAATCATTATGCAGGAACCAATCTCTGATTAGTTTTAACTTGGATATTTTGAGCTTGGCACCGAGAGAAACGATAAGTGTTTCTTTCTCTAAAGCAATTTTCAGGTTTTCCTGGCTTTTGATTGGGATACCTGAAAATTCCAATTCATCACCGCGTCGATAAAAAATACGCTTTAATTCTCCTCGGGATGATTTGGCCTTATAATTCAGCCATTCTTCGCATACACCATTGCTATCAACCGTAAATCCGTAATTATAAGTCTTGGCGCCGTTCTCCTCGGAGTCAATAAAGTACACTTCAAATGAAGATTCTGCTGTTTTACTCGTAGTATCAAACAAAAACGGTGTCGGCTTAAAAAACCTGGATTTTTTCTTAGTGTCGGATTCGTTTCCGTATTCCAGTGAATTGAGGACATATGTTGCCATATACCTGAAAGCTTCCTGCACGTTGGACTTACCGCTTGCATTTGCACCAAAGATAGCTGCGACAGGAAGTACTTTCTCGTTTGCTATAGAAATAACATGATTATTGAACTCGGATATTTTAGTTGCTGTGAGATCTAGAGTTGTGTCATCCTTAAATGATTTGAAGTTTTTATAATTAAACTGAAGTAGCATACTATCAAGCCTCCTTTTTCTCCTTACTATATATTATACTCAAAATTTCAGAAATGTCAACGCCCAAATGAGAAAAAGTCTCATTTGGGTGTTGAAAAAGTGGCCAGAAACAAAATAACGAGTCCAACAAATAGTTCTTGCGTCTCAATGCCTTGATACGCACAGTACAATTTATGATTAGGCACCTGGTGCATTTGCGAGATAAAAACGCCAAAAATCACACTCTTGTCACCGCTATCAAAACCCGCTCCCGCATGACTGTACTATTTATATAGTAGTCGCGGGTATACTTCCATGTTCGGTATGCTTCCGGATCATCGGGCGGCGGATTCTGCTGCGCATATTGCTTCCGCAGCAAATCACAGTAATCACACGCACTGCGATCCACCGAACGCGCCACTTCCTCATATGTTCCGCATTTCTGCAACTGCGCAGCGAGCTTCGCGTAATTCTCTTCCATGAAGCTCATCCATGCTTGACCGTAATAGCCGATCTGCTCTGTTTCCTGATTCATATTCGTTCCTCCTCATCTGTGATAAAAACTATTCGGCGGAAAATATCCGTTCGGAAATAAGCCTGCTGCTCTCTGCGTATTGCAGCGATCAATCGCATCCTGCACAAAAGTCGTGCCAAATACTCGCTCTGCCACGCCCGCCAGTTCTGCCGCTTCCTGAAACGCTGCTTCAGCCTGTTCAAATTTTGAGCTCAGTTCCATCAGCTTTTTCTGTTGGGATTCTGTCAGTTCATAGATTCTCTTCCAGTTCCTCAGTGTGATATCCGGATACAGTTTCACCGTCTTTTCCGCCTGCTCCCGCGTGAAGTGCGCCGAAGGTTTGCCTCCGAACACCAATTCCAGCTTTTCTTGTAATTCCAAAATTGTTTTCGTTTCTTTTTCCACGTCCGCAAGCTGTTCGCGCAGATTTGTGACGACATCTTCTTTTTCAGCAAAATCCTTCCGAATCGAACCAAGCGTCGCACCGTCGTTTATCCGTTTGTTCAACCGCAGCAGGGCATTCATCTCCGGATCATTTTTCCATATGAAAGGTTTGGTTTTGTCCATGCGCTGCATCCGGATTTTTCCATCGCGGACTGTCTGCATATAATGCGCTATCGTTTCCATTACAATCAGATTCGGCACACGGCGCTCCCGCATCTTGGGCAATTCGGTGCGGAAATACTGCTCACACTGAGAGAGGTATGCCATCCGACGTTTGAGTGCCTCTTCTGTATATTTTTCTCCGAGCGAACGGAGCCGAATAAAATTGGTGCCGTACTGCGGGCGCAATGCAAGATACTTGCCATACTTGATTTCATAGTTTGCCTTTCGCATCCGTTCTAGCAGCTCATCAAAATTGTTTGACAACAAAGCGAAGCGGTCAATGTCCTCACGCATCTGTTCCCGGATATTCAGCGTCGGCGCTTTGTATTGCTTTTCGATTTTGCGAATCTCATCAATGTAGCATTGCTGCGCCTCGAAGCCGGTGTCCGTTTCACGGAACGGAATACTTCGCAGGGTGAGCTGTGCTTGTACGAAAGCTTGCTTCTCTGCATCGGAATAGAAGAATGCTCGGTACGGCGATTGCTTTTCGTGTTCCAGTACTTTTGCACGAGCAGATAATTCTGCAATCCGAAACTTGATGTTCTGCGTAACCGCAATGTCTGAGAGATCGTATGTCTGCCGCAGCCGTTCCCTCATACGCTGCCGGTCCTGTGTGCGTTTGTATTCGTCAACGGTCATGTGATCGTAATGCGCTTGTTTATCCTCGCGTAGAAAACCGCGCCGCTGTAAAATCTTTTCCATTGCAATGCGTTCGGATTCTTCCCACCCAATCACGGGAGACTGATACTTTCCCCTCGCAGCAAATCCCATTTCGATCAGCGCTGCTTTCATTGACACCCCTTTGCTGAGTCCGCACTTCCGTTCTTTTGAATAAAACGGAATAAAGTCAATGTGCAGATGCGGCGATGCCTCGTCCATGTGCAGCACGGCATTAAAGATATGCAGATTCGGATTGCGCTGCTGAAACTGCTCCATGTATTCGATCAGCATTTCTTTTGCTATCTCTCCGCGCGGACTACCGCACGGAGAATTTTTGCTGTCACCAAATTGCACAATCACTTCATAGAAAGATTCCTCACGCTTTCCGTTCAGGATATGTGAGTAGTAATCATCAATGCGTCGGCTCGGACGATTTTGCTTCGCATTGTATGCAGCAAGTGCCTCGTCAAACAAATCTTCATATGCTGCTTCGATTGATTCCGTCCTGAAAAAAATATTTTGATCGGAGCGTGCCTGCACGATATTCGATGCAGAAAACTCGCGGTTGTTGTGTGCGAGGTTTGCACCATGCGGCGCACTCGGCTTACCGAGCCGGAAGCTAATGCTGAACTGTTCCATACGAATTCCTTTCTCTTTTCAGATTAGCCGCGAAAAATCGTAAAAGATGCGAAATATGTACTGTTCAGATAGTTAACCCAATACCAGTTGTGTACGCCCCGTTCAGGACATACACAACTGCCGATTTGCTCCGCGAAACGGATTGGGTTTCCTGCAATCGCATTCACACTTGTCCGGAAATATTCTGCTCCGCTGTTTTGGGAATTCCCAAGCCCTTTTTATGGATGCGACCGATTTCCGGATAATAATCTTTTTCGATTCTCAGCACGGAAGAAAGGAACAGCGCTGTCAGCCGAATCAGATTTCCAGCCTCATTGTCATAGAAAAACAGCGAAACACCGTCTGTGTCCTTGTGCTGATATGTTCGACCGTGCTTGATGATTTTTTCTTTCAGCTTCACAGCATCCGTCGCAAACATATTCTCAGTGTCCGCGACCGAAATAAAATGCAGCATTTGTAGCAGCGCATTGATCTGGTTCCGATCGAATGTGACTGCGACAGAGCCAAGTGTAGTTTTTTTCATTTTCAAAACTCCTTTTCTTTTTTGAACACACGCGTGCGTTCGACTGCTTATGCATGAAACTTTTCAATGATGCAATCAATCTCAAAACAAAAAAATGATTTTTGAAATGCTTGCAAAGCATCGAGAAATGTGGTATAATATAATCATATCACCGCAATCTCCGTGTTCAGCTTGACACGATAGGATTTCAGACTGCTCCAAAGAACAGACTTTGCGTAACCAGCATAGTTTTTGATATGCGTGCTTGCGAGTGCTTCGGTGTAATCGTCCAGAGCAGAGAACATCATCTCCGAGAGTGAACCATATCCACCGCATACGGATGCCGCATTGATCGCGTCGATTATTGTGCAGGCATCGGTCTGTTCCTTGCAGTAAGTTTGTGTGCCTGCTGTCGTTGCCATGCTGACCAGACTGCTGACTAAAAGAACGAAACTGTCGAAACGGTCAGTTGTCTTCAATTCAGTTTTCTCACAGGGATACTTCATGTAGAAATCATATTCGCAAAGCCAACGAATCGCAGCCTGCATCTTCTTCGGACTTTGAGAATAAGCATACGGAATTTTCTGCATGGTCGTAATCTCTGAAGCCACCTGTTCGGTGATCTGAGAATCCGTCAATCCATCTGTCGAAGCGGCTTCGTCGCACGTAGATGGATTGATAGAAATCTCTGTAGAAGTCTTTGTAGTAATCTCTGTATTTGTCTGGGAAAATTTCCCATAGGGGTCTGTCGAAATTTCGGCACACCCCCCTCGAAATTCCGACACAGGGGTATCAGAGATTTCATCAGATACCACATCCGTTTTTTCGGGACACCCGTCCGGTGAAATTTCACCACATGGGAATGTCAGTTCTTTCAGGCGCTCAACATTGAGCTCCAGATAGAGAACATTCGCGTATACCATGCCGTTGGATTGCAACGTGCGGAATTCACGGCGTACGACACCCATGTGTTCCAGAAAGACAATTGCATCCTTCGCTTGTCCGGCTGAACAGCCGAACTGTTCTGCGATCTGCGCATAGCTGCGCTGCAAGAGATCATCGCGGAACTTCTTCTGATATCCGATCACCTGACCGCTGCCCTCATCCCGAATCTCGCGAGGACGATACCAATAAACGATGTCTGCAAGGATATTGATCGCCAGGAGATGTGGCTTCGGGTGTTGGAGCCCTGACTTCACGAAAATACGATACCAAATCTGCGGAATGACATTACCGCTGAATATTGTGCCCATGAGCTGATCGCAAGTTGGAATCCCAGTAGTGAACATGATGATTTTCTCCGTTTCCTGAAAAATTGGAACAGATATTGCATCAGGTTCGTTGTTTTCAATCTGCAAATTTCTTCAAATCTAAGATTGCCATATAGAGAATATTACTGCATAGAATGAAATGATCTATATAGAATACTTAGAGCCTAAAAGCACAAAAAAATCACGCATTTCCTAGAAAAAGCGTGACTGGGTAGAAATTTGCCGAAGACAACTAACTGCCTCCTAAGCAGCAGGCCATCGGTTCGATTCCGGTTCGGGGTGTTTGGCATCAGCGGAAATGTGCAGGATTGTGCATGATTTCGCTGGTGCTTTTTCGTTTGTATCGCATGATGCTTGACTTTTCGCGGCTGCGTGTGCTATAATGATTTCAGCAGGATATTTTATCCGTATATGCAATTCCGAAAAGGAGGTCATTTATGAAAATTACACTGAGACGGTCTGAGCCTATTTTCTGGTTACTGTATTTTGCAGTGCATTTCAGCTTTCTGATGGTTGTGCTGTTTGTATTCCGCTGGCTGTGGATTCGGATGACACATGCAAATATGCCGCTGGATTTTGCAGAAATGGCATTTGAATCGGTTTGCTATGCGATTCTGATCACGATCAGCAAATATATCGGCTATTGCATCGGCAAAAAGAAATATGAGAAGAATCCTGTTGACCGCAGAAAGAACAATTTGTTCCGCGAGTGAACGGAGAATGAGCGTGAAAGATGCATGGAAAGGAAAATTGCAGGAAATCGTCGCAGCTGATCTCATTGATGATGATTCGACGCTGACGGATGCGGAGCTTGCACAGTTTGAGCAGGAAAAGGGCATCCGGATTCCGGATGCATACAAGGAATTTCTGACAGAGCAGTGTTCTTTTTACGTGACGGAGGATTACGGCTTTCCGATGCAGGAGACCTCGGACATGACGAGCGATGACGGCTGCGAAAAGCTGGATTTATTCTATAACCGCGAATTCATCACCGGCAGCGACAGCTTCCGTGCGCAGTGGGGCAGCAGCGTTCTGCCGATCGGCGAAAATATGGGCGGCGATTATGTCTGCATCGGTGTTGACGAAAAGCATTACGGCAAAATCTATTTCCTCTATCATGAGGATGAAGAACGGGAAGACGGTCTGTATCTGATTGCAGACAGCTTTGAAGCGTTCCTGCTCAGTTTTCGGAATATCGGCTGGTAATCCGAGTATGACGCAGAACAATAAAACCGGAACCGACTTTCGGGTCAGTTCCGGTTTTTTTATTTATATGCTGTATTTTCGCAGCTCGCAGTTGCCCATGAAGAATTGCGAAAATGCATCGGTGCTCATATCGCGGAAATAGGTCTCTGCGATGCGGCAGACGCCGCCGTGACAGACGCAGAGCACGGTCATGCCCGCATACTGCCTGCGGATATCGTCAATGCAGCTGTAGACGCGGTGTGCAAGCTGCAAGAGCGATTCGCCGCCGTCCTTCATGCGGACGCCGAATTCACGCTTTGCCGCCTGAAAATCCGGCGTTTCGCTGCGCGGCTGGTTTTCATAGGAGCCGTAATCCCATTCGCGCAGACGTTCATCCGTGCGCACCGGAACATGCAGCGTTTCTGCAATGATTTCCGCAGTTTTTCGGGCGCGTTTCAGCGGCGAGCAGAGAATCAGACCGATCTCCCGATGTGCTGCGCAGACTTCTGCAAGCTGTTTCGCCTGTGCGATGCCGTTTTCAGTCAGCTCGCAGTCCGTGACGCCGCTGATATGATCTTCGACGTTCATTGTCGTTTCGCCGTGACGGGTAAAGCAGATGCATGTTTGCCGTGCATCCGGTTCTGTCCGGATGATATCCTCCGGCAGATGTCCGTTTGTATCGCGGAACAGCTGCATCATCTCATTTGTCAGGCTGTGCTGCTGCGGCTGCAATGTGATCTCATCCGGTTTGCACCAGCAAGCGGAGCGCAGCTCGGAATCGTCCATTTTGATCGCATCGCTGCCGTCCGCCTCGCAGAAGAAGCCCGTAAGGATATCCTGTGCCATGCCCCACGGCTGTGACTTGTAATAGCGGATATTTTTCACGCGCAGACCTGTTTCCTCCATGACCTCACGCCGGACGCATTCCTCGAGTGTTTCGCCGATCTCCGTGAAGCCTGCGACCAGCGCATTATGCGCATAGCCGCGGCGATACTGCGTGATGAGGATTCTGCCGCGGCTGATCACGCCGACGATCACTGCCGGATTGATGCGCGGATAGACCTTGTGTCCGCATGCCTTGCAGACGAGTGCGCGTTCCCTGTCATCATGCTGCATTTCGCCGCGGCAGATGCCGCAGAACCGGTTATCCGCATACCACTGATGCAGATGAAACGCCGTGAATGCCGCATAGAGATATTTTCCGCTGCACTGATCGCGCAGTGCACGGATTGAAAAGGGCTGATAACCGCCGAAGGCTTCCGCGGTCTCCGTCAGAAAGAAGGCTTCGTCATCGACGGAGAACAGATAAACCGGCGGTTTTTCCGTTTCTGTCAGATCGCGGTACCGCGGAAACTGCGGCACGCCGTCCGAGACCGCCGCAAGCAGTTCTCCGCCGCAGAAGCACATCATGATGCTGTCCGGCTGCGGTGCTGTTTTCTGCCAGCTGTTGTTCAATCTGCTCGGGGATATATCCTGAATCATTCTTTTCCTCCTGTATGGAATCTTCCGGTATTTCATATTATACCACAATTTTCGCGGAAGAGCAAGCAGCAGGAGAAGGGTATGATCTTATGGTTTTATGCTTCTCGTTTCGTGTAAAAACGGCAGCGGATACTGTCTGCCGCGGTCAGTCGGCGCCGCCTCCGCCGCAGCCGGAGCAGCTTGAACAGCTGGAGCAGCTGGAACAGCTCGAACAGCTTGAGCCGCTGCTGGAACGGTCGCTGCTGTCGTAGGACGAAGAAGAATACGCGGAATTGCTGAGGAAATAGACCAGATCATGCAGCGTATCATCGCTTCCGCCTGCATATCCGGGGAACAGGTCCGGCCGGAACAGATAGGTCAGAATCGGGTTGCTGTCGATCTTTCCATTGCGCTGATACGAGAGAATACAGTCATAGATGCTGACCGATATCTTGCAGTACTGTGCATAGTTTGACCATGTTTTCAGGTCCGCTTCAATCTGTTTCAGATCGCCGGATGCGGCAAGCTGCTGATACTCCGGACTCTTGTACATCTCGGATCGATAGGAGCTGTGCCAGCTTTCCAGTGCCTTATAGAAATTATATTCGCTCTTGTAATCAGACAGCGCATTCTGAATCCACGAATAGGGAATCGAAATGCTCTTGGCGCCGTCATTATATTTGAAGCTGGCTGCGAGCAGATTGAGAAGCGCCATATTCCAGCGCTCCGCAGCGCCTGCCTGCGCAGAAATCGCGGCGCTTTTGTCCAGTACGATGCTGTCCGTTCCGAATTTGAGCCAGCCCTGCTTTGCCAGATCAAACAGCGCGAGATAAAATTTTGCGTACCGGTCCACAATATGCGTTTCCGAGGTTGCGATCATCGTATACCATTCATACGGGATGTTCATTCTCTCCAGACGATCTGCGGCTTCCGGCAGAAGGTCGGGATTCTTTTTCAGATTATGTCTGCGTTTGAAGTCGGGGATTTTGCACAGCATCACGATGCAGAAAATGAAGCCTGCCGGAATCAGCATCAGCTGGAGTATCTCAAAGAGAAATGTAAATACTTCCTTTGCAGTCGGACCTTCGGTGCGGTCGGGGTCTTGCAGGTCTGCCGGAATCTGCACATCGACGATTCTGCCGAGACTGTGAAAGCTGCCTGCATCCATATCCAGCTTGATTTTATACATGCCGTTTACATTGTCCGCAGTGCAGATCAGCATCCTGCCGTCCTGTGCGGTGCTGCCTGCGGAGACCGTTGCTTCAAGCGTACTGTCCGCTGCCGGCAGATCAAAATGCGCCGAAACCGAGCTGACACGCTTCGGGAAATTCGTGCCGATAAAGCGGTAGCAGAACTCTGCGCGGTTATGCTCATCGCGTTTGACCGCACCGGGGATCACATACGAAATATGATACTGTACGGTTTCATTTTCCGCCGACTGGAACCAGTGAATCGTGTACTTATCCGGCTGCTTTTCGAGATAATAATGCCCGTCGATCCGGTCGGTGCTGTTGTTCTGTGCAACGGCATCCTTCCCGTTGATCTGGCATTTCTCATCGCGGATATCCTGAATATACTCAAGCTGATTGTTCGGATTGTAGATATCCTTATAGAAGCGTGTGAAGCTGCCGCGCGTATAGGTGACAATCCAGTCCTCGGTGATGCAGGCATCGCCGTTCTCCGTAAATGAAACATTGAAATCCGCAGCATCAACCTGATACTGCTTGTCATCTGCAAATGCAGTCAGCGGCTGCATCATGAGCACGGTGAGCAGCAGAAGCGCTGCCGCAAACAGATGCTGCATGCGTTTGATTTGTTTTTTTGTCATAAGAAACCTCCGTCTTTTTCGTTTCATCGGTAATAGCAGTTGATATCCTTCCGGTGCCAGTCTCCGGTGACGGCATAGCTCAGGCATTTTGCGCCGCCGCGGCAGAATTCCGCCTTCGGGCAGCAGATGCAGTCCTGCGGAATCTCGTGTGCCCGCAGCTCTGCGATCAGCGGACTGTTCTGCCAGAGCGTCAGCATATCCGTTTCAAGGCAGTTCCCAATCGGAATCGGCAGCCTTCTGCACGGCAGCAGCGTACCGTCTGCAAGCAGTGTCAGCAGCGTATCGCCTGCGGCACACTGATAATAACAGCCGCCGCCCTCGAGGAACTGCATTGCGCGGTTAATATGGACATCGGTATGCGAAAACAGGTGCTTTCCGGTATGCGCTTTCGTCAGGCACTGCACAACCGTCCGGAATTCCTCCGTCGAGAGGATATCCTCGCGGCTGCTGCCCATCGGAATGAGGCGGTCTGCCCAGAAGCGGTCGATGCCCTTGCGGCGTACCGTCCGGATCACCTGCGGCAGCGTGCGGTAATTGCCCTTGTGGCAGGTGAATGCCGCCATGGTCTGAATGCCCTGTCGCCGGAGCAGCTTCAGTCCTGCAAATGCCTTGTCAAAATTGCCTTTTCCGCGGACGCGGTCATGCGTTTCTCTGGTGCCGTCGATGCTGACCTGCACGAAGGACAGGCTGCGGATTGTTCCGAGCCGTGCTGCGGTTTCACGGTCAATCAAAGTACCGTTTGTCAGGATGCCGCAGCTGATGCCGTCCGCATCGCAGCGTTCCAGCAGCTCGAACAGATCAGGCGAAAGCAGCGGTTCGCCGCCCGTGAAATTGATATGTCCGCGAAAGCCGTTTGCTTTGCAGAAATTGAGATACTGCCCGTATAGCTGCATGCGCTGCGCAGCCGTGCATTCTGCCGCATAATCCTCCTGATAACAGTGCGTACAGCGGAGATTGCAGCGGTGCAGGATATGCCATTGCAGTACATGCTTTTTCATCGGCTTTTTCGCGGTTTCTGCGCCCTGACTCATGAGCAGTTCCAGTTGAAGTCCGTTTTATCAAACGCGCGTGCTTTCAGATCACTGCGCTGAATGAAGAAATGCATGACGCCGCAGTCGCCGATCACGACCTTTGCGCCCTCACGCCAGTTCCTGCCGAGGGAATGATCGTATTCGAGCTGAAACAGCAGCAGCCATTCATCCTCCGCGCCGAGCTTTGCATCGAAATCCGGTTCATAGCGGAAGCTCAGCCATGACTGCGGATCGTACTGATAACCGCCGAGCTTATGTCCGCCGCTTTCCCCGCTGTTCGGGTCAAAGAGATCGCCGAGATCCATCCACTCCCGGATGACCCTGCCCTCGGAGAGATCATTGAGATATTTGCACATCAGCGCACCGTAGCGCTCGTCACAGGGACCCATAGATTCTGTACAGTATTCCGCTTTGATGCCGTAGCCGCCGTCAATGACCGGAAACGCCCCTGTTTCGCCCTCGATAAAGGGCGCGGTCTTTGCAAGCACTTCTTCCGCGGTGACAGTACGGTCCGTCTGCGCGTGATAGGTGACGTGCCATTCCTGCCACGGATACTGTACCGTGAGCCAGAATTGCAGCATCCCCTCATGCGGATAATCCGGCAAATCTGCGAGCAGCTTGCAGTCAAACTGCGCAAGCAGCTTCATCTGTCTGCCGCTGCTGTCAAGCGGAATCTGTGCATCATGCGGCAGATACGGGATGCCCCCGATCTTGCTTGTAAAAAGATCGGGCTCGCTGTCTGTCAGTTCAAAATGCACTGCCGGTATTTCGGTTTCTTTGCGGAGCAGCGCGTCAGCCTGATCTGCATATGCCCATGCCTGTTCCTGATCCATATTGTCCCTCCTGTTCTGCTTACCCGTACTGTGCTTCGTTCAGCGGCTTGTCCCAGAAGATTTTCGCATGCTGCTCCGCCGCGAGGATATCCGCCTGTCCGCGCAGTGTTTCGAGCATACTCTGCTCACGTTTTCTGGAGCGTCTGCCCTTTCCTTCGTATAATACTTTTGAGAATGCTGCATCATAGGTGATGCGGAAATCCTCCGGATTTTCAAAGGGGAAGAATGTTGCCGTCAGCGTATAGCGGATTTCGCCGCCGCCGGAGGACGATGTCAGCATGACAGCGACGCCGCGTCGCTTCACACCGGAAAAGCATCCCTCCGCTGAAAAATACTGCTTGTATACATCAATATCCATTTTGCAGCTCCTTTTTATCTGCGCTGCGAACCGGATTTCCGGTGCAGGACGCAGACGGTTTCGATGCCGGTTGTATGCGGGAACATATCGACCGGCTGAATATCCGTGACGCGGTAACCCGACTGCACGAGCTGCTTTAAGTCGCGCTCGAGCGTTTCGATCTTGCAGGAAACATAGACGATCCGTTCCGGCAGGAGCGCCGCGGCTGCACGCAGAAAGGCTGTCGATGCGCCGGCACGCGGCGGGTCCATCAGCAGAACATCGCAGCTGCCGCCTTCCTTTGCCATGCGCTGCATGAACTTTCCGGCATCTTCATTGCAGAAGCGGATATTCGCAAGCTGATTGCGTCTGGCATTTTCAGCGGCGTCCTTGCAGGCGGAACGGTTCACCTCCACGCCGATGACCTCTGCACCCTGCTTTGCACAGATCATGCCGATTGTGCCGGTGCCGCAGTAGGCGTCAATGACCGTGACGCCCTCGTGAATTTCCGCCGCCTTGACCGCATAGGCATAGAGCTTTTCGGTCTGCACGGGATTCACCTGATAAAACGATGCAGGCGAAATACGGAACCGGCAGCCGCAGAGTACATCCTCGATATAGCCCTTGCCTGCGAGCACGATGCTGCGGTCGCCGAGTGTCAGCGGGAGTCCGTCCGGACAGATATTCTGCACGATTGTCGTCAGCTCGGGATGCGCCTTTTGCAGCGCCGCGATCAGATTCTTTTTTGCAGGCAGCATCGGCGCCGCGGTGACGAGCACGAGCATGATCTCGCCGGTCGAAGCGGAGGTGCGGATCAGCGTATGACGCAGCAGACCGCTGCCCGTCCGGAGATCATAGGGCTGGATTCGGAAGTCGCGCATGAGCTGTTTGAGCGTCCGGATAATCGGTGCGGCGCGGCGGTCTTCCAGCATGCAGTCATCGACGGAAACCATTTTCTGTCCCGTGGACTGAAAGATGCCGGAGATGATTTCGCCGCCTCTGCCTCTGCCGTAAACATTCTGCACCTTGCAGCGGTAATAATAGGGCTCATCCATTGTAATGATCGGGCGAACTTTTGCAAATTTCGAGAGCATGCGCTCTGCTTTTTCCTGTTTGCGCCTGATCTGTTCGGCATATGGCTCCGCAAGCTGACATCCGCCGCAGCGCTTGAAGCAGCGGCAGATTTTCTCTCCTGTTTTCGGATCGGTGATAATCTGGCGGTTCATGATCGGTCTCCTTCCGCGCCGTTAGTTTTCTATACTCTCATTTAACAAAAGTGATTCTGCGATAAATCAGAATTTGTCAGGCAGTTCAGGTATTGATCTTGTATTGCTTTCGTCATTCTTTCTTTATCATTAGTCCTATCGTAAAATCCGCTGGGCGCGCATGTTTCGCAAAGCGAAACTGCGCAGTTTGCCTGCGGCAAACATGCGGGGCACGCGAATGCGAGGGGAAGAACCACAGGGAGAGGGAAGTCTTCGCAAACTCAGGTCTCCCCTCTCCCTAAGGTTCTCCCCCTCGCGCTCCCTCATTCCTTATCCTCTCCTCTCTGGGGCGCGGCTTCTGAGTTGTGCGGAGCTTAGGGGGATAGGGTTCAGGAAAGCGGGGGCTCGGGGGCGAAAACCTAAGGGGAAGGGGGAATGTGAGCTTTGCGAACTTCCTCCTTCCACTTGGGTTGTCACCCCCGTTCTGTGGGGGAAAGTGACGCTTATGGTTTTATATGATTGATTGGGAGTGTTAAGCCGCTAAATTCTGATTTATCTTGGCAACACAATTCATAAAAGAAACTTTCTTTATAAGTATAGCACATCTTCCCTCAAAACGCAAGCGCGGGCAGGCGGGGAGCCCCCGCTGGCATTTCGTTTTGCCCCGCGCCGTGCGCGGCTCTCCGCCGCTATCCGAATAGGCGCAGCCCTTGCGATGCTTACAGCCAAGCACTTGACCGCGTATCAAAGACGAGTATTGAATCTTTTTTTCATGGTGCGATTTTCGGTGCAGAAACAAAAAAACAAAAAATTTTCGTCGGGTGTGTTACATTCGGGGGGATTTTGTCGTCTATATGGGTGAGGGTGAAGAAAGGCGGTGAACATCTTGAACGTGAAAGACAGCCAGATCATTGAACAGATCACGGCGCGCGACGAGCGGGCACTCGATGCGCTGACCGATGCATACGGCAGAATCTGCCGGAAGACCGCGCAGAATATTCTCGGGAATGCTGCCGATGCGGATGAGGTGTTCAATGATGCATTGTTTCGGGCATGGAACGCAATTCCGATGAACCCTCCGGCGCATTTGCAGGCGTATCTCATCACCCTCACACGCCGCATTGCGCTCGACCGGATCAAAGCCGAAAGCCGTGAAAAGCGCGGCGGCGGAGAGGTTCCGGCTGCGCTCAGTGAGCTGGAAGAATGCATTGCATCCGGCGAGAGCATTGACGCGATCCTGAACCGCAATGCGCTCCGCACGGCAATGAACGATTTTCTCGAAACGCTTTCCGACGACAAGCGGCGCATTTTCATCGAGCGGTATACATTTTTATTGTCTGCCGGTGAGATTGCGCGGCGGCACAGGACAACCGCACCTGCCGTGAAAATGGCGCTCAGCCGGATGCGGAAGGCGCTCAAACAATATCTGGAAGAGGAGGGATTGCTGTGAAAGCGAAGGATTTGCTTGATATCATGGGCGAAATCGACGCCGGTCTCATAGAGGATGCAGCCGGTACGGCGGAAAACAGTACACCGGTCATCAGCCGCCTCAGCCGTTACGGCGCGGTCGCTGCGGCAATCGGCATCGTCAGCATCAGCGTCTATGCGATTTACAGCGTTGTGCGCGACGGCATCGTCCAGACGCAGGCGCCGCAGTCCGGATACACAAGCTCTGCCGATTCCGGAGAGACCGGCATCACCTCGGGCACGCAGTCCGGTACGGCGACCACACAGCGGACGCTCCCGACTGATCTCTATGTCATCGAAACGCTCGAATCTACAACCACAACCACGACCGAAAAAACGCTGCCGTTTCCGGCGGATGAAGAAATGCCGGATGCATCGCTTGAGCAGGAGATCGGCGACCGGTTCCTCGTGAATGATCTTTCGCAGAGCGGTGTGATTGCCATGACCGTGCAGAAGGCGGAGGCTTTTGATTCGCTGGAGGCAGCCGGTCTGACAGAAAACGATCTGATGCAAAGCTACCGCGAAGGCTATTCCATTTCGCAGGTTCACGCATCCAGCGGACACGGAATAAACAAAGAGGAATGCACATATGCTGAGTATTGCAAGGATGAACGGGCTTTCGGGCTCAGTATGATTAAATATGCAGACGTTCTGGCAAATCCCGAAAACTTCCGGTTTATCCGGCTGACGCTCAAAATCGAAAACATCAATGCGATTTCCGGTCTGCCGTCATTCTGGAATCAGTGCCGTTTTTCCGTAAATCCTGAAAAAACAAGTCTTGCCGACGGCTTTAATCCGTTTACAGATGATTATACGGTCGATCCGGATTTTGCACGCGACACTGACTTCGACATCACGAATATGAATTTTACACTGCACATGGATTTTGAACGGTCATATTCAAACTGCATCCGTTCGCCGATCGCATATTCCAGCCTGAGCGGGCAGGCATATGACGATATCTACCGCATGGAATGGTTCTCTCTGGAACCGGGCACGGCGATTACGGCGGAGATCGGCACATTCGTGCCGAAAACCTATACAGAGGAGCTGGATGATGCGTTTGTTCCGGATAACTGGGATGCGAACATCCCGTTCGGAGAAGACCTGCTTCAGCGCTGGTATTTCGGTGTGGGCGGTATCTCCAGACCGCACGTTGACCTGCATTTTGACAATCCCGAAAACGGATAATCCGATTCAATACACCCTTCTGCCGCATGGAAAGCCAATCTATGCGGCAACTTTTTTTACCCTGCGAAAACTGTTGCCGAGTTTGCCGAAATGACACTGCACCATGAAACATCGCGGATACCGCCGGTTCACAGAATAAAAGCCGCGGAGCTTATGATTACGCTTCGCGGCTTTGCTTTGTATTCAGGCTCCTGCTCCCGCTAGGGGTTTGGCAGGCGGCTGTTTCAGATATTTGGAAGGATTCTTCTTCTTTTTCTCCTCATACATCCGGTTATCGGCGACGGAAATCAGCTGGAAGATTGTACTGTCCTTCGGCGGAATGGTGATGCACGCGCCGAGGCTGACGCTCAGCTGATACTCCTGACCGGAATTGCGGTTGCAGATTTCGAGATTCGACATAATCTTGTCGCGCAGCGCAACCGCCTTCTCCTCGCTGTAATCGACACCGAAGATGAAGAATTCGTCACCGCCGAAGCGGCAGGCGATCTCGCCGTGACGGCAGGCTTCCTGCAAGACCGAGGCGATGCTGCGGATTGCGTGGTCGCCGACCTTATGACCGTAATTGTCATTGATTGTTTTCAGCCCGTCCATATCCGCGAACATGACCATAACCGTCCTGCGCTCTTCGATGCAGGTTTCAAAAATCTCCTGCGTGCAGCGCTTGAAGCCGTTGCGGTTGTAGATGCCGGTCAGCGAATCAATCGCATAGAGCTTGTCGAGCTCCTGCACAATTTCATCGAGACAGAGCAGCTTGCGGAAGTTTTCAAGCGTATTGCTGATATTGATGCTCCACGAATGGAACAGCGCACTGTCCAGCGGGAATGCAGAATTGACAATCGCAAAATAACCGAGGCAGCGCTCACGGAAATGCAGCGGCACAAAATACATATTGCGCGTTTTGTCGGAATTCAGGCGCAGGCGCGGGAGAATATCCTGCGAGATAAAGCTCTTGTCCTGATGAAATTTGCCGTCATAGTAGGAGAGCGGCATCAGGATGCGGTCGGAATAGCCCTTTGTGATATAGGAATCGGCGGGCATCTGACCGGTATAGCCGACCTCCTGCTGAATCTGTCTCGTATGCCAGTTGTCATTGAGGCAGAGATAAAATTCCTCGCATTTCGTTTTGAGCACAAAGCTCTTGAGCGCATTGATATACTCATCGAAATCATCGCATTCCACGAGCGAGCACGCCATTTGATCATTGCGCGAAATATCGCGGAGCGTGGATTCGGTCATCTGGAAGCTGCGCTTCTTATACGCAGTGATATCCTCGGTATCGGCAGGCTTGCAGCCGCAGCTCTCCGAGAAGATCGGCACCGCACTGAGCTCTGTCAGGCGCGGCAGCTGCTCTCCCGCAACGTGGCGGCAGATGATCTCGCAGGCAAGCGCGCCGGACTGCGCCAGCGGACGCTCAACCGTTGTCAGTGCCGGAGAGAAATTCCTTGCGTGGAAAATATTATCAAAGCCCGAGACCAGTACATGCTCCGGACAGTGGATGCCGTTTTCCTCGAGCGTCAGCACCGCGGAGATTGCCATGGCATCGTTTGCGCAGACAATCGCCTCCGGAAATTCCAGATCGGACTGCAAAAAGCTCTCGATTGCGCGTCTGCCGTCCTTTGCACGGAATGTGCCGTGATAGACGCGCTGCGGCTCCAGCAGGATATCATGCTCCTGAAGCACCTTGGAGAACGCTTCAAAGCGCTCCATGCTCTCGGTATTGGTATCCGGACCGGAAATATAGTTCAGGCGGCGGACGCCGTGTGCTTCGATCAGGTGCCGTGTGATCTGTTCCATTGCCTCTGCATTGCGGATGCCGATATGGTAGAGGTCGCCGAGCTCGCGGTCGATGCTGACCGCCGGAATCCCTGCCGCACGGATGCGCGGATAGAGATTCTCCTCCGCCAGCGCGCCGGAGAAGGTATTGGTCAGCAAAATGACACCGTCGAACAGCGAAAAGTTCGGCAGCTCAAAGATATTATATTCACCCTGATCATATTTCGGATTGGCAAGAATACCGCCGAACGCAATGAAATGTGCAATGTTCACATGATGCTGTGCGGCGTAACGGTGGATTCCGCGCAGGATCGCCTGCTGATATTCTTCATCAATACCGGATGCAATCACGGCAATCGTCAGCTCTGAACGGTTATTGGGCATAGATTCACCTCATATCGCTGCCGTTCCGGAAGGTCGGGCAGAAGGAATAGCTTGTGCCGGTTACTGCGACGAAATGCTGAGAAATTTGCACAAATATTCTATTAACATACAAATTTATTATAGCACCTTCGGCTGAATTTGTCAAGTTTTTTCGGGGTGATCTGTTGAATTTAGCAATCTCACGGTTTTTAAGCCGGAGATTTGTGCAGCCTGCCGAACCGGAAAGTTGTACGGAAGAAATGTCTGATTTTACAGACAAGCAGTGCAATTTGTGCAAACAGGATATAAAATGACAGTTCATATCACAATCCTGCATTGCAATCGGTATTGCCGTGTGCTATAATAAAATTGCAGATGAGAGATACCCCTCATTTCCGCACCAAGAACGACATGCAGATGAACGGTTTTTTCAGCCGCCCCTCTCGCTGAAAGCCCTCTCCTTTCCCGAAGCGTCTGCATGAACCGGAGCAAATGCCGGTACACATTTGCTCCTCTGAAAATCACTGCTCAGGCGGTGATTTTTCTTTTGCATACGATTGCCTGCCGTACAGACAGCATAACAAAAGATGCCGGATCACATACATCCGGCATCTTTTTTGTACAAGTGCTGTACAACTTAATTTATAGAATCAGGCAGATCAGACCGCTGCATCCCTCGTTGATGACACGCTCCAGCGTCTCCTGCAATTTCAGGCGCGCCTCCGCAGGCATCTTGCCGAGCTTGGCATGCAGTCCTTCATTGACCAGCTCGTGCAGCGATTTGCCGAAGATGTTGGATTCCCAGATTTTCGCCGGATTCTCTTCAAATTCGCGGAGCAGATAGAGCACCAGCTCTTCGCTTTGCTTCTCGCTGCCGACAATCGGGCTGACGGTCGTCTGAATCCCCGCCTTCATGATGTGGAGCGAGGGCGCCGAGGCACGCAGCCGGACACCGTATCTGCCGCCCTGCCGGATCATTTCCGGTTCCTCGAGCGTCAGCTCACCTGCTTCGGGCATGATGATGCCGTAGCCGGTTGCCTCCGCCTCCTCGAGTGCCGGACGGATGCGCTCATATTCCTTCCGGATGCGCGAAAGCTCCAGCAGCACCGGAAAGAGCTCGTTTTCGCTGCGGATGCCGATGCCGGTCTCCTCACCGAGAATCTGATAAAACAGCGCCGGATCGAGCGTCAGCCGCAGAATGACATTGCCCGTGCCGAGCGCGATCTGCCGGATCGCTGCCTCCTGCACATAGGGGCATTTCTGCAAGCGGGCGGGCAGTCCGCGGACATCCTGCATGACGGCTAGTCCCTGTGCCGCCTGCCGCACCGCATCAAAGACGGCACTCCGGAGCCAGTGCCCTTTTTCGAGCGCGGGCAGCCAGCCTGCCGTCTCGACGCTGACCTCGCGGATCGGGAACATATCGAGCAGACGCGACAGAATCTGCCGGATTGTCTCCTCATCGAGCGTAAGGCAGCTGACCGGCAGCACCGGCGCATGATACTGTGCTTCGAGTTCGGATGCGAGCGCCTGCGCCTCGGGATTTTCCGGCGTGACGCAGTTGAGCAGGACGACAAACGGCTTGCCGAGTGCCTGCAATTCCGAGATGACGCGCTCCTCCGCCGCGGCATATTCCGCGCGGGGAATATCGGTCACGGAACCGTCCGTCGTGACGACGAGCCCGACCGTCGCATGCTCATTGATGACCTTCTGCGTGCCGATCTCTGCCGCCATGTTGAAGGGAACCTCCTCATCAAACCACGGCGTCTTGACCATGCGCGGCGCTTCCGCTTCAATATAGCCGAGACTGCTCGGGACGATATATCCGACGCAGTCGATCATCCTGACAGCGCACTGTGCGCCCTCCGGCAGTGTGATCTCAACGGCTGTCTCGGGGACAAATTTCGGCTCCGTCGTCATGATTGTTCTGCCGCCGGCGCTCTGCGGCAGCTCATCGGTTGCGCGGTCGCGCCGTGCATCATCGGTAATATTCGGAATGACGAGCGCTTCCATAAACCGTTTGATCAGCGTGGATTTTCCCGTGCGGACCGGTCCCACGACACCGATATAGATATCGCCGTTTGTCCGGCGTGCGATATCTGCATAAATATCAGCCATAGCTTTCTCCTCCGTATTATCATGCATCACCGGACAATCGGAATCAGCAGCATCTGCTGTCCGGTCAGGCGCTCCGCAGGGATATCGTTCTCCTCGCGGATTGCCGCCTCCGAGGTGTGATAGCGCTTGGCAATCTCCCAGAGCGATTCCTCCGGCTGTGCAAAATACAGCCGCAGCGCATAGTATTCCGTGACGGGCAGCGGCTGCTCCGGATCAATCTGGACATCGGTCAGGAGCATTTGCGTCTGCTGCTGCATGATCTGCCCGCTGAGCAGAAGCTCCGTCTGTACGCTGACTGTATCCGAGCCTGCAAGCGTATACGTACAGCTCTGCACCTGAACGGGCGGCAGCAGCGATGCGGGTTTCAGATGCGGCAGCTCCCATGTAAACGGCTGCTGCTGCGTCAGCATCAGCGGATGATTCTCGGCATCCGCCGCAAGTACGGATACATGCAGCGTACCGCTGAGGACCGCGCCGCCCTCGGGATTCTGCGTGCTCTGCACATTCTCCGGCTCTGCCCATGCCGCATAGACCTTTGTCAGGACGGCATCCGGCTCGGTCAGGGTCAGCTTTTGCTGCATCCGCTCCGTGACGGGGACGGGCGCTGTCAGCAGCGAGACCGGCTCGCGCTGCAAATCCGCTGCATATACCGTCGAATAGAGATCGGTCAGGAGCTCTGCCGATGCCTGCCGGATGGCTGTGCACTGCAAAATAATCTGCAAATCGGCGTGCAGCAGCCGGATGTCGCCGTCCTGCTCTGCTTCCGGCATAAAATGCTGTTCACTGAGGACTGCCGTTACAAAGCACGGCATATCGTCTGTCAGACCCTCCTGCTCGGCGATCTGGCTGAACGGCAGCACCGCGCTGAGTGTTTCCGCGCCCTCTGAGGATGTATAGAGCAGCGTGACAGCCGCCTCTCCCTTAATGACGAGCTTTCCGGCGACGATCCGTGTCTCGTGGACAGTCAGCGCCGTCTGTGCGCGCAGGAGCGAGAGCATCGCAGGCTGTGCCGCATTCAGCCGGATATCCTCCGCGAGCGTGAAGCGTTTATCCGTCCGCAGTATCTGTGAAACATAGCTGACAGGTACGGTCTGCGAGCGGGTGTGCAGCCCCTCCGCACCGCTCAGAACCGCAGCGGGCTGTTCGCCGCAGCGCACGACACGGATCCGGACGGCGCCGCGCAGATCAATTCTTCGCTGGCTGACCGCTCGGCAGTTGAGATATGAGGTTTCCGCCGTCAGCCGGATTTGCAGATGCTCCGGCGCCGTACCGTCCGGCGGCAGCGCGATCTGTCCCTGATAATCAAGCTGCTGCGTCAGCGACTGTACGGTATCAGTCTGCTCGCCGCAGTAGAGCACATGCAGCTGAACATGCAGTGCATATTGCAGGGCGCCGTCACTGATGCTCTGTGATGTGACGGCAGTTTCCGCCGTGCAGGAGAGCAGACGGAAAAAATCCGGATAATAATCCGGCAGCACATAATCAAGCTCGACGCTCTGCTCCTGCGTCAGCTCCGGCAGCAGAACCGGCGTCAGAACGGTCTCGCGCCGCAGATTCCAGTCATTGTTTTGCATGATATCATTCCTCCGTGATCCGTAGGTTTGCTATATTCTATGCCTGTCCGGTGAAAAATAGAACAGCCGAATATAAAACAAAACGGCACAGGAGCCTGCACATTTCTGTACAGACCCCTGTGCCGTTTTTTCACAGAAAGGTTGAATGGAATTCTGCGAGTTAATTGTTCTTTGTCGGAACGTTTTCCTGGAGCGTGACATCGAAGTTCATATCGACGCCGTTTCTCGAAGCTGTGACGGTAATCGTCTCGCCTGCCTTGAATTCATCTCTCATGGCTCTGAGTTCATCGGCACTGGTGACCGGCTCATCATTGATTGCGATGATGATATCGCCGACGCGCATGCCTGCGAGCTCTGCTGCACCGCCCTCTTCCAGCGCCTTGATATAGACGCCGACCGGGAATCCGAGACGCTGCGAGAGCATTTCGTCAATATCGACAGTCGTATTGATGCCGAGCATCGGCTTGCCGGTGACATAGCCGTAGTTGATGAGGTCATTGATGACGCCCTGTGCATGGGAGATCGGGATTGCGAAGCACAGACCCTCAACGGAAGCCTCGCCGCTCATATAGTTCGAGCTGACCTTCGAGGAGTTGATGCCGATGACCTGACCGTAGCAGTTGATCAGCGGACCGCCGGAGTTGCCGGAGTTGATTGCGGTATCGGTCTGGATCAGCTTCATCGTTTTGTCATTGATCGTGACCTCGCGGTCGAGTGCGGAGACAATACCGGTCGAAACGGAGCCGAAGAGCTCGAAGCCCAGCGGGTTTCCGATTGCGATGACCAGCTCGCCGACGCGCAGATCGTCGCTGCTTCCGAATTCGGCAACGACCAGCTTCTGATCGGTCTCGATCTTGAGCACGGCGATATCCTCTGCGACATCGTAGCCGACGATTGCCGCTTCAATCGGCGTATCGTCTTCGTAATAATCCTTGTTCAGGACGATTTCGACCTTCTTCGCAAGACCCATATGATACTTTTCGCTGGTATCATAGATGACATGCGCATTGGTGATGATATAATAGGAATTCGAGCCGTTTGCCGACATGACGATGCCGGTGCCGGTTGCAGGAACCTCCTGCTCGGTGTTCTGCGGCATGCCGAAATCAAAGCCGAACATCGAATAGGATGTCTGTCCCTGGAAAAGGAAGGTCGAGGAAACGCCGACGGTTGCGGGCGTGACCTTATCGACGATATCCGGAATGCTCATTGCATCCTTGCGCGCTGCCAGCTCAATGAAGCTCATCGGCTCGGCTGCTTTGGAATCGGTCTGCGTTTTGCTTTCCTCAGTCTTGGCAGGCTTCTGGGCGGTTTTCTCGGTTGTGCCCGCCTGCGATTCCTCTGTGATCTGGTTATTCTGCTTGCCGAGGAAGGAGCGCAGCGATTCGTTTTCCGTTGCAAACTGATAGCACTGGATTGCGGCATATGCAACGAATGCAACGCTTGCGAAGACTGCAATCGCTTTCAGCCCCTTGTGATTCTTCTTCTTCGGCTGCTCGGGACCGGGATAGTCATTGACCGGACCGCTGCCTGTCGGGGGGATATAGCCGCCGTTTCCGCCGTTCGGATAGCCGCTGCGCGGAGAGTAGTAGCTGCCGCCTGCGGGCTGCTGCGGCGGAATATTTTGTGAAGGGTAGCCGGCATTCTGCTGCATCGGGTCCTGTTCTGTGCTGCCGGAATTGAACGGATCGAAGTTCCTGTCGTTCTGATCAAACATTTTGAAGCACCTCTTTCTGATATCTCATGCGCCGCGGCAACAGATGCCGGAACGCCCGTTTTCCTTGGCTTTATGCTTTTATTATACGTTCTTGTGTGAAAAATATATGATAGCAATAAAAAAACAGAGTTAAAGTTTGGGCTTGCAATTTGTGGAAATCTTGTTTCGGATGATGCACTTTCCCTGTATATCAGAATCTTCTGCGGTGCGGGCAGCGTGTTTTCGTTCAATCTTTGTCATCCGGCTGAGGTTTGCTTTAGCAATTCCTCCCATGTTGTCGGATTCTGCGCAACGGTATTCTGCACATAATAGAGCAGGACGAGCTGGGCATCGGCGGCGTCCACGCTTCCGTCAAGATTGACATCTGCGACGCGCTTTTCAAGCCCCTGCATCGGTTCACGGTTTTCGGTCAGAATCTCTGTGACTGCCTGCAAAATATACTGCGCGTCCAGCACGGTCGGCTGATTCCATTTTCCCATTGCGCGTCCCTCATCCCATTTCCACATCCAGCCCATTTCGTAACCGGTGATCGTGAGAATATCGTCGGAGAAATTCTGTGCCTTGCGGTATTCACGGAGCACGGTTGCATCCGGCAGTGCAGTATACACCTCAACTTTTGGAGGCTCTGTGTCAATCATTATCAGGTGGATCGGGATGTTTTTCTGTTTTGCGTAATTCCGGACGGACTGTTCGATCAGCGCTGCATCCGTGACCGGTTCCGCAGCAGCGGCGTGCATCGGGAACATTTCCGCCGTACAGCACATTGCAGCGGACAGCAGCAGAGAGAGTATCTTTTTCATTCGCAATTCTTCCTTTCCGGCGTCTTTTCAGATTCGCTGTATATAACTATACATGATCCGCCGCCGGTTGTCAATATGGGGATCACAAACACGGAAACATAATATTTATTTTTCACTGCTTTTCCATTGAAATTTCCGCCTTAATATGCTATAAGCGGGTAGAACCCGCCGCCGTTTTCGCTCCCATGCAGTACATTATGTTATTTTTTCGCTGCACTCCCATTGGAATTTGCAGCTTAATATGCTATAAGCGGGTAGAACCCGCCTCCGGTTTATCTCCCATGCGGCGTATTTTGTTATTTTTTCGCTGCTCTCCCATTGAAATTTGCAGCTTAATATGCTATAATAGAAATAATTACCGAAATCTCAGAGAAAAGGAGCAATCAGCAATGAGCAAGAGAAAAAAACAGATGCCGAACAGCCGCGCAAAGCAGACGCAGAACAATCCTGCAAGATCGGCACCGAATAACGGCAGAAACAGACAGGAAAAACGCGAAGCCGCACGCAGACCGCAGCAGACGAAAAAATCCAATAAGCCGCTCTGGCTGCGCATTGTCATTATCGCGGCGCTGATCGCCATGGTGCTGGGCTTCGTGATTGCACCGCTGATTCACTGATTATCCGGCATATGGCAAAAGCAAAAACGCGCTATGAATGCACCGCCTGCGGCGCAGAGTTTCCGAAGTGGAACGGCAGATGCACAAACTGCGGCGCATGGAATACAATCGAGGAGGCGCTGCCGGAGATCCGCGTTCCTGCACGCGGCACCGCAGCCGCCGGACGCAGCGTTCCGGTCGATGTCACCGCGCAGATCCGTGAGCTCGCAGAGGTCAGCCTCAATGAGGATATCCGCTATGATACGGGTATCCCGGAGCTGAACCGCGTACTCGGCGGCGGACTTGTCAAAGGCTCCGTTGTCCTGCTCGGCGGTGAACCGGGCATCGGAAAAAGCACGCTGCTGCTGCAAATCTGCCAGTATCTCGGCGAGAATCATTCGGTGCTGTATGTCTCCGGAGAAGAATCTGCCCGTCAGATCAAGCTGCGCGCCGGACGGCTCGGCGTCGATACCGAAAATCTCTATTTGCTGACCGTCAATGACGCGGAATCCGTCTGCGATACGATCATGCAGAGCGAGCCGGATATCGTGATTATTGACTCGATTCAGACCATGCATATCGCAGGACTCAGCTCGGGTGCGGGCTCGGTCGTACAGGTGCGCGAATGCACCGCGATGTTCATGCAGGCGGCAAAGGCAAAGGAGATTCCGGTCTTTCTCGTCGGTCATGTGACAAAGGAAGGCTCGATTGCCGGACCGAAGGTCATGGAGCATCTGGTCGATGCGGTGCTGATCTTCGAGGGTGACCGGTATCAGAGCATCCGCGTGCTGCGCGCCGTCAAAAACCGCTTCGGTTCAACGAATGAGATCGGTGTTTTCGAGATGCGTGATACAGGACTGCGCGAGGTAGAGAATCCTTCGGCGATGCTGCTCGACGGCAGACCGCTCGGCGTTTCGGGCACATGCGTCTGCTGCATGATCGAGGGCAGCCGTCCGATTCTCGCGGAGATTCAGGCACTCTGTACAAAGAGTACACTTGCATCGCCGCGCCGGACTGCTACAGGACTTGATTATAACCGCGTGTATATTCTGCTTGCGGTTCTGGAAAAGCGCATCGGGCTGCGCGTCGCCGCACTGGATGTCTATCTGAATATCGTCGGCGGCTTTAAGCTCGATGAACCGGCAGGTGATCTGGCGGTCGCGCTCGCGCTGTATTCGGCGATCATGAACAAGCCCGTTCCGGAGAAGCTGATTGCATTCGGCGAAATCGGTCTGGGCGGCGAGCTGCGGTCGGTCTCGAATGCACCGCAGCGTATCGCGGAGGCGGAGCGCCTCGGCTTTACCGAATGCATCCTGCCGAAGCAGACACTTCGTACCCTGCAAGCCGAGCGCTTTCATATCCGGCTCAGGGGCGTTTCGAGCCTGAAAGAGGCATTTTCGGCACTGGAACTGCAAAGCGCACAGCCGGAGCGTGCAGAATGAAACGACTGTGTATCGGTGCAGCTGCCGGATTTGCATTGCTGACTGTGCTCTTTATCCTGATATACCGGATAACCGGTCTGGGCTGGACAGAGAGCTGCGCAATCACATTCGGCACATGTACATATCATTTCTGGATGCGGCTGGCTGTCGGTACGATGACTGACAGGATCATGCATAACCGCGCCGACTGTACGAAGCGGCGCTATCAGCAGCGAGGCTGGGAGCCGAAGCTGTATAAAATCCTGCGTATCAAGCGCTGGAAACAATATGTCCCCACATTTGCACCTGAATATTTTTCTCCGCAGCTGCATTCATGGGATGAGATTGCACAGGCGATGTGTCAGTCCGAGACTGTCCACATAATCTGCATGGTTCTGAGTTTCGTGCCGCTGCTCGGCGCAATCCCGTTCGGCGCGCTGCCGGTTTTCCTGCTGACATCCGTTGCAGCAGCTTTGCTGGACGCGGTGTTTGTCGCAGTGCAGCGCTATAACCGTCCGCGTATTCTGCACCTTGCAGCTCTGCAAAACAAGAAAGGGAACTGATATGGCGAATATTTTTGGTATCCGGCGCAGTGATCCGTCGGAGGAACTGGTCAGTATATCTGACAGAGGCGCAGATGCGCTTCTTGATATTCTTGTGCTCGCTGCTTCGGCACTGGCAGAAACCGATTCGCAAAGACGCCTTGCAGTCTGGCTCGCCGAGCATGACCGCAATTACGGTGTCGGAACAGTCGGCTTTTATCTCTCCGATATGCCGTGGGACAGCGATTCTTTCGAGGAGGACAGGCAGTTCATGGTGCGCGTCACCGATGCCGCATCGCAGAAAACCGGCTGGGAGGTGCTCGATTACCGCCCGAATGCCGATCACCTGATGCCGATGCTCGGATGGTTCCGGAAGGGCTTTGTGCGCCTGAAAACCGCCGATATCAATCACGGCATCCTCAGCGACTGGCTTAGTGATATGGACGACGATGATCCCGTTTTCCACGGCTTCCCGCGCTGCAAAAAGCACGGCGTCTATCTCGCATGGCACGGCTGCCGTATCTGCAATACCAAATAATCTCCCGCTGTTCGGCTTTGTGTTCCCTGTGATAAACCGGAATTTGTTGATATGGTACGGATTATATTGGGGGCGGAGCCCTCAGCGTAACCCATACCACACCGATAAACTCCGGTCTGCCGCAGGAACACACAGCTGAACAGGGGGATCATATAAGGAGTTTGATTATGCTGCAACAGCTCAGAAAAACAAAAATCGTATGTACAATCGGTCCTGCAACCGACAAAGACGAGGTTCTGCGTCAGATGATGCAGGCAGGCATGAACGTCGCGCGTTTCAATTTCTCGCACGCTGACTACGAAAAGGATAAAATCCGCTTTGAGCAGGTCAAGCGTCTGCGCGAGGAGCTTGGTCTGCCGATTGCGACAATGCTCGATACCAAGGGACCGGAGGTGCGCCTGCGTACATTTCCGGAGGGCTCCGTCGAGATCAAGGCGGGCGATATGTATACGCTGACGACGCGCGATGTCCCCTGTGACGACAAGATCGGCAGCGTCAACTATCCGCGCCTGACAAAGGACGTCAAGCCCGGTGATACGGTCATGATCAATGACGGACTCGTCGAAATGCGCATTGAGCATGTCTCCACGACCGATATCGAATGCCGCATCATCCACGGCGGCACACTCTCCAACCACAAATCCTGCAACTTCCCCGATGTACATCTTTCCATGCCGTATCTCAGCGACGCCGATATGGAGGACCTTGAATTCGGCGCAAAGCTCGGCTTCGATTTTATTGCAGCCAGCTTCGCCCGCACCGGCGCCGATATCCGCTATCTGCGCAAATTCACGCAGAGCCTCGGCTGGTACGGTGTCCGCATCATTGCAAAGATCGAGAACCGTGAAGGCGTCAGCAATATTGATGAGATTCTCGAAGCTGCCGACGGCATCATGGTCGCGCGCGGCGATATGGGTGTAGAAATTCCGTTTGAGCAGATTCCTGATATCCAGAAGAAGCTGATTCGCAAGGGTTACGAGGCGGGCAAGCAGGTCATTACCGCGACGCAGATGTTGGAATCCATGATTAACAATCCGCGCCCGACCCGTGCCGAGATCACTGACGTCGCAAATGCGATCTATGACGGCACAAGCGCGATCATGACCTCCGGCGAGACCGCTGCCGGTCAGCATCCTGTCGAGACGGTTCAGACTATGGCGCGCATTGCGCTGACAACAGAGAGCAGCATCGACTACAAGAGCGAATTCCTCGCGCGCATCAATGAGAAAGCGACCATAGCTGACGCAATCGCACATGCGACCGTGACGACCGCCCACGACCTCGATGCGACGGCGATCATCACCGTGACAAAGGGCGGCGAAACTGCGCGTCTGCTCTCGAAATACCGTCCGCTGTTCCCGATTATCTCCTGCACGACCGATGAAATGGTGCAGCGCCAGATGAATATGTCATGGGGCGTGCATCCGCTGGTCATCAACGAGGAGAGCAGCACCGATGCACTCTTTAAGCATGCGGTCGAGGCAGCTTGCAGCGCAGGCTATGCAGAGCCCGGCGATCTGGTCGTTATCACCGCAGGCGTTCCGCTCGGTATCTCCGGTACGACGAATCTCCTCAAGGTCGAGACCATTGAATAATGCCGGAAGGAGCAAAGAGGAAGTATTCCTTGCCATGCTTCAAATAACAAAAGCCACGAACCGCTAAGATGGATACCCATATAGAAGCTTTGCTCCGAAGCATTTCAAAATGCTTCGGAGCATTCGTTTTTATACGGCTGCTAAAACAATTCATAATTTATCTTACCAATTCTATCGTCTGGACATCGGCATCCAGCTTAGCCGTGATTCCGATAGGCAGCGTCAGCATGGGTGCACAATGGCTAAAATCACACTCGGCAAGCACGGGATAATTCGGTCCGTTCAGATAATCGTATATAAACTCATAATACGTTTTTTCTGTCCCGTAATGCTGAAATTGCCTGCATTTCCCGATGATAAGCCCACCAATCATGTCGAAAATACCGCAGATTTTCAACTGAGCCAATGTTCGTTCCACGCTGCACGCCCACTCCTCGGTATCTTCAATGAACAGAATATCACCCTTGCGTATTTCCGGCATATATGGGGTACCCCATATATTTCCGATAGTATACAGGTTCCCGCCGATAAGTCTGCCCGATACCTTTCCGCCGCTCAGAGTTATAATCTCATTTGGGATACACTTTTCCTCGGTTAATTCCTGCGACCATTCAATAATGTCGTCAGAATAGTATTCGGGGAAAATATATTTGTGGCATTCTTCAAAGTTCAGCACATCGCAAAGGCTTTTTAAGGCGATATCCCGATACGGACTGAGCCTTGCATAGCTTGTTACAAAGTTCGAGCCGTAATATGTGGGTACGCCTGTTTTCGTATAAATTGCCATCAGCAGCGCTGTCACATCCGACATACCTACAACGGGTTTCGGGTTTTCCGCGTAGTATTCATAATCAATGTACGGGAGCATACCGTTTGTCACCTGACCGCCGACACTCGCCATAAGTATACTGACCTCGGGATCGTGAAGCAACGCATTGAATTCATCAGCTCTTTCTTCTGGTGAGCCTGAAACGTACGCCTCTGCCTTTCCCCATAGATTGCCGTGCTTTACATTAAAACCCTGGGAGCGAATATATTTCTCTGCACGAGCAGCAGCTTCCGGTGCTTCATTTGTGATGCACCACGACGGGCTGAAAACGCCTATTGTTGAACCTGTTTCTATTTTCATAGCTTTTCCCCTATTCATCGAATATAAATCAATCCCGATATATATTAATAGCAATTATAACATAGCATCGCTGCATTGTCAATAAAAAACGCCATAGTACTTCTGATTTAGGATCAGAAATACTATGGCTTAAAACTTCTTTATAAGCACCACCCATAAAGGCTCGTGGCTTTCGTTTTATAAGTGAATAGTGAAAAGCGAAAAGAGAAAAGTAATTCTTTCTCCCTGCTCCTTCCTGCATTCTCCTTAAATCTGCGCGGAGTAGTTCGGGGCTTCCTTGGTGATGTAGATATCGTGCGGGTGGCTCTCCTTGAGACCTGCGCCGGTGATGCGGACGAACTTTGCCTTCTCATGCAGCGTCGGGATATCGGGGCAGCCGCAGTAGCCCATACCGGAGCGGATGCCGCCGCAGAGCTGGAAGACCGTATCTGCGACCATGCCCTTGTAAGGCACTCTGCCCTCGACGCCTTCCGGAACGAGCTTCTTTGCGCCCTCCTGGAAGTAGCGGTCCTTGGAGCCGCATTCCATTGCGCCGAGCGAGCCCATGCCGCGGTAGACCTTGAACTGTCTGCCCTGATAGATTTCGGTTGCGCCCGGTGCCTCGTCGCATCCTGCGAACAGGCTGCCGAGCATAACGACATTCGCGCCGGCTGCCAGTGCCTTGACGATATCGCCGGAATATTTGATGCCGCCGTCTGCGATGACCGGAATATTGTACTTCTCGGCGACGCATGCTGCATCGTAAACCGCCGTCACCTGCGGCACGCCGATACCTGCAACAACACGGGTCGTGCAGATCGAGCCCGGACCGATGCCGACCTTGATCGCATCTGCACCCGCCTGAATCAGCGCCTCTGCGCCCTCAGCCGTTGCAATGTTTCCGGCAATGACCGGTGTATGCGGATATGCTTCCTTGACCTTTTTCAGGCTGTTGATGATATTCGCGCTGTGACCGTGTGCACTGTCGAGGACGAGGACGTCTGCCTTTGCGTCGATCAGTGCGCCGGCACGGTCGAGCAGATCCTTCGTCACGCCGATTGCTGCGCCGCAGAGCAGTCTGCCGCCGGAATCACGCGCGGAATTCGGATACTTGACGGATTTCTCGATATCCTTGATTGTGATGAGACCGCGCAGAATGCCGTTGTCATCCACAATCGGGAGCTTTTCGATCTTATTGGAACGCAGGATATCCTGTGCTTCGGAGAGGGTTGTGCCGACCGGTGCGGTGATGAGATTATCCTTCGTCATGACCTCGCTGATGCGGATATTGAAATCCGTCAGGAAGCGCATGTCACGGTTTGTGATGATGCCGACGAGATGACCGGACTTGTCCACGATCGGAACACCGGAAATCTTATATTTACCCATGAGCTCATCTGCATCATAGACGAAGCGATCCTCGGTCAGCGAAAACGGGTTGACGATTACGCCGTTTTCGGAGCGCTTGACCTTATCGACCTCGTCGCACTGCTGCTCGATGGTCATATTCTTGTGGATGATACCGATGCCGCCTTCACGCGCAATGGCAATCGCCATTTTCGATTCGGTGACCGTGTCCATTGCCGAGGTCATGATCGGCGTATTCAGCATGATATCGCCTGCGAGCCGTGTCGCAAGACGGATCTGGTTCGGTGTGACATTCGACTCTGCCGGAATCAGCAGCACATCATCGAAGGTCAGTCCTTCTTTCTGGAATTTGCCTGCATTCTGAATCATAACTTTTCCTCTCCTTTTCCGTCACTCGGTTTCCTTTGTCAGCAGCTGACAAAGCGCCTGAAGGTCTTCCTTATTATAAAATTCCAAAGTGAGCGTACCCTTCTTCTTGCTGCCGGATACCTTCACTTTCCTTCCGAGGTGACTGCCGAGACTGATCTCCATTTCCTCATAGTAGATCTGCTCGGGTGTTTTCTGCTTTTCCGCGGGTTTCGCTTCCGCAGATTCCTTCTGCACGAGCGCTTCGATCTCGCGCACGGTGATGTTATCCTCAGCAGCCTTCGCGGCACAGCGCAGCAGCAGTGCCTCATCCTTGATACCGGCAAGCGCCTTGGCGTGTCCGGCGGAGATTTTGCCCTTTTCGAGATAATCCTGCACCAGAACCGGCAGATTCAGAAGCCGGAGACTGTTCGCAACCGCGGAGCGCGAACGTCCGACGGTCTTTGCGACCTCCTCCTGCGTCATGCTGAACTGCTGCATCAGTGCCTGATAGCCCATTGCCTCCTCAATCGGATTGAGATTCTCACGCTGGAGATTCTCGATCAGCGCGATCTGACTTGCCTCATGGTCTGTCATCTCGCGGATAATGACCGGCACTTCCGAGAGACCGATGCGCTTTGCGGCACGCCAGCGGCGTTCGCCTGCAACGATCTGATAGCGGCGCTCTCCGATCGGTCTGACGACAATCGGCTGAAGCATGCCGTGTGCCTGAATGGACTCCGCGAGCTCTGTCAGTGCTTCATCATCGAAGCGCTTGCGGGGCTGCGAACGGTTCTGTTCAATCTCAGCGATCCGCACGGTCTGCACACCGCTTGCCGGATCCGCGGCATTCTGCTCAAACAGGGAGCTGAGTCCGCTGCCGAGCCCGAGTCCGCCCTTTGCCATATTCTCGCCTGCTTTCTGTGTGATATTGTTTTTCCGCGCAGCAAAGCCGCAGATTATTTTCGGCTGAAAATAAAGCGCTTCGGCTTGATATCGGGAACAAGCGGCTCACCGAGCATTTCATGCGCGAGCATTTCGTATGCTTCCGAGCCTTTGGACATGCGGTCATAATAGAAGACCGGCTTGCCGTGGCTCGGCGCCTCTGAGAGGCGGACATTTCGCGGAATCCTTGTCTGAAAGACCTGATTCGGGAAGAATTTTTCGACCTCTGCGACGACCTGCTCCGAAAGATTCAGTCTGCCGTCATACATGGTAAAGAGAATGCCCTCGATGCTGAGCCCTGCGTTGTATTTGCTCTTGACGATCTTAATGGTTTCGTAGAGCTGGGAGAGACCCTCGAGCGAGAGGAACTCCGCCGTCATGGGAATCAGGACGGAATCCGCAGCGACAAGACTGTTGAGGGTCACGAGGCTGAGCGAGGGGGGGCAGTCGATGAGAATGTAATCGTAGGAAAGGCGGCAGTTTACGAGCGCCATTTTGAGCCGTTCGACGCGGTTATCGAGCTCGATCAGGTCGATTTCGGCGCCTGCGAGGGAAGACTGTGCAGGCAGCAGACTGACATTCTCGAAGCTGGTTTCGATGATCGCATCCTGAATGCGGCATTTGCCGATGAGGACCTCATAGCTGGAAAAGAGCAGCGCACGTTTTGCGATGCCGAAGCCTGTAGTGGTATTTCCCTGAGAATCGACATCGACGCAGAGCACTTTTTTGCCGCGCATACCGAGGTAAGCGCCGAGGCTCACGACGGTTGTCGATTTGCCGACACCGCCTTTTTGATTCGCAAATGCGATGATTTTACCCATACAGGGGACGCCTCCTTTTCACATCCGGAACCGTATCCGGTTTACAAAAAGTTCTGTCTGTTTCTTATCATTATACCATATTCAAAGCGAATTGTAAAGGGGTAACCGCGGCGAAAAAAGGGGAGAAAGGCAGAGACAAAACAGAGAAAATACAAACGGTTCCAAAACGAATTCTGTGCAATTTTATTTTGGCGGCAATGCCGATATCTTCACAGTCAGATAAACACAATGCCCCTGAGCGTTTCAAAATGCTCAGGGGCAAAATTTCTGTACGGAGATTCTGATTATACGGTTTCTTCTTTGCGCTTGATGACAAAGCCGAATACATGCGGACCTGCATTGCAGCAGATCGACGCACCGATATTCCAGTAGCACTCCGGCGGATAGCCCAGCGCCTTCGTCAGCGCCGCGCCGAATTCCTGTGCGATTTTGGGATCAGATGCCTGCATCACAATATACGGCGAATGCGGCTGAATATCCGCCTTGACAACCTCGATCATTTTCGGGATCATGTTCTGCTCGCCGCGAATCTTCTGGATTACGCTCGATTCGCAGTTGCAGATGCGGCAGAAGGGCTTGAGACCGAGCAGCTCACCGGCAAATGCAGCAGCCGCGCTCACTCTGCCCGAACGCTTGACATATTTCAGCGTCATCGGGACAAAGTACAATCCCGCATGGCGCACCCAGTCCTCGATATAATCCACGATTTCCGGTACGCTGGCGCCCCGTGCGAGCATCTTTGCTGCCTCCGTGACCGCATAGCCGTAGGTCGCCGTATAGTTTCTGCCGTCAACCAGATGAATCTTCATCCGGCTGTCCGGATGCTCCTCATAATACTGATTGCGCGTCATGATCGCATTGTTGTAGGTGCCGGAGCCGCCGGAGCCGATTGTCACATAGATCAGATCGGTATAGCCCTCGGCAGCTATCTGTTCATAGGCTTCCAGAATCTCAAACGGCGTCAGCTGCGCAGTCATCGGATATTCTTTTGCACGGTCGATCATACCGTAGAATTCTTCCTTGGTAAAGTCCAGCTCCTCACGCAGCGATTTTCCCTCGATCATAACCGGAAAATAAAGCATATGGATGCCCAGCGCCTCGGCGCGGTCTTTGGAAATATCACTGACAGAATCGGTCATCAGCTTGATTTTTTGTTTCAGCATCGTAGATGGTCCTTTCTCAGATCTGACTGATATCGTATGTACGCGGCGTTTCAGGCTCCCAATCCGCCTTTGCCCAGCGCCCGTCGCGTGTGAGTCCGGCAAAGTCATGCTGCCGCAGCACCTCATACGCCGCAACGGCAACCGAATTGGAAAGATTCAGGCAGCGCAGTGTTTCGCGCATCGGAATCCGGACGCAGCGCTCCGGATGTGCTTTCAGCAGTGCATCATCGAGACCGGTATCCTCCCTGCCGAAAATCAGGAAGGTTTCCTCCGGATAGGTTACATCCGTGTAGAGCGTACCGGTTTTTGCGGTGAAATAGAAATACGGATTCTGCGCGGTCGCAGCCGGATGCTGCGCGAAGAAATCATCGAGGCTGTCATAGTGGAAAATATCGAGCTTGTCCCAGTAATCGAGCCCTGCGCGTTTGAGCTTTGCATCGTCGATGCGGAAGCCCAGCGGATGAATCAGATGCAGTGCCGCACCGGTCACGGCGCAGGTGCGCGCGATGCTGCCGGTATTCTGCGGAATCCGCGGTTCAACAAGTACAAAATGCAGTTTGTGCAAAATGAATCCTTCCTTTTTTTCAAAAATCCGGCACGCAGAATCTGGTCTGCATAAACAGCCTGCGCCGCGGCATGCTAACGGCAATCCAGCAAAGAAAGGAGCTTCCGATCATGCAGATTCAGGCAATTTCCAAAGGGATTGCAGTCGGCGCGGCAGCCGGCATGCTCGGCTATCTGGTCAGCAGCGCATCCGCCGGCGAAAAATCAAAGCTCAAGCGCCGGACCGTCAAGGCAGCCCATGCAATCGGCGCCGTCATGGACAGCGTTGCGGCGCTGCTGCACTGAGATTCTGCTCCGCGGCGGTTGCTCTGCGGAGCATACATATTATGCATCCGGATTATTTTTGCGGTATGCAAGATAGCTTTCGAGTATGATCGTCGCGGCAACGGCATCGACAACCGCCTTGCGCTTTTTGCCGCGCGTATTGGTCACATTGAGAATCTGATGCGCCGAAACGGTCGTGCAGCGCTCATCCCAGAGCACGACCGGAATGTCGGTCAGCTCCTTGAGCAGCTTTGCAAATGCCTCGCATTTCTGCGCTCTGGCACCGCAGCTTCCGTCCATATTTTTCGGATAGCCGACAACAATCCGCTCCGCTTTTGCATCCTTTGCAGCCTGCGCCGTCTTTTCCGCGCAGAGCTGAAAGCTCTTTTCTGTCAGGACACCGGCAGGCGATGCCATGAGCTCCGAGCGGTCGCAGACCGCCCAGCCGGTTCGGGTATCCCCGAAATCCACACCGAAAATGATCACCGTATCCCTCCGTCAGACCGGCATTGCCGTATGTGTGTCCTGCGGCAGATGCGAAGAATCGTTTTTATAAATCAGCTTCCAGCCGGATGCAGGGTCATATTCCGCGAGCGAAACCGCCGAATTATCCCCCCAGCCGACTGCCGGCAGCCCGCTGATCGAGCCGCTTTCCAGAAAGCTCAGGAAATTGCGCAGCACGCAGCCGTGTGTAAAGACGCCGACCGTCCTGCCGGGATTTTCCGCCGCGATCTTCTGCATGACGCTGCACATCCGCGCATAGACATCGTGCATCGCTTCGCCGTCGGGCGCCTGAAAATCCTGCATATGCGTTGTCCAGACGGCGAATTCTTCCGGATACTCCGTTTGCAGCTCGGCAATCTTTCTGCCTTCCCAGCTTCCGACGCCGAGCTCGCGCAGATCGTATTCCGGAATCATCGGGAGCCCGTGATACTGATTGACCGCCTCCGCCGTCTGCTCTGCGCGGCGGAAGGGGCTGTAATAGATCGCATCGAGCGGCACATGACGGAACCGCTCCGCAAGATAAATCAGCTGTGTTTTACCTTTTTTCGTCAGCGCCGTATCCATGCTGCCCTGAAAGAACGGCACGGCATTGCCCTCTGCCTCCGCATGGCGGATCAGGAAGAGCCGTGTTACCATGCTCTGACACTTCCCGTCAGCTCTTTTGCGGTATCAATGCTGTTTTTGTCGAGAAATTCGCTGAGCTCGTCAATGATGCGCAGCGGCGCATAGGGGTCCTGCACGATTGCCGTGCCGACCTGTACTGCGGATGCGCCTGCCATCATCAGCTCGGCTGCATCCTCGCCGGACATCACGCCGCCCATGCCGATGACCGGCAGCTTCACTGCATTGGCGACCTGCCAGACCATGCGCACCGCGACCGGAAAGATTGCCGGACCGGAAAAACCGCCCATATTGTTATGCAGAATCGGTCTGCGCGTCCGGAGATCAATGCGCATGCCAAGCAGTGTGTTGATCAGAGAAAGTGCATCCGCGCCCTCTGCCTCGACCGCCTTTGCGATCTCGGTGATGCTCGTGACATTCGGAGAGAGCTTGACGCAGAGCGGCTTTTTCGTTGCCGCACGGACAGCCTTCGTCACCTGTGCCGCTGCGGAACACGACGTTCCGAACGCCGCACCGCCCTGCCTGACATTCGGGCAGGAGATATTCAGCTCGATCATATGGACATCGGTCTTGTCGAGCTTTGCGGCGACCTCGGCGCATTCCTCCGGCGTCGAGCCTGCGATATTCGCAAGAATCACCGTATCACACTGCATCAGATGCGGCAGTTCATTTGCAATAAACGCATCAATGCCCGGATTCTGCAAGCCGACGGAATTGAGCATGCCCATTGGGGCTTCTGCGACGCGCGGCGGCAGATTGCCGGTGCGCTTTGTGCCGGTCGTGCCTTTCGTTGCGATGCCGCCGAGCTTTGATAAATCATAGTATTTCTCATATTCTCTGCCGTATCCGAATACGCCGGATGCAGGGATGATCGGGTTTTTGAACGGAATGCCGCAGATATTGACAGACAGATCAGCCATTACCAGATTACCTCCTCCGCCTTGAATACGGGACCGTTTTTGCAGACATGGGTATACTGCTCATCGCCGTTTGCATCCTTGGTTCTGCATGCGCAGACAAGACATGCACCGATGCCGCAGCCCATGCGTTCCTCGAGCGATACCTGACACGGAATCTCATAGACGGAAGCGATTGCCGCAGCAGCCTTGAGCATCGGAATCGGACCGCAGGCGCAGATCAGATCGGGCTTGTTTGCCGTGATCTCCTCCTCGAGCGGCAGCGTCACAAGACCTGCTCTGCCTGCGGAGCCGTCATCGGTGCAGAGGATTGTTCTTGCGCCTGCTGCGGCGTATTCCTCCTGCAAAATGACGGAATCCTTGTTCCGGAATCCGCTGATGACAACCGCATTGCTGCCGAAATACTGTGCAAGCGGAAGCATCGGCGGTGTACCTATGCCGCCGCCGATCAGGATTGCATGTGCTGATTTGTCAGGCAGCGAGAAGCCGTGACCGAGCGGCGCGAGCATATTGACTGTATCGCCTGCGCGCAGCTCCGAGAGCGCCTTTGTACCTTTGCCGCGCACCTCAAATATGATGCGGAGCGTGCCCTTTTCCTTATTGATCTCACAAATTGAAATCGGACGGCGGAGCGTGAACGCGCCGTCGGGCAGCAGATTGACAAACTGTCCCGGCTCTGCCTTTGCAGCGACATTCGGACAGTCGATCACCATGCTCCATGCAGCCGCATTGAGCTGTTCCATTGCGCTGATTTTATATGTCAGCTTTTCGGTATATTTATCCTGTTTCATATTGATATCATCCTTCTGATCCATTCCGGTATGATCACTGCCAGCCACGGCACTGTAATCAGCGCTGCATAGCCGAATGCCGTCCATGCGACTGCGACAGCAGCGATTCCGATGTATTTGCTGCGCCTGAAAATCAGCCGGATCCCGAGCGCCGTCACGCTGCATGTCAGTGCAAGAAGACTCAGCAGCACGCCGGGAATCATCAGTGCGCCCCAGATCAGTGCATACAGTGCAAACGCGCTGTCCGGCGGCATCATTCCGCCTTCGTTCGGGTTCTTAACGCCCGCGAGCGAGGCGCCAGTGCCTGCCGCCAGCGGTGACAGCACGGACATAATGAGCGATATGATGCTGATGATCATTGCCAGACGCACCGCCCATTTCTGCCCCTTCGGCGTATAAAGCACTTCCGGTTCCGCAATCCGCACAGGAATCCGCTCTGCCGGAACCTGCTGTATCTCCTGCAAATATTGCAGCACGCCGGTCTCACGCCGGAGCATCGTCTGAAACGCCGCTTCGCCGGAAACAGCACCGTGTTTCTCCGAGCGGTTCAGCGTCAGCGCATCCGGCAGCAGAACCGGCATCGGCAGAAAGCGGTCCGTGCTTTTGTCATGCGGCAGCTTCTTTTCCGATACTTCACAATCATAATAGCAGTGCTCCCGCACCGTGATCTTTTCGCCGTTTTCGCTGCACACTTCACGGACGGCACCGCATTCGCGGATGCTTTCCGGCAGAACCGTGAGACCCGTTTCCGCCTGCACCGTCCGGATGAGCGCCTGCTCCGGCGTTTCATCCGGCATGATTTCGCCGCCGGGGAAACGGTAATAATCATAATGCAGACTGCGCAGCAGAATCAGGTGTTTATGCAGCCTGATGATGCCGTGCACAGATTTCCCGTGCACCGCGCTGTTCTGCGCAGCTTCCGCTTCAAAGAGCAGCCGCATGGCTGTTCTCAGCCGATATTGATATAGGAAGTCAGGTCCTCGCGCATACGGAGCGCCTCTCTGCGCGCTGCCTCCGCGAAATCGCGTTCATCGCAGCCTTCCTTTTTATATGCACACATGATCGCGCGCGAGCTGTTGACAACTGCGCCGAGGCCGTTGCCGTCGAAGCCGCCTGCAATGCCTGCCGCACCGCCGCCCTGTGCGCCGTAGCCCGGGACGAGGAACATTGTATGCGGCATGCGCTTTCTCAGCTCGGTGAGCTGTTCCGGATAGGTCGCGCCGACAACCGCACCGACGGCACTGTAGCCGAAGGCACCGACGGTATCCGCGCCCCATTCCTCACACTTATCGCCCATTCTCGCATAGAGCGGAACGCCGTCGAACAGCAGGTCCTGAAATTCTCCCGAGGAGGGGTTCGAGGTCTTGCAGAGGACAAAGATGCCCTTGTCGCGCTCTTTGCAGACGCCGAGCAGCGGAGAGATGCCGTCCGTACCGAGATAGCCGTTGACGGTCAGCGCATCTGCGCCGAAGGGCTCGCATTCGGTTGTGCCGATGACACAGGAGCCGAGATGCGCTGCGGTATATGCTTCCATAGTTGCGCCGATGTCGTTGCGCTTTGCGTCGGTGATGACATACATGCCCTTGAGCTTCGCATAGCGGATCGTGCGCTCCATGGTCTTGATGCCGTGATGGCCGTACATTTCATAGTATGCAGCCTGTAATTTGACTGCCGGAACGATATCGCAGAGCGCGTCGATCAGCAGCTGATTATAGCGGAAGATTGCCTTTGCGGCTGCCTTGAGGGTTTCGCCGTCCTCCTCAAAAAAGCCCTTCCGGATGTATTCCGGAACATATTCCAGTTTCGGATCGAGACCTGCAACGGTCGGATTTTTCATGCTGATAATTTTGGAAATTAAACGGTCGAAAGACATAGCCGATATCTCCTTTTACATCATAATCACGCAGTCTGTGCTCCGGCGTCAAGCCGCAATGTCCCATACTACGCAATCATATTATACCACATCAACCCCGATGCAGTCAAGAGCAATTTCCTGCCGCAACATAAAACATAAAGCGGACAGCGCCGGCGGGTATTGATCTGAAGATTTCCGGTAACGTCATGTGCATCTTTCGGTGTGCTTGTTTCGGTCAGCTTACTGTGATAAATTTGTCAGGCAGTTCAGGTATTGATCTTGTATTGCTTTCGTCATTCTTTCTTTATCATTAGTCCTATCGTAAAATCCGCTGGGCGCGCGAATGCGAGGGGAAGAACCACAGGGAGAGGGAAGTCTTCGCAAGCTCAGGTCTCCCCTCTCCTTAAGGTTCTCCCCCACACCGTTACGCCGGTGTAAAGCTCCCTCTTTCCTTATTCTCTCCTCTCTGGGGTGCGGTTTCTGAGGATCGCGGAGCTTAGGGGGATAGGGTTCAGGAAAGCGGGGGCTCGGGGGCGAAAACCTAAGGGGATAGGGGGAATGCGAGCGCAGCGAGTTTCCCCATGTCCCCTTGGGTTGTCACCCCCGTTCCGTGGGGAGAAGCGGCTAATATGTTTTGTTGTGATTGATTGGGAGCGTTAAGCCGCTGAATTCTGATTTAAAATGCATCGACGGAACCAGTCTGACTTATCAATCTTTCAGGATGCCGCCGGAAGCCTTTAGATCATCGGCTGCCGGCTCAATACATCTATATCGGCTCTGCGCTTTGTTCAGGCTTTTGATACAAATTTTATCTTCCGGTTTCTGTATGATTCGAGAGAATAAACGTTCTGCGCAAAGGATAACTAAAAAAGCCGCGTCCCGACTTGCGAAACGCGGCGATATTGCCAAATATTTCAGATTCTGCTTGACAAAGCAGCCATAATAGAATATAATAGTAAAATGCCCGACTAGGCATATGCGGCTTTTCTTCGCATAATAGTATAGCATAGATTCGGCGGCTTGTCAAGTCCCTCTGCGAAAAAAATCGTCGGGGTGAACCGGACGCCGGTGCTGTGCGCCGCGATACAAAAGACAGGAGGTTTTTGCCCATGAGCCCTAAAACCAATCCGGATACGCAGACAATGGTTGCGGTCAAGGATGTGCAGGTCGGAAAGAACACACGCAAGAGCTTCGGCAAAATTGATGAGGTATTGCAGATGCCGAACCTCATCGAGGTGCAGAAAACATCTTATCAGTGGTTTTTGACCGAAGGCCTGCGTGAGGTATTCCGCGATGTGGCTGCGATTACCGATTTCAACGGTAATCTCGAGCTCAGCTTCATCGACTACCGCATTGACGATACCCCGAAATATACCATTGCCGAGTGCAAGGAGCGCGATGCAACATACGCCGCTCCGCTGCGCGTCAAGGCGCGGCTCTGGAATAAGGAGACCGATGAGGTCACAAGCAGCGAAATCTACATGGGCGATATGCCCCTCATGACCGAGAGCGGCACGTTCGTCATCAACGGCGCGGAGCGTGTTATCGTTTCGCAGCTCGTCCGTTCTCCGGGCGTATACTACAGCTTTACCCGCGATAAGTCCGGCAAGACGCTGTTCACCACAACCGTCATCCCGAACCGCGGCGCATGGCTGGAATATGAAATGGATTCCAATGATGTCGTTTCCGTCAAGATCGACAAGAACAGAAAAATCCCGATCACGAAGTTTATCCGCGCACTCGGTCTCGGCACCAATGCGGAAATCTTCGAGCTCTTCGGCGACGATCCCAGACTGAAAGCGACCATCGAGCAGAAAGAGGAAGGCATCACCGACGATGCCGAGAAGAACATCAATGAGGCACTTCTCGAAGTCTATAAGAAGCTGCGTCCGGGCGATCCGGCAACGATTGACGGCGCAAAGACCCTCGTCAACAATCTGTTCTTCGATCCGAAGCGCTATGACCTCTGCCGCTTCGGAAGATATAAGTATAACAAGAAGCTCGGCATCGGCTCGCGCCTGATTGATCAGGTGCTGTCCCGTCCGGTCGTCAGCTTCATGACCGGCGAGCTGCTCGCAGACACCGGTACCAAGATTACGCCGGCTCTGGCACAGGAAATCGAGCAGGCAGGCGTCTATGAGGCATACGTTGAGGCGGAGGTCCGCGAGACGCATGTCGATGAAAAGAAGCATGAGCTTGTTGCAGAGTTCGTCGAGCGCGAGGTCAAGGTGCTCGGCAGCGGCATGGTCGATATCACGCCCTATGCATCCGCTGTCATCGACGGCTTTGTCAAGGAGGACTTCGGCATCAATGAGAAGGTCTCCGCAAGAGTCCTCAAGGGTCTGCTCGAGGATGCGGACGGCGATGCAGAGAAGCTCGGCAGCCTGATCCGTGCCAATAAGGACGATCTCGTTCCGAAGCATATCGTCCGCGACGATATCTTTGCAACAATCAGCTATTTCTGTAACCTCTGCGACGGTCTGGGCAACACCGACGATATCGACCACCTCGGCAATCGTCGTATCCGTTCGGTCGGCGAGCTGCTTCAGAATCAGTTCCGCATCGGCTTTGCAAGAATGGAGCGTGTCATCCGCGAGCGCATGAGCCTCCAGGCACAGGATGCCGAGACGCTCACCCCGCAGACACTCGTCAATATCCGTCCGATCACTGCGGCAATCAAGGAATTCTTCGGTTCCTCTCCGCTGTCGCAGTTCATGGACCAGAACAACCCGCTCGCAGAGCTGACACACAAGCGCCGCCTTTCTGCACTCGGTCCGGGCGGTCTGACCAGAGACCGTGCAGGTTTCGAGGTGCGTGACGTTCACTATTCTCACTACGGCAGAATGTGCCCGATCGAGACGCCGGAAGGTCCGAACATCGGTCTGATCTCCTATCTCGCATCGTTCGCACGCATCAATATCTACGGCTTTATCGAGGCGCCGTACCGCAAGGTTGATAAGGCAACCGGCGTTGTCACCGACGAGGTCATCTACATGACCGCCGATGTCGAGGATACCTATTACGTCGCACAGGCGAACGAGCCGCTCACCGAAGACGGCAAATTCGCAAGACGCCGTGTCACCGCGCGTCACCGCGACCAGATTCTTGAATGCGATCCGTCGCTGATCGACTTCATGGATGTTTCGCCGAAGATGGTTGTTTCCGTCGCAACGGCGATGATTCCGTTCCTCGAAAACGATGACGCAAACCGTGCTCTCATGGGCTCGAACATGCAGCGTCAGGCTGTTCCGCTCCTCAAAACCGAGCGCCCGTTCGTCGGCACCGGTATGGAGTATAAGGCGGCTGTGGATTCCGGCGTCTGCGTCCTTGCAAAGGAAGCAGGTACGGTCGTTTCCGTCAGCGCAGATGAAGTCGCAATCAATTACGGCGCACGCGAAGACGATATCCGCCGCTATCAGCTGATCAAGTTCCAGCGCAGCAACCAGGGTACCTGCGTCAACCAGAGACCGATTGTCGCAGTCGGCGATCAGGTGACGGAGGGACAGGTCATTGCAGACGGTCCTGCGACCTGCGACGGCGAAATCTCCCTCGGCAAGAATGCCCTCATCGGCTTCATGACATGGGAAGGCTACAACTACGAGGACGCTGTCCTGCTGAATCAGCGTCTTGTCCGTGAGGACGTCTTTACCTCGGTTCACATCGAGGAATATGAGCTCGAGTGCCGCGATACCAAGCTCGGCGCCGAGGAAATCACCCGCGATATCCCGAATGTCGGCGAAGATGCACTGAAAGACCTCGACGACCGCGGCATCATCCGCATCGGTGCTGAGGTGCATGCAGGCGATATCCTTGTCGGTAAGGTCACCCCGAAGGGCGAGACCGAGCTGACTGCCGAGGAGAGACTGCTCAGAGCAATCTTCGGTGAGAAGGCACGCGAGGTGCGCGATAACTCCCTCAAGGTGCCGCACGGCGAATCCGGTATCGTTGTCGATGTCAAGATCTTCGACCGCGAAAACTGCGATGAGCTCGGTCCGGGCGTCAATCAGATCGTCCGCTGCTATATCGCACAGAAGCGCAAAATCTCCGTCGGCGACAAGATGGCGGGCCGTCACGGAAACAAGGGTGTTGTCTCCCGTATTCTTCCGGAAGAGGATATGCCGTTCCTGGAAGACGGTACGCCGCTTGATATCTGCCTGAACCCGCTGGGCGTTCCGTCCCGTATGAACATCGGTCAGGTGCTCGAGGTTCACCTCGGCATGGCTGCAAAGGCACTCGGCTGGCACATCATGACGCCTGTTTTCGACGGCGCACACGAGGATGATATCCGCAAGTGCTTCCGTCTCGCACAGGAGCGCAATGATGCGATCAATGCCGAAAAGACCGAGCAGACCTTCAAGCTCGCGCCGATGGACAAGGTCATTGATACGACCTCGATTCCGCTCTCTGAGGACGGTAAGTTCACCGTCTATGACGGCAGAACCGGTGAAAAGTTTGATAACCGCGTTACCGTCGGTTATATGTACTATCTGAAACTCCACCACCTCGTTGACGATAAGATTCACGCACGTTCCGTCGGTCCGTACTCGCTGGTTACCCAGCAGCCGCTCGGCGGTAAGGCGCAGTTCGGCGGTCAGCGTTTCGGTGAAATGGAAGTCTGGGCGCTCGAGGCATACGGCGCAGCGTATACGCTTCAGGAAATCCTGACGGTCAAGTCTGACGATACGACCGGCCGTGTCAATACCTACGAGGCAATCGTCAAGGGTCAGAATGTGCCGAAGCCGGGTATTCCGGAATCCTTCAAGGTTCTGATCAAGGAAATGCAGTCGCTCGGTCTGGATGTCCGCGTCCTTGACGAGGATCATCAGGAGATTGATCTCAAGCAGAGCTTCGATGACGATCTCCCGCCGCGCGGTCCTTCCGACTTTGATGATGAAAATACCGCAGATACGACGCATTACGAGAACGAGGATATGGGTGCTGCCGGTTATAATACCGCAATGTACGGCGAAGATACCGAGACCCATGAAATCGACCACGATGCAGCAGATGCCTCTGCGGAGGACGAAGAGGATGAGTTCGGCTTCGATGATCCGGATGATTCCGCTGCCTATGAGGAGAATGCCGACGGCGACGATCTCTTCGGTGCAGACGATCTGTAATCCCGATCAATCGAACGAAACGGTAACTATGCGGCGCGGCTGCCCTGTGAAACGCTGCGCTGCATCCCCGACATATAACAAGGAGGGAACACTTTGGAATTCACCACCTTTGATTCCATAAAAATCGGTCTTGCTTCCCCTGAGCAGATTCAGAAGTGGAGCTACGGCAAGGTCGAGCGTCCGGAAACAATCAATTACCGTACCCAGAAGCCGGAAAAAGGCGGTCTGTTCTGCGAAAAGATCTTTGGACCGACCAAAGACTGGGAGTGCTACTGCGGCAAGTTCAAGAAGGTTCGCTTCAAGGGCAAGGTCTGCCCGAACTGCGGCGTTGAGATCACCAGAGCAAAGGTCCGCCGCGAGCGCATGGGTCATATCGAGCTCGCTGCGCCGGTCGCGCATATCTGGTACTTCAAGGGTACGCCTGCCTGCATCCGTCAGGTGCTCGGCGACCTCTCCCAGAAGGATCTGGAAGCTGTTATCTATTTCACAAAATATATTGTCACCGACCCGGGCGATCCGGATCCGGTGCATGAGGGTCAGTATGTGACCGGTCTCCTCAAGCAGCAGACGCTGACGGAGGAGGAATATCAGCAGGCAAATGCGAAGAACCCCGGCGCCTTCAAGGCGGAGATCGGTGCAAGCGCAATCCTGCATCTGCTCCAGGAATTCAGCCAGGACCGCTATGATAAGTTCCGCGATCAGCTGATCTCCGAGGGCAAGCTCAGCCTCGAGCCGGATGAGCTCGAAGCCTGCCGCAACTGTGAGCTCGGCAGGAACTGCCGCGAGTGCTCCTTCTGCGCAGCCGCAGAGGATGAGGAATGGAAGAATAACCTCGTCATGGCTTGCGATCAGCTCAAGGAAGAGGTCAAGAAGCTCGATGAGAAATCGACCGGCAGAAGCACCGCGCAGAAATCCCAGAAGCGCGGCAAGCTGCTGAAGCGTCTCGAAATCCTCGAAGCATTCCGTCAGTCCGGCAACCGTCCGGAGTGGATGGTCATGACGATCCTGCCGGTCATTCCGCCGGATATCCGTCCGATGGTCATGCTCGACGGCGGCAGATATGCAACCTCCGACCTGAATGACCTCTATCGCAGAGTCATTAACAGAAACAATCGTCTCGAGCGCATGCTCCAGCTCAATGCACCGAGCATCATTGTCCGCAACGAGGCACGTATGCTTCAGGAAGCCGTCGATGCGCTCATCGACAACGGCAGACACGGCAAGGACGTCACCGGTCCGAACAACCGCAAGCTGAAATCGCTCTCCGATATCCTCAAGGGTAAGCAGGGACGTTTCCGTCAGAACCTGCTCGGTAAGCGTGTTGACTATTCCGGCCGTTCCGTTATCGTTGTCGGTCCGGAGCTGAAAATGTACCAGTGCGGTCTCCCGAAGGAAATGGCACTGGAGCTCTTCAAGCCGTTCATCTTAAAGCGTCTTGTCGATATGGGCAAGATTCAGAATATCAAGTCTGCCCGCAAGAAGGTTGACAGACCGGACGACGATGTCTGGGATGCACTCGAGCATGTTATCAAGGAGCATCCGGTTCTGCTGAACCGTGCACCTACACTGCACCGCCTCGGTATTCAGGCATTCGAGCCGGTTCTCGTCGAGGGCAGAGCGGTCAAGCTGCATCCGCTGGTCTGTACCGCATTTAACGCTGACTTCGACGGCGACCAGATGGCAGTGCATCTGCCGCTTTCCGCAGAGGCACAGGCTGAGGCGAGATTCCTCATGCTTGCTGCGAATAACCTGCTCAAGCCTTCCGACGGTAAGCCGGTTGCTGTTCCGACGCAGGATATGCTGCTCGGCTCCTATTACCTCACCATGGTCAAGGACGGTGAGCCCGGCGAGGGCAAGGTCTTCCGCGATGTCGATGAGGCGATGATGGCTTACGATGAGCACGATATCACGCTGCACTCCAAGATCAAGGTGCGTATGACAAAGGAAGTGGGCGGACAGAAGGTCTCCCGCATCATCGACTGCACCGCCGGCAGACTGATTTTCAATGAGATCATTCCGCAGAATCTCGGCTTTGTCAACCGCAGCGATCCCGAGCACGAATTCGACCTCGAAATTACGCAGGTCGTCAAGAAGAGCGTCCTCTCCAAGATCATCGACCAGTGCCTCAAGGTGCACGGCGTCACCGCGACCGCAGAGGTGCTCGACCGCATCAAGGCGCTCGGCTATAAGTATTCGACCCGTTCCGGTCTGACCGTTGCCGTCATTGACGCTGTCATTCCGCCGCAGAAGAAGGATATTCTTGCGGCTGCCGATGCAGAGGTCGATGCGCTCAATGAGCAGTATCAGTACGGCTATATCTCCGGCGAAGTCAAGTACGAGAAGGTTTGTAAGGTCTGGGCGGATGCGACCGATCAGATCACCGAAGCACTGAAAGCAAACTTCGACCCGTTCAACCCGATCAACATTATGGCGGATTCCGGTGCCCGTGGTTCGATTAACCAGATTCGTCAGCTCGCAGGTATGCGCGGACTGATTGCAAACACCTCCGGTGCGACGATTGAAATTCCGGTTCGTTCCAATTACCGTGAAGGTCTGAACATTTCCGAATACTTCATCTCCAGCCGTGGTGCCCGTAAGGGTCTGGCTGATACCGCACTCCGTACTGCGGACTCCGGTTATCTGACCCGTCGTCTCGTTGACGTTTCGCAGGATGTTATCATCCGCGAGATCGACTGCGGCTCGACCGAGGGTATCGAAGTCTACTGCATCAATGACGGTGAGCGTGACCTCGAAACCTTGCAGGAGCGTCTCGTCGGCAGATATCTCGTTGAGGATCTCCGCGATGAGAAATCCGAGCTGTTCATTCCGAAGACCCGCGCAATGACCGCAACCGATGCACAGCGCATTGTCGATGCAGGCATCACGCATGTCACGATCCGTTCGGTTCTGGGCTGTAAGGCAAAGAAGGGTGTCTGCGCAAAGTGCTATGGCATCAACCTTGCAAACGGCAATCTGGTTTCCGTCGGTGAGGCGGTCGGCATCATCGCCGCACAGTCGATCGGTGAGCCGGGTACTCAGCTGACGATGCGTACCTTCCACACGGGCGGTATCGCAAACGCAGAGGATATCACGCAGGGTCTTCCGCGTGTTGAGGAGCTGTTTGAATCCAGACGTCCGAAGAACGGCGCAATCCTTGCAAAGACCTCCGGTACAATCAGCATGTCCGAGGACAACGGCATCAAGACGATCATCATTCATGATCCGGAGACGAACACCGACTCCACGCCGTATACCATTCCGTATAACTACCACCTCGCTCCGAACATCAAGGACGGCGCTGAAATCCAGCGCGGCGGCAGACTGACCACCGGTTCGATCTATCCGATGGATCTGCTCGAAATCCTCGGCGTTCAGGCGGTTCAGAACTATATCATCGAAGAAATCCAGTATGCATACCGTCAGCAGGGCGTTGGCATCAACGATAAGCACATTGAGGTTATCGTCCGCCAGATGATGCGCAAGGTACTGATCGCTGATCCGGGCAGCAGCTATCTGCTTCCGGAGGCTATGGTCGATAAGCGCGAGGTCGAGACGATCAATGCAGGCATTCAGGCACGTATGGATGCAGGCGAGACCGATCTGCGCCTCGTTACCACCAGACCTTCGCTGCTCGGTATCACCAAGGCTTCCTCCTCCTCCGAGTCCTTTATGTCCGCCGCATCCTTCCAGGAAACGGCAAAGGCACTCACCGATGCCGCAATCAACGGCAAGAGCGATTACCTGCTCGGTCTGAAGGAGAATGTTATCATCGGTAAACTGATTCCTGCCGGTACGGGTATGGCACTGTACAACAATGTTCAGGTCGTCCGTGCAGACGGTTATCCGACCGATTATCAGCAGCCGCAGATGCCGCTGTAATGACCGATTCAAGGGGGATTCCGGCAGCGGAGTCCCCCTTGTGCTGTTCCTTTTCAGTGCTGTATTCCTGCGGCAAATCGGAATTTGTTGATATGGCGTGGATTATATTGGGGGGCGGAGCCCTCAGCGTAGCCCATATCACACCGACAAACGCCGGTTTATCATAGGGATACGATACTGGAAAGGGAATACCAAAAAAGGAGAACAGGCATGAACAAAAGAAAGGGTATGCGGCAGGGTACAGCGTTGCTTCTGACAGCAATTCTGCTGCTTTGCGGTACGGCGCTGCCGGTTTTTGCGGAGCCGGATGATCCCGCGGGTGATCCGGCAGTCACGGATGAAGCGGAGCAGACGACCGATGCAGCCGCCGATCCGGACGCAGAGACCGCAACCGGCACAGATGATACCACAACTGCGGAAACAACAACCGATACCACCACCGAGGGCACAACGACCGAGCGCACCGAAATGACGCCGCCCGATCCGCTTTCGGTGACAGAATATGAGGAGACAGCGGACGGCGGCATTTTGATTCGTTCCTTCCGCTGGACCTGCGAGAAAACGGTTGAGATTCCGGCACAGATCGACGGAAAGCCGGTGACAGAAATCGGCGAATCTGCGTTCAAATACTGCTATGCGGATGTCGTCATGCTGCCCGATACCGTGGAACGCATCGGAGACCGCGCCTTTGAGGGCTGTGCCTATTTGCAGGCGATGAATATTCCGAAGGCATGCGTCAGCATCGGCGCATCGGCGTTCGCGGGCTGCAAGTCGCTCGAGATCGTGACACTGCCGGATACGGTGCAGGAGATCGGCAGGGATGCCTTTGCGGATACGCCGTTCCTTACGCAGCAGACCGGCGATGCACTCCTGCTCGGCAACGGCATCCTCTATGCCTATCGCGGAACGGCTGCCGATTATACTGTTCCGGAGCATGTGCGGATTATCGGCGCAGGTGCATTTGCTTCGTCGGAAACGCTGCGCAGTGTTGTGATTCCGGCAGGTGTGCAGCAGATTCAGCAGGGTGCATTTGCGGGCTGTACGTCGCTTTCGGAGATCACTGCGCCGGATACCGTGAGTTATCTTGCAGCGGATGCTTTTGCGGATACGAAATGGCTGACCGCAGGCAAGGAGGATTTCCGTATCCTCGGAAAAATGCTGATTGCCTATCAGGGAAAGGACAGCATCGCGGAGGTTCCGGACGGCGTGCAGATTATCAATGACGGCGCATTTGCGTCGCATAACGGGATTACGACCGTGCGGCTGCCGGAGAGCGTGCGTGAGATTCGTGACGGTGCATTCCGTGACTGCGGCTCTTTGCAGGTTGCGGAGTTCGGCGATCAGTTAGCAGTGATCGGTGCGGATGCCTTCTGCGGCTGCCGGACGCTGAATTATCTGCGGATCGGGCATGCGCTGGAAACAATCGGCGACCGTGCATTTGCGGGCTGTCCGAATCTGATTGAGGTATATCTGCCTGACACGGTCAGGACAGTCGGCGCGCAGGCATTCGGCTACAGCTACGATGCAGAGACGGGCTGCCGGCGCATAAAAAATGAACTGACGCTCTATGCAAATTCGTCGCTGATCCGCTCGTATGCGGAGGCTGAGGGGATTCAGCACGAACCGCTGCCGGATGCGGAAAATACCGCGCCTGCGCCGCTCGTGACCGAGCCGGAGAATGCAAGCCGCGGCATGGGAAAAGTACGCGGTAAGGCGTGGATTCCCGCGGCACTGCTCGGCGGTGTGCTGGTTCTGGTCGGCGGCATCAGCTTTGCCGTCCGCCGCAAAAAAGAATCTGCTCTGGATTGACCGGATGGATTCATCCCGCCGAAAGTTGATATATGCAATGATATAGATAAACCGCTCATTTTTCGCGTAATTGCGTGAAATGAGCGGCTTTTTCTATGCGCTGATTCTATGCTGTATACCAAAAAAGCCGCCTGCGTACACGACATACGCAGGCGGAATGATATATTTGGAGATTAGAAATTCGGAGAAATTACTTCTCAGCGAGCTTGGTGAGATATGCGTAACGATCCTCAGCAGTCTTCTCAGCCTTCTCAAACAGTGCCTTTGCACGCTCCGGGAAGGAACGGGTCAGAGCGCTGTAACGAGCCTCGCCCATGATGAAGTCCTGATAAGACTCGGTCGGAGCCTTGGAATCGAGCTGGAACGGATTCTTGCCCTCAGCTGCGAGTCTCGGATCGAAGCGGAAGTTATTCCAGTAGCCGCACTTGACAGCCTTTTCCATTTCAGCCTGGCAGTTGGTCATGCCGCCCTTAATGGAGTGCATCTCGCACGGTGCATAGCCGATGATGAGGGACGGACCCGGATAGGACTCTGCTTCCTTGATTGCCTTGAGCGTCTGGTTCATATCAGCACCCATAGCGATCTGTGCAACATAGATGTAGCCGTAGCTCATAGCGATATCAGCAAGGCGCTTCTTTGCGATTGCCTTACCTGCTGCTGCGAACTGTGCGACCTGACCGATGTTGGAGGACTTGGAAGCCTGACCGCCGGTGTTGGAGTAAACCTCGGTATCGAAGACCATGATGTTGACATCCTCGCCGGTTGCCAG
>JAFZPP010000002.1 GCA_017550285.1 Oscillospiraceae bacterium
ATACTATCCCCTAGGAACCCCGCTGCTGCTCCGTACCAGCCCCATAAAGGGGCTGATGCGGAGCAGAAATGGGATTCTCAAGGGACAGTGTCCCTTGAGCGGGAGTCTGAGGGCAGAGCCCTCAGAACATCTCTCAATCATTCCGCCAAATTCTGATTTTTCATAGTAATAGTAACTGAATCATAATAAAATGCCCCGAAGCGATCAGACATCACTTCGGGGCAAAGAATTCTATATGGGTATCATTCAAATTTCATGTTCAAGAACGGTTTCCGAGCGCAGTGACAATGCGCAGGAGCCGTTCGCGGATCACCGCACGCTGCTCGCGTGTTTCGCGGACAACGGATTCCGGTGCCTTTGCACAGAATTCTGCATTGTGCAGCAGTGCCTTGAGACGGTCTGCTTTCTGCCGCAGATGCTCCGCCTCCTCCATGAGCCGCATATGCTCACGGTCCTGAATCAGCTGCTGCTCGAGCGGAATCGAGATGCGCGCGCGATCTGTAATGACATCAATCGCATTGCGGAAACAGCAGTCCGAGACGAATGCGATCTCTTTCGCACCGCCGAGATATTCAAAGAAAATGCTGCTCGCGGAGAAAATCTCGATATCGAGCGTATCGAAGAAGAGTTTTGTGCGGACATTGTGCGGAATATGCAGCGCCTTCCGGCTGCGGCGGACTGCCTGCAAAGCCTCCAGCACATGCTCAAATTCATCTGCAGTCTGCCCGAAATCGAGCACAGACTGATAATCGGGATATTCCGCCGTTACGACCGCACTTTCGCAGTCGGTCAGCGCCTGCCAGATTTCCTCCGTCACAAATGGCATAAACGGATGCATCAGGCTGAGTACGGCGCGCAGCACGTAAACAAGTACCTGCTCTGCATCGGCTCTGCCGTCATAATCGGCGCGCAGACGCACCCTCGCAAGCGGCAGATACTGCCTGCTGAATGTCTGCCGGATGAACTTCCCGAGCAGCGCGGCAGCCTTGCCGTATGTGCCGTCGTCGATTGCGGCATTGACATCGCCTGCAAGCTGATTGAGCCGCGAGAGAATCCACTGCTCCTCGATATGCAGCCGGACCGGCAGACCTTCATACCGGAAGGAACCGGAGAGACTGCCGAGCACGAACTGCGCGCAGTTCCAGAGCTTTTCGGCGAGACGCTTCGCTGAAATGACCTGTGATTCATAGAGAACGATATCCTTACCGACCGAAGCACCGGAGAGCATTGCAAAGCGGAGCGCATCGGCGCCGTAATCGTCAATCAGTGCCATGGGGTCAAGCCCGTTTCCGCGCGCCGGCGTGACCTTTTTGCCGGATGCATCGCGCATCAGCCCGTGCAGGATCACCTGCTTGAACGGAATCTCATTTTCCATATGCTGCATTGCGGCAGCGAGCATGCCGGAGACAAACGGTGTCAGCAGATCGCTGCCCGTAATGACTGCGTCTGTCGGATAAAAATATTGCAGATCATCTGTGCGCTCCGGATAGCCGAGCAGCGCAAACGGCAGCAGCGACGCCGCAAATCCGGTGTCGAGCGTATCGGGATCGGGCTGCATCGGTTTGCCGCATTTCGGGCATTCTGCTGCGCCTGCACCGTTGACCGAGATTTCGCCGCAGGCATCACAATGAAATGCCGGAACCGGAATCCCGTTCCATGCCGGACGCGAGATGCACTGATCCGGCGCCTCCGACAGATATGCAAGGCAGCATTCTGCTGCATTCTCCGGCTGGAACCGGATGCGTCCCTCTTTGACGGCGTCCGCGGCAGCTGCTGCGAAATCCTTTGTCCGCAGGAACCACTGCTTCCGGAGATGCGGTACAATTTCCGTTCCGCATCTGCGGCAGACGGCTTTTTCAATGACGGCAGGCTCGGATTTTACGAGGAATCCGCCTGCTTTCAAATCCTTCCGGATTGCTTCACATGCCTGCTCCCACGGCATACCGGCATATGCGCCGTGCTCTGCGGAAACGGATGCATCGGCAGTCAGCAGCCCGATTACGGGGAGCTTGCGCTGTTTTGCAGCGGCATAGCCCTTTGCATCACAGGCAGGCGTGACGCGCTGGATTCCGGTGCCGCTGTCCATGGATACGGTATCGTCGGTGAGGACAGGAATCTGACGGTTCGTCAGCGGCACAATGACTGATTTTTTGATAATATTCTGATAGCGGCGGTCCTTCGGATTGAACGCGACTGCCGCATCGGCAAGGACGGTCTCGGGATGCGCGGTCGTCAGGAAGAGATAGCCCGTGCCGTCCGCAAAGGGATAGCGCAGCTGACAGCATTCGCCTTCCTCCGTTGTACGCTGAATCTCAGCCTCGGGGAGTGCTGCGCGGCATTTGGGACACCATTCCGCGATGCAGTCGCCGCGGTAGAGATAACCGTCTTCATATCGCTGGACGAAGGCTTCTCTGACGGCATCTGCAAATGCTTCATCGGTTGTATGACGGATGCGCTCCCAGTCGCAGGAGCAGCCGAGCTTCAGCATCTGCTGCTGATAGGCTGCGGCATGATGTTCGGCACGTTCTTTGGTCTGCGCGGCAAATTTTTCTCTGCCGATCTCATTTTTCGAGGTATCTACGCCGCTGAGCGCATGAATCTCCTCCGCTTCGGCAGAGGATGCAGCGGAATCCGTGCAGGGCAGCCAGAGCGCACTGCATCCTGCCATGCGCTGCCGGCGGATCAGCAGATCCTGCACGGTCATGCTGAAAGCCTGTCCGAGATGCATCGGCACGGCGGCGTCCGGCGGCGGAAGGATGACGGTATACGGAATTTTCTTTGGGTCCGTATCCGCATGAAAGCTGTGATCTCTCAACCATTTCTGCATGATGCGTCCCTCATAGGTATCCGGTTCACAATGTTTTGCGAGTGTCCTCATACTGCACCCTCCGTTCTGTTTTTTATTTCGATTCAGAAGCATATTTCAGCGGTAAATCACGGGCGCTGCCAACAAATACAGGTGTTCCGGCAGCAAAATAAAAATCCCCGAACGCAGGCGGTTCGCGTTCGGGGCGAATGTTTGATCCCTTCTGCATTCGGGAACGCAGATTTGCATGTGAAATTGCATAATATCACAACATAATTATAACAGTCATTCCGCGAACCGTCAAGCATTTTGCCGAATTTCAGCAGAATGCACAATGCGGCAATGCGGTTTTGCATATCCTGAACAGTTGACAAAAACGGCAGATTGTGGTACTATGATACCATATAGATGATACGCCGGAATGAAAGAATAAGGAGGCATGAATATGTATGAACTGATGATTGCTGCGGCTGCGGTGCCCATGGGAGACGATACGCCGATTGCACTGTATGCGGTGCTCGGTATTGTTGCGCTCGGACTTGTGGTCGCGTCTGTTCTGATGAGCAAGAAATCAAAGCAGAACGAAAACAAGAATAAGACGGATAAAAAGTGATGCGGCGCAGAATTCTTGCGCTGACCTTTGATGACGGACCGAATCTGAATACGACGCTGCCGGTTCTGGAGCTGCTTGCAGAATTCAGAGCAGCGGCGTCGTTTTTTGTTGTCGGGGAGCATATCACCGCAGAGATCGCGCCGGTTTTGCAGCAGATGCGCCGGCAGGGCTGTGAGATTTGCTCGCATGCATTTTCGCATCCGGCACTGCCGCAGCTTTCGCAGACGGAGATGCTGTCGGAGCACAGCAGGACTGCCGCGCGCATTCAAAAGGCAGCGGGTGTGCAGCCGCGTTTTTTCCGTCCGCCGTATCTTGCGGTCAGTGATGCGGTATTTGAGACGATTCCGCTGCCGATGATCGGCGGATACGGCGTCCGTGATTTTGACGATGCGGTTTCTGCGGATGCGCGTACAGCGGGCGTGCTCAGGCTTGCCGCCGACGGACGCATCATCCTTTTGCATGATGCAGAGGGGAATGTGCAGACTGTCGAGGCACTGCGGACAATTCTGCCTGCGCTGCGCGGGGAAGGCTTTGTATTCGTGACGGTCTCGCAGCTGTTCGCAGAGAAAGGCATTACACCGCTGCCGCATGCGAAGATTCTTTATTCCTATGCAGAACAGACGGAGCAGTATGCGCCTGATCTGTGAAACGATCTGACAGCCGTCAATTTGAACGAAGGAGGAAGCATCATGAACCATGCATGGAATGTTTACAAAAAAGAGCTGTTTACAAGAATGCCCGATTTGCGCGCATCGCTGAACGCGGGCGCATCCGAAGCAGCAGTCAGAGCAGCTGAGCAGGAGATCGGCGTGGATTTTCCGCCGGAGATGCGCGAGCTGTACCTTGCCAATGACGGCGACAACGGCGAGGAAGTCTGCGGTGTGCTGCTCGGTTTTCACTTTTACAGTCTGGATGAGCTTCGTTCCGAATGGCGCGGCTGGGTCGAGCTTGCAGCGAATGAAGAACTCAATCAGGCAGGCAGCTTTACCTCGACGCCGGAAGGACGCATCAAGCGGCGCTATGCTGATACCAAATGGATTCCGATCTGCTGCGACGGCGGCGGCAATTATATCGGCATTGACCTTGATCCGGATGAAAAGGGCAGAGCCGGACAGGTCATCAATTTCGGCAGAGACGAACATGATAAGCATGTGCTCGAAGTGAATCTCAATGCATTTCTTGAACGTCTCACAAGGCTGATCCGCAGCGACGATTTCGTCATTGAGGAGGATGAATTCGAGGAGGACTGCAAGATCATCTGCTTCGGACCGGAGGAGCATTACGGGCACCAGCATCTGACCGATTATCTGAAATCGGAGGATTCCGTCAGATAAGGATATTTGAATCAAAATCAGGAGGAACGAAAAATGGCAGTAGAAATCACCGCAAAAAAAGTTCAGGATCAGCTCAGAGCGACCTTTTATCCGGCGCTTGGCATGCTCGGCATTATGGTTTTAATTTTCATCGCATGTACGCGGTTTATGGCAAAGACCTTCGGCGCGGGACATTTTCTTGCGATTGTGTTTTATGTGATGCTCGCACTGCTTCTGCTGTTCCTTGCAATGCTGATCGGCAGAATCGTGCTGATCGAAAAGCATCCTGCATTGCAGCCCTTCGGCTCGACCGAAAAGCTCGCGGAGCGCATCAATACAGGTCTGCACAATCCGCGCTATGCAGCATATTCCGCGGACGGTAATTCGCTCGTCACGCTGATTACGGATGATTTTATTGTGTCCGGTTCGGATTTCGTCGGACTGCTTGAACTCAAAAATCTGAAAAAATTGCAGGCGACCTTCGTGCCGGAAGCCTTTGCGCGTGAACGCGGCGGCGAGGAAGCCGTGCAGAAGAACCGTGACCGCATCGCTTCACAGGCACCCGGCGCCGTTCCGAATGCGCAGTATGATTATATCATCGTCACGAATACCGACGGCAAGATGAAGCGCTTTTCCGTTAAGCACGGCGAAATGGAGCAGGTGCTGAATGTGTTTCAGTCCGTCGCGCCTCATGTCGAAATTGATCCTGTCGCACATAATATTTAAGGCTGCGGCACGGCAATGGCGGAATCCGGTCACACTGTACAAACAGCGCGCTTCCGTTTTGTCGAAATCTACAAATCTGTTTTTCATAATTGACAAATGACCGTTTCTGTGATAATATGATTCTATATATTTTGCGAAAAGGAGCAGATAAAAATGGGACAAGTTACTGAAAAAAACTTTTATAAGCGGCTCTCCGGCGATTACGCAGGAGCGCTCGTCTGCGTCGGAGTCGGATTGATTATTGTCGCTTTCTGTGCTGTTTTCTGCGGGACACAGCTTGGCTGGACCAATCTGCTGACGATTATTCTGCTGATTGCGCTTGCCGGCTGCCTCGGATTGCTGATTATGTTCATTGTCAAATTCGCGCGGGTCAAATCGCATCCGACCTTCAAGCGGTACGGTTCCGCAGCCTCTCTGGCAGAGAGAATCAACGCAGGCTTGCAGAATCCGCGGTATTTTACAAAAGCCACGTCTCCGGGCGCTGCGTTCGGCACGCTGATGACCTCGGATTTCATCGTCAGCGGTCTGGAACTGATAAACTTTCTGGAGCTGAAAGATGCAGTATCCATTTCACTCGTGAATTTTCCCGAGGCGCACCGGATCGTGATCGGCAATCCGATTCTGACGGCTGCGTCCGTCGCGGCGAACTACGCTGCGGATAAGTATGTGGAATCGCAGCGGGCTGCCGGAAATATGCAGCACGACATGGCGATGATCAAGGATACAAACGGTAAATCACATTCATACGGTATACGCAGCGTGGATTTGGAGGCATTCCTGAAACTGCTCCATGAGATTGCGCCGCATATCAAAATTGAGGCTTGAAACAGCCCCTTGAAGTATGAAAATATCCCCCGATACGACACAGTATCGGGGGATTCTTATTTGCTTTGCGTTTCCAGCAGTGCGGCTGCGCGTTCGGAGAGGCGGATTTTGTTTTCCGGCGAAAGTGCCTGATAAAGATGCAGCATTTCGGATTCAGCCTGCGTGAGCATATCGGCGGATTCGGTTTTCCGACCGAGCAGATAATCGACCGAGACACCGCAGAATTCTGCCACATCCGCCAGATAATTGACCGGCGCCTTCGTTTCGCCGCGCTCATAGCGGCTGATTTCCTGCTGCTTAATTCCGAGATGTTCAGCTAAAGCGGCTTGCGAACATTTCGCTTTTCTCGCTCTCACTAAATTGGGATACAGATATAAGTGATTCTGCATAAATCCGTTCCCTCCCACTTGTTGATGTATACAAAAATATTATACATCAGATTTGATGTATTGACAAACCCGAAAATATTTGTTATGATCAATATTAACAACATATATGTTGTTAAATAGGGTGTGTATGATTCGATCAAAGAATGGAGTGATTTTAATGAATGAGAACCAAAATAGCCAGATAACGAATAACTCTGTGAACAATCGTCTAAAGGACAACAAAACAATTATTATTATATGTGTAATAATTGTTCTGATTCTCGGAATCCCGTTTTCAATTCGCCACAAACAGAAAAATATGATTGAGAAGATTTGCAGCGATTTTCGTGATAATGAGAATAAAGCCAAGAAAAAATATGAGGGCAAGGAAATTACGCTAATTGGAGCTGTTGACAGTATTTCAGGTTCAAAATTTACTATTATCCCACTGGAAGATAAAAATGATTTGTTGTCCGGTGTAGGAACACTGGCTTCTAGGTATGCGACTTGTAAAGTTCATGATGAAAAGAACCAAAAACGGATTGACAAATTGAAAACAGGAAAAAAGGTCAAGGTTAAAGGAACTGTGCATGTACAGTCAGCAATGGGTTTTATTGTAATTGAAGTTGATGTGGATAAGATATCATGAATATGTGAAGAATCCCCCGATACCTTTCACGGCATCGGGGGATTTCTCATATCCATATAAATGGGGTCTGGGGATAATATCCCCAGCAGGTGGTTGGGGACGGAGTCCCCATTATAGATGCATCGCAGATACCTCTATCATCCCTTGTAGTCAGCGCCGAGCTTGAGTGCAGCCATGTTGTTATCAATGGTATGTGCACGTTTTGCCGGTGTATTCTTCTCAAGCGCCTTGCGGACGGTCTCAAAGGAGAAGATACCGGTCTCATGGAGCAGTTTGCCGAGCAGGACGATATTTGCGCCCTTGAGCAGATTGTTGTCGTCTGCGAGCTGGGTTGCGGGAACATAGAAGGTTTCGATATCGGTACGGTCGGTCTTTGCATCGACCATAGAGCTGTCAACGAAAGCCTTGCCGCCCGGCTTGACGCTGGGCATAAATGCATCGAAGGACGGACCGTTCAGCACGACGAGCAGGTCCGGCTCGAGCACCTGCGGCGAACCGATCGGCTCATCGGAGATGCAGACGGAGCAGTTGCACTTACCGCCGCGCATTTCCGGACCGTAGCTCGGCAGCCACGAAATTTCCTTGCCCTCGAAGAGCGCACAGTATGCGAGCAGCTTACCTGCAAACAGGATGCCCTGTCCGCCGAAGCCTGCGAGCAGAATTTCATAGGTCATTTTGCGGCACCTCCCATAGCGAGCTTATCAGCATTTGCTTCCTCCATATTGACATCCTTGTAGACGCCGAGCGGATAGTAGGGGATGCACTCCTCCTGCAAACGCTTAATGGATTCCTTCGGGGTGAGACCCCAGTTGGAAGGACAGGTCGAGAGCACCTCAACAATCGAGAAGCCGTTGCCCTTCTGCTGGTTCTCAAATGCCTTGCGGATCATCTTCTTGGTCTCGCGGATATGCGGGACGGTATCCACAGCCGTGCGGACAGCCAGTGCCGTACCGTCGAGCGTGGAGAGCATCTCGCAGACATGGATCGGGTAGCCGGCCTTGCGCGGGTCTCTGCCGTAGGGAGAGGTCGTGGTGACCTGACCCGGCAGCGTGGTCGGTGCCATCTGACCGCCGGTCATGCCGTAGGTGCCGTTGTTGACGAAGATCACGACGATGTTTTCGCCTCTGGTTGCAGCATGGACAGTCTCAGCCGTACCGATTGCAGCGAGGTCGCCGTCGCCCTGATAAGTAAAGACGTTGAGATCGGGTCTTGCGCGCTTGACACCGGTTGCAACAGCCGGTGCTCTGCCGTGCGGCGCCTCGATCATATCGCATCCGAAGTAGTTATATGCAAATACGGAACATCCGACAGGGCAGACACCGACAGTATCGCCCTCAATGCCCATTTCATCAATGACCTCAGCGACGAGGCGATGAATGATACCGTGCGTACAGCCTGCGCAGTAATGCAGACGAACATCGCACAGTGCATGCGGTCTCTGGAATTTAACAGCCATTACTGTGCACCTCCGTTCAGCTTTCTCAGTTCTGCAAGCACTTCATTCGGCGACGGAATGATACCGCCTGTTCTGCCGAAGAACGAAACCGGAATCTTGCAGTCCAGTGCGAGCTTGACATCATCGACCATCTGACCCATATTCATCTCAACGGAGAGGACAGCCTTTGCATGCTTGGTTGCATCCAGAAGCTGATTCTTCGGGAACGGCCAGAGCGTAATCGGACGGAACAGACCCGCCTTGATGCCCTCAGCTCTTGCCTTATTGACGGCAGACTTTGCGATTCTGGAGCATGCGCCGAATGCGGTGATGACAATATCAGCATCGTCGCAGAGATAAGTCTCTGCATCCGATTCATTTGCTTCAACGACAGCATAGCGCTCATAGCGTGCCTTGACCTGCTCCTCGAGGTCCTTTGCCTCGATATAGAGCGAGTTGACGATATGATGCTCACGCTGCATCTTGGTGCCGACAGCAGCCCACGAGGAGTTGTCCGCACCGTTTGCGGAGATCTCCGGGAACTCGACCGGCTCCATCATCTGACCGAGCAGACCGTCAGAGAGCAGCATGACCGGCATTCTGTACTTTTCGCCGAGCTCAAATGCACGGACGACGAGGTTTACGACTTCCTGAACAGAATTCGGCGCGAGGATGATCAGGCGGAAGTCGCCGTGACCGAGACCCTTGGTTGCCTGCCAGTAATCCTGCTGGGACGGCTGAATGGAGCCCAGACCCGGACCGCCGCGCTCGACGTTGACGATCAGGCAGGGGACATCGGAGCCTGCGATGTAGGAGATACCCTCGGATTTCAGAGAAATTCCGGGCGAGGAGGAGGAGGTCATGACACGGGTGCCGGTTGCACCTGCGCCGAGAACCATGTTGATTGCCGCGACTTCAGACTCAGCCTGAAGGAAGACACCGCCGCGCTTGGGCATCTGTTTGGAAAGATACTCGGAAAGCTCGGTCTGCGGAGTGATCGGGTAGCCAAAGAAGCACTTACAGCCTGCACGGATTGCAGCCTCAGCGAGTGCCTCGTTGCCTTTCATTAAAACCTTTTCCAATGAAAACAATCCTTTCTGATTAAGATTCAATTACGATGGCACAATCCGGACACATCATCGCACACATCGCACAGCCGATGCACGCATCATCATCTGTGCAGTACGCTGTAAACACGCCCTCTTTGTTGCGCTTCTCATGCTGGATCGCAACAATCTGCTTGGGACATGCTGTTGTGCACAGCTCACAACCCTTACAGCGGTCAAAAATGACGTTCATTTTTGCCATAGGAGTAACCATTCCTTTCCGTTTATTGATTACCGGCAGAACCGGTTTCATTGAGCCGAAAGCCTCCGGCGCATACAGCTTTCTGCATCGCACAGACGGCAGATATTCAGTTCAATGCAAGCGGACGCTGTCCGTTACACTATATTATAGCACATTCTTCTGCAAATTTCAAGTGCTTTTCGGATGCATTGTGAAATTATTAACATTGTATCCGGAGGCGATACAGGAACACCTCGCTGTGCTTCCTGACTTTCGGCGTCCCTCTTGCTATTTCTGCAATGATATGCTATAATAGTAGAACAATCTTTGAACGGAGGATGATTGGCTTCATGGTATGGCAGCTTGTATTGCAGCTGATTCTGATCGGTCTGAATGCAGTATTTGCCTGTGCGGAGATCGCAACGATCTCGATCAACGACACGAAGCTCGATAAAATGGCGGCTTCGGGCAACAAAAAGGCGGTGACGCTGAAAAAGCTGACGTCGCAGCCCGCAAGATTCCTTGCCACGATTCAGGTTGCGATCACGCTGTCCGGATTCATCGGTGCTGCATTCGCCGCCGATAATTTCGCAGACAGACTGACTGCGCTGATTCTCAAAACCGGCGTTTCGGTTCCGGAATCCGTGCTGCGTCCGGTCTCGGTCGTGTTTATCACGCTGCTGCTTTCCTATCTGACGCTTGTATTCGGCGAACTGGTGCCGAAGCGCGTCGGCATGAAATATGCGGAAAAGCTCGCACTCAATATGGCAGCGATGATCCGCTTTGTGCAGACGGTTTTTGCGCCGCTTGTATGGCTGCTCAATATTTCGACGAATGCGGTGCTGCGGCTGTTCGGTATTGACCCGAATAAAGAGGAGGATGCCGTCACCGAAGAGGAGATCATGATGATGTCCGATGCGGGCGCGGAGAAAGGCACGATTGACGCGGGCGAGAACCGCATCATCAAGAATATTTTTGCATTTGACGATCTGACGGCAGAGCAGGTCTGCACGCACAGAACGGATGTGACCGTACTCTGGGAAGAGGATGATATTTCCGTCTGGCGGGAAACAATGGAGCGCGAACCGCATTCCTACTATCCTGTCTGTGATGACCGGATTGATCAGGTGAAGGGCGTGCTGGATGCGCGGATATTCTTCCGCCTTGAGGACCGGTCAAGGGGTGCCGTGTATCAGAAAGCGGTGCATGCGCCGTTTTTCGTGCCGGAATCCATGACGGCGGACAAGCTGTTTGAAAGGATGCGGAAGCGCGGTGCTTCGCATGCCGCGGTCGTTGTCGATGAATACGGCGGCATGGAGGGCTTTCTGACCATGACCGATCTGCTGGAGGCACTGGTCGGCGAATTTGACGGCTCCGGCGATGCACCGGTCCTGACGCAGGTCAGCGAGGATACATGGAAGATTCCGGGTATGGCGCCGCTGACGGATGTATGCGAAACGCTGCATGTTACGTTGCCGACGGAGGAGTATGATACGTTCGGCGGATATGTCATCGGGACGCTCGGCATGATTCCGGAGGATCATACCAAGGCAGCCTTTGACAGTGACGGGCTGCATATTGAATTGCAGAAGGTCAGCCGGCACCGCATTGAACTCTGCCTTGTCACGAAAACATCTGCGGAAAAATAACCGGAAAAACGGCGGCACTGCGATTGTTCCCGCAATGCCGCCGCTGCTTTGTGCAGATGCTTAGTGCATCTGATAATCGTTGATTATTATTGTTCAAATAATAAACTGAAAGAGAAGCCTGAACAAACGCATCTGCTGTCGGAAACAATCCGTTACGAAAAAAATTTTGCTTTTCTCTTGACAAACTCCACTCACTGTGCTATAATATTTTTGTGCAATATGGTAAATGCCGGATACGGCAGCTACAATGATAAAAAAACACATTGGGAATTCTTTATTGATTTTAGGGGAAACACGTGTTTTATCTGATAAAACGCAGCGTTTCTGTGATGTATTGTCATAAAGGATTCTATGTCATATGTTCAATGGAAACAGCCGCGCTATATGGGAATAGTGCGGCTGTTTTTTATATGTCAGACGAAACGAACCGGGTTTCATCTGATGAAAATGCGAATCTGATTGATCGAAAGGAGGTTCCGTTTTTCGTTCGCCATTCGCACTGCTTAGGGGGAGGTATATATAAAAAATGGGGAGTGAAAGATATGTTTTCAAAAGTTGCTGCCGGAACGGCAGCGATCATTTCAACAGCGGGAACGCTTTATGCAGCAGCGTTTTCCGTATTTCCTGCATATGCGGCGGAGAATGCCGGTTATATCCGAAGCAGTGCACAGAGCGGCAGTTCATTTGTTGCGGCTGCGGCTGATATGCCGGTCACGGGCGACATCAATCAGGACGGCTGTCTTTCATCTGCCGATCTCTCGCTGATGAAGCAGGCTGTGCTGACGGATAGCCGTGATTCGGCGGTCACGAAATACGGAGATGTCAATCAAAGCGGAAAAGTCAATGAGCTGGATGTCAGAATGCTGCGTGACTATCTGCTCGGCAAAATCACAGCATTTGAAAAAGGCGAACCGGACGGAGATCCGGTTTCCGGTCCGCAGACCTACGAAAAATCCTATGATTTTCCGCCGGTCTCATCACTGAAAGCAAGCAATGATGTGCCGGATCCCTTTATCTTTCAGGACGGCTCAAAGGTTCTGAGCGAAGAGGACTGGTGGCGCCGTCAGGCTGAAATCAGCTGTATGTATGAGTATTATATGTACGGCAAGTGGATCGACGGCTCCGATGACGAGGTCAGATACAGCATCAGCGGCAGCAGCATGACGATCACTGTCAAGCGCAAAAGCACCGGCAAAACGGCTTCCTTCAAGGCGCTGATCAATCTGCCGAAAACCGTCCGGCATGAAGGCGGTGCGCCGGTCGTGCTCGGTATGCACAAGGGCATTTCGGAAAGCACCGCGACAGCGAACGGCTATGCGGTCATTACATATGACAGCGACGGCATGTTCTCCGCACCGGAAACCGCCGCTGACAACAATAAGCACACCGGCGCATTTTATGACCTCTATCCCTACGGAAAGAACTGGGAGGAGCAGACCGGCGAGCTCATGGCGTGGTCATGGGGCATCAGCCGGATTCTTGACGCACTGTATGCCGGTGCGGCGAAGGAGCTGAACATCAATCCGGACAGCTCCATTGTAACAGGTGTTTCCAGATACGGCAAGGCTGCCGCTGTCTGCGGCGCATTTGAACGGCGCATCAAAATGTGCGCGCCGTCCTGCTCTGGCGCAGGCGGTCTGGCGCTTTACCGTTACAAATCAGAAGGCAAAACCTATGACTTCTCAAGCAAAGGCGGCTCTGCAAAATATACGTACGATCAGAATGAACCGCTCGGCAGCCTACAGGCATCCGGCGAACAGGGCTGGTTCAACGGCAGATTCATGGAATTCAGGGCTGAAAATCAGATCCCTGTGGATCAGCATATGCTTGCCTCTCTTTGTGTTGATCCGAACCGGTATCTGTTTATCATCTGCTCCTGCCAGAACGAAAACTGGGTAAATGCACCCGCACAGTGGATGACGTATCTCGGTGCCAAGCATGTATTTGATTACGTCGGACTGGGCGATCATCTTGCAATCAATGTACATCTGTCAGGTCATGCGGTCATTGCAGAGGATATGGAATATATGATGTCCTATTTTGACAAGCATGTTTACGGCATCGAACCGAAAAAGGATCTCAGCAATCTGACGCATTCGCCGTTTGAGCTTTCGCAGAACAAGGATCCGTTTGCCGATACCTTTGCAAAAAACTGGCTGTACTAATCGGAGGTGCCGGAAATGAAAAGCATATTACATCCGTTCAAACTGACATCCGGAATACTTGCGGCTGCCGCAGCAGCGGTCTGCTCTCTGACCGTTCCTGCCGCCGCTGCCGCATCCGGTGATGTCAACGGTGACGGAAAGCTCACAAAAAACGATGCTGTCCAGCTACAGAAATGGCTGCTGACAGCCGATGCTTCCCCTGCAGACTGGCGTGCGGGAGACATGAATCAGGATAACATCCTCGATGCAAGAGACCTGACACTGCTGAAACGTCAGATTCCCGAGGAGGAAGAGGAACCGCAGTATATTCATCTCAAGGGCAGCAGCATCAGCTATGAGGGAGATCATATTCAGGTCAGCGGCAAAACTGCGGCGATCAATGCTTCCGGAACCTATTATATCGACGGCAGCCTGAAGGACGGGCAGATTCTCGTTCAGATTCCGGATGAAACAGTTGACACGCGGACCGTGAAGCTGTTTCTCAACGGCGTGGATATGACAAACGGGGATGCGCCCTGTATCCTGATCGAAAACGCAGAAAATACATCCGTCAATCTGGTTGCCGGAACCGTGAATAAGCTCTCTGACGGCAAAGAAGCGCCGCAGGAGGAACAGGAACCCGCCTTTGCGGTTCTGCACGCAAAGGATGATTTGACGATCAAGGGCGAGGGCGAACTGCTGATCAGCGCCGGACTCCAGTACGGCATCCACTGCAACAATGATCTGAAAATTACCGGCGGCATACTGGATGTGACGACCGGCAATGCAGATGCGATCCGCGGCAGAACCTCTGTCACGATCAAGGACGGTACGGTTTCCGTTGACAGCGAAGGCGACGGCATCAAAGCCACAAAGGGCAATCTGGATGTGCTCGGCGGCACAGTCAAAATCAAATCCGGCAAGGATGCGATGCAGGCGGATACGACCATGGAGCTGACAGGCGGTTCCGTCTGTGCATGCGGCGACCGCGGTCTGCGCTCTGAGGGCAGCATTACGCTGGACGGCTGTGAGATTCTGGCGACCGCTACGGACAATGCCTGCGAGACGCTCGGCACGACCGGTCAGGCAGCCATGCAGGTGACATTTGTCAAGCAATGGGCGAAGAACAATCCGATTACGCTGACAGTTTCCGGCAAACAGGCGGTCTTTGAACAGAACACGCTGAAAAAATACCGCTATGCGCTGATTTCATCGCCGGAACTGAAATCCGGCACGGATTACCAGCTCTGGGCAGGCGGCATTCAGACGGAGCAAAAAGGCAGTCAGAAGTTCTCAGCCGGTACGCCCGCAAGCTATGACAGCGTCAACAATACCGATCACGCCGAGCTCCTTTACAGCGATCTGTTCGATCAGTCGAAGGTACACAAGATCGAAGTCAAAATGGATGCTGCAAAGTGGAAAACATTTCTGGAGCATTCGCAGGATGAGGAGTATTATCCCTGCGATGTCGTGATCGACGGCGAGTCTTTCCCGAATGTCGGCATCCGCACCAAGGGACACAGCTCCAATCAGTTCATCTATCAGGCAAAGCGTGATAAATACAGCTTCCGCATCAAAATGGATAAGTACAACAAGTATCAGAATTATCACGGTCTGACAGAATTCTGTATGAACAATATGTATTCCGATCCTTCCTGCATGCGCGATATTCTCTGCTACAACGCAATGTATGAGCTGGATGCATACGCGCCGATCTGTGCTTATACCGACATGTATCTGAACGGTGATCTGCACAGCTTCTATTTCCTCTGCGAGCAGCCGGGAACCACACTGGGCGAACGCCTTGCAACCAGAGATGATTCGGTGCTGTATAAGGCAGCCGATTTCGGCAGCAGCTATGACTGCACCTTTGCACAGGATATGGATTTGCGGAATTTTGAAGTGAAATTCGGCGAGGATGAAAACCTGTCGCATATCACGGAAATCGTCAACGCGATCAACCGCGTAACGCCGCAGAATTATAAATTCATCGAGGATATCATCGACGTTCCGAGCTGGCTCAAGGGCTTTGCCGTAAATGCTGTCCTCTGCAATTATGACAGCTATAACGGCATGATGCCGCATAATTTCTATGTTGAGTATAACGAAGGCAAGATGTATTATATCGGCTGGGATTATAACCTCTCGCTCGGAAACTTTATGGATAACGGTGCATCCGTCAATTCCGATATCAATACCGGCATGTATCAGGCAGATGAAAAACGCCGCCCGATGCTGACAAAGCTGCTTGCGGTTTCGGAATACAAGAAAATGTATGACAGCTATGTCATGCAGATCGTGAATTACTACAGCGATCCGGAAAAGACGGTCAACGGCTTTGCAACACTGATCCGCAGTCATGTCAAGGCTGATCCGCGGTTCCTCTTTACCGCAGACAAGTTTGAATCCAACATTGCAAAAAGTCCGAACGGACTTCAGGTTTCGCAGAATCCCGGTGGCATGTGGAATATGTGGGGCGGCATGTGGCCGGGCGGCGGAGGCGGTCTGTACTCTTACGGCGGCGAAAATGTCTCCATTGTCGATTTTATGATCAAGCGAAACGAAGTCATCCGCGCAGCCATTCATTGACACAACCGGCAATACAAAAATACAAGGGGACGCCCTCTGTTGCAGGGCGTCCCCTTTGTCTGCTGTGCAGCAAATTACTGCATCTTATAAGCGTCGATCATTTTCTTACTGATGTGTCCAGAACGACGAGCGTATCTCTCACCGTTTCGAACATACGAAATATCTGAAAACAGGTTTGTTTTCAATTTCACCTCCAGCTTCATTTCATCACGGTTGACAGGCACTACATCGATCCGATCTATCATAGTTTTGGCCATTTCATCGACTTCTTCTTTTGACATGATGTGACCAGTCCGATAGATATCTTTGAAGTACAATTCGATCCTGGCCAGCTCCGCCGCATAGTCGGTTGTCTCCTGCGCCTTCGTTTCCAGTTGGTGAATGTCCTCTTCCAGCTGCGAGATCAGCACATTGGAATTGCCGTTGCGCTCGCGGAATTCGTCACGGGAGATGTCACCCTCGGTGTAGAGGTCAAGCAGCTTTTCACGCTTGGCTTTTTCCTTTGTCAGCTGGGTTCGCAGTTCGTTAATCTGCTTCTGTGCATTTGCCTCACGGTCGCTTTCCCGATAAATACGAAGAAAGTCGCGCACATACTCTTCGATATTTCCCGCGATCGACTGGAAATGCTCAGACAGCATCTGATAAAGGTCAGCTTCCATAATTGAGAAAGATGCGCAAGACTTTGCGCCAAGACGCTTTTTCTCACTGCATATCCACTGATAGATCGGTTTTCCCTGTGAAACACTGTTGGAGTAGCTTGTACGCCAATATGGAACGTCATGCGCCTTGCACCAGATTTTTCCGGTAAAAACGCTCTTATCCTTGAAGGAGCGCTCCCGGCTTTTGATTGCGGTGCTGCGCTCACGGAAGATTTCATTGCACTTTTCCCAGATCTCCTCGCTGACGATTGCCGGAACGGTTTCGCCAGTTTCATCCTTATATAGTACCCATTCCTCCTCCGGCAGAAACCGCTGTTCACGGGTGCGGTAATCAACGATTTTGACCTTGTTTCCGCAGAAATAGCCCTTGTATTTGGGATTCTGGATGATGCCGGTGATCGTGTTGTGGTGAATGCGCGTGCCGTTTCGTCCGCGGTAGCCCTTATCCCAGAGGATGCGCTCTATCTTACGTGTACTGTAATCGCCAGTGCTGTAAAGCTCGAAGATGAGGCGCACCATTTCCGCTTCGGATTCGTTGACCGTCAGTTTGCAGTCTTTTTTATCGTAACCGAAAATGCGGCTGTTTCCCATGACAGCACCGTTTTCGATCGAACGCTTATGCCCCCAGCGCACGCGCTCCGAGAGCTTGCGCACTTCGTCAGCCGCAATGCTCGACATGATTGTCAGGCGCAGTTCGCTGTCTGTGTCAATCGTGCAGATGTTGTCATTCTGGAAAAAGACACCGACACCGGCACGGAGCAGATCGCGGGTATAGGTCAGACTGTCTATGGTATTACGGGCGAAGCGGCTGACCTCTTTCGTCAGCACCAAATCGAACAGTCCGGCTTTGCCGTCCTCAATCATGCGCATGAAGTTGACACGGTTTTCCGCAGCTTCTCCCCGGATGCGGTCAACATAGCCCGGTACGAATGTCCAGTTCGGGTTCTGCTGAATCATGTCTGTAAAGAATGTAATCTGATTCTCGATGGAGTTTTCCTGCTCCTCGCGTGTAGTCGAGACACGGGCATAAAATGTCACGCGCATCGGCACATCAAAGATCGTCTTACGCTCTGCTTTCATCTGGTTTGCGATTTGGTAGATGTCCATTTTGCACTCTCCTATCACGATCGGATGTAATCTGTAATACTATGTTACCACACCAATCGCGTTTTGTCAAGAGGAAAATCGAGTTTTGGAGGGGACAGTCAGCTTGCTGCTGACTGCCCTGATTTTGTCTCCTTCATCGCTTCGATCAGCGTAATCATTCGTCCGAGCTTTGCTGAGTCAATCATCCCCTTACGGTAAAGAATATTCGCCCATGCGGTTAACGTCAGCTTTTTCATCGTCAGTTCCTGTGAATCTTGTCTCTTCAAGAAC
>JAFZPP010000042.1 GCA_017550285.1 Oscillospiraceae bacterium
CCCGTAATCGTGCCGATATTGCAGGTGGTTTCGTCGTCAATACGCCCCTGCGGCAAGCGGGCAATTGCCTTTGCTGCCGCAGCAATGGCATGGATTCCGTTTTCCGGTGCAAAGCCGGCATGAGACGCTTTTCCCTTCACAGTCACCTGAAATGAAATCAGCGACGGGGCGCGGACTGCTGCACTTCCGACCTCCCCGCTCATATCCAGAACATACGCCTCTTTTGCACGGATCCGGCTAAAATCGAATACGCTGCTGCCTTGAATATAGATTTCCTCTGCAACCAGAAACAGGATTTCGATATCCCGATGCGGCAGTCCGGCTTCCCGCACACTGCGGATTCCCTCCAGTATTTCGGTAAGTCCAGCCGCATCGTCTGCACCGAGCACCGTTGTTCCGTCCGAAGTAAATGTTCCGTCCGCATGCAGAACAGGATGCTTATTCACGCCCGGTCTGACAGTATCCATATGCGCAGAAAACAACAGCGGCAAGCCGGGTATCGTGCCTTTGAGAAAGCCGTACAGATTTCCGGTATTGCCGCCGAGCTTTTGTCCCGCATCATCCTCTGATACGGAAAAGCCGATAGATTGTAATATATCGGTGAGCAGACAGGCAACACGGCGTTCATCCAGACTTTCGGCGCTGCCGGTTGTCAGGCTGAGAAAATCAGCGGTCAGTCGCTCTTTGTCAATCGTCGGTAACATCATGCGCCCTCCTGCTGCATTCAGATATGCATGGCATCCATCGCAGTGATATATTCGAGTGTCGGGATGAAAGCGCCCTTGTGACGGTCGCCGCGGTAGACCTCCTGCCCATGCTTATACGCAATGACCTGTGCCATCGGGAACGGCACCCAGACGCCGTCGTCCAGCGGCTTTGTCGCAAAGATGATGCCGTCATCAAGCCGTTTGAAGCAGAGCGTGTTGATGAGATTCTTATGCACATACAGCAGATCGCCGTCCCAGATCATGAGATTCAGCTTGTTGCGCGGCGCATTTTCTGCAATAAAGTGATTGATACACTCAAACCGCGCACGTTCTGTCGGCACAGACTTCGCAAGCTGTTCATTTACCGTGTCGATCAGATACAGAAAAAAGCGCTCAGAATCTGTATCGCCCAGCTGCTCGGCGGCATAGCGATGATTATGCTTACCATTGAAAATTGTGCCGTTATGGATCAGCGTCCACTCTCTGCCCGAATCGTCGGAGGCCGTGAACGGGTGACAGTTCCGCTCACTGATTGAACCGACTGTCGCAAAGCGGATATGTGCAAGCGTGGTTTTCTGCTCTGGCATACTCTCAATCAGATCGTCGAGAATCAGACTTTCAGCGGCACTGACAGCTTCCTTCACGATCTCGCGCTGTCCGTCGGCTTCATACATCAGGCCCCAGCCGTGTGGATTCTGCACGCTGTGGGCATAGAATTTTCGCAGCCAGTCACGAATATCTGTTTTTCTTGCAGATGTGAAGCCGAGCAGCTCACACATGGGTTCCACCGCCTTACTGGTTGAAATAACTGTCTGTCAAAATTTCGCTGTTTCTACGGCTGTTCAGCTTGTCAGACTCAAATCCGATGACTGTAAGCGCTTCTGCGTCATCGGAGAAATACTGTTCCATATCCGTCAGCACGGCTTCGGCACGAATCAGCATGTCTGCATCCGGTTCGATCAATGCCGCATTTTTGTGATCCTGAACCGCCTCTGCCTGCAAATCAGCCGTAAAATCAAAATCCGGCAACGAGAGCAGATACAGCATCAGCAAATGCGCAAAATTCAGGTCCCTGCCGTCAATACCGAGGGGCGCTTCCGGATTTAAGTCAAACATCCGCAGTTCGATGTGATCGACGCCGTTTTCTGCAAGATTGTCAAGCGTATTGAGCCCCTGCGGCTTTAACCGTACCGGCAGATACAGCTCGCTTGCAGAATACAGCGCGCCGGAATCGACATACCGCCGGATGCTTTCCGTGAGTGCGGAAAGGCTGCTGTGGTCAAGCACAGGCAGAAAGCGGTTCCAATAGCCGCGCTCGCTGTTGCGCATGGAAGAATACTTACTTTTTATTATACCACATTTTCCGTCGCTGTCAAGCGATAAATCATAGGCCGGACTTGCCGCGGTCAGCAGCACAAGCAGAAAGCTGTGCTGCATGAGCTGCTTGTAGAGCCGCAGATAGAGTGCATCCCGAAAATTGCGGAAATCTTGATTTTCTGTATTCAGTGTATGTAGATAATCCTCAGAAAATGAGAAGTTGAAGTGAATGCCGGAAAACAGCATCAGCTTTTTGCCGTATTTCTTTTCCAGTATTTCGCGGTACTGGCGCTTCGAGGAATGATCGCCGGTGAAATCGGCAATCGGAATTTCATCCTCGCTGTCAAAATGCGGCGGATTGCTGTATAGCCAGAGTGTTTCGCCGTTTTGTGAAAGTACATCGCGCACCTTCCTGTCAAGATCGGCAAGATGCTGCAATGAGCCGTAAATGCTGTCCGCGACCGGCGTGACCAGCTCGATCTGATTTTCACAGAAATCGCGGGTGATATGCGGATCATAGGCAAATGGATGCGGTGTTTGCGCAAGCCGTCCGGCACTGTCCACACGCAGCGTTTCGCGCTCAATGCCGAAGCATCCGCGGAGATCGTATTTCTTCATTCAGCACACCTCAGATCGCCGCATACTGCCGGATAAATTCGGAAATCGGGATTCCGCTTTCGATGCCTTCCAGCATCGCCTTTGCCGGATTGGTATGCAAAGCTGTCCGCCGGTACAACGGCGCAAGCAATGATTCTTCCCCGCGCTGCCTTTTCCGCAGACCGTCTGCGGCTAGATCAAGAATGCGGAGCAGCTGCTTTTCGATCGCAGCTTCATCGAGCCATTGCGGCAGATGTCGCTTTGAAAGCAGTTTTTGCAGTTCTGCCGCGCTGAATCCATGCGTATAGATCACGTTGTCCTGTTCCAGCAATTCTTTCAGTTCCGGCAGCTTCTCTTTCAGTCCGGTATGGAATGCCGCGACTGTCAGCGCCTCCGAAAGCGGCTGGCAGCAGGAACTGCGGTATTCGATCGTACCGCGGAATGTCAGGTCTTCAAATTTGAAAGTACGCAAATGATCGAGATCACTGGTTTCCGGCGAAAATGTAATCGTCCGGTAGGTCTCTCCGTCAAAATATACGCCGTTGATGCTGTCACGCGAAAAATACTCATTGACCGTAACAGGTGTGAAATCGACATATTTTCCGTCCCGCATTGTGCAGTAGATCGACTGTGTACCGATGTAGTCGATCAGCTCGTCCGTATCAGCAAGCGGCTTAGCAAACATTCCGATATTGTGCGGATTGTAGCCCTGCATACTGTGCTCCCAGAGCATATTCCGCACGCAGAGATATTCCGGAAAATCCGGCAGATAGGAATTTGCAAACAGCAGCGCCTTGTAGGGCTCCAGCAGCCCGAACACATTGACCGTGTCGATCAGATCGTCACAGCGGACATCAAGCTGCACCTGTGAAGCGCTGGTAAAGGTGCCGAAATCCGGGCGCGCATGGAACCGCATCGCTACCTCGCCGGTGTGCTGCGGATAAGAATGCAGATAGTGATAGAGCATCCGGTAACGCTCATTTTTAATAGGCTGATTGCGGTTGATATTCGCAGCCGGATTGATGCCCATGCCGGTCAGGATATAGTCATGCTTTGCAAATTCTGAATTCAGAAAGCGGATATAGTTCTCAAAACGCTCTTTGATCTCAAACAGACCGGCAGCCTTGCCGAAGGAAAGTTCCAGATTGGAATAGCAGCAGTCAAAGGAGAGAATATCGCCTGTCTCCGCGTGTTTTGCAGAGATGAAATTGCCCTCTGCATCGTGATGCTCCGGTTCAAAGCCGAAATGTGCGGAAAAAGCTTCTGCCGTATGGATAGCGATTCGTTCATCAACTGCTTCGCCGTTCAGATTGACGACAGGCATTTCGATCTCCACGCCGATATAATCCGGGCGTTCCGCTTTTGTGGGCGCGATATATTTTTCATAGACCGCACGGCGGATTGCGTCTGTCATATTATCACCTCATAAGGTTATCTTTAATTCATACTGCTTTGGTAGTCTTATTGTGTACATTATACCATGTAAACGCATATATTGTCAATAGGCATACTCTATATTCGGTTTATTGCTTTTATTTATATCAGCGGAATACAACGGGCTGATACCGTTCCTCCATTCGCGCAACACTCTGACAAAGTGTGTGTATTTCGGAGAAGAATTCTTTTCCGGGCTTTGTCAGCTTCACACCCCTTGCTGCGCGTTCAAACAGCTGCATGTTTATTTCCCGTTCCAGATCTGCGATTGCATTGGAAACAGACGGCTGCCTGACGCCGACCCGTGC
>JAFZPP010000043.1 GCA_017550285.1 Oscillospiraceae bacterium
GAGAATCCCATTTCTGCTCCGCATCAGCCCCTTTATGGGGCTGGTACGGAGCAGCAGCGGGGTTCCTAGGGGATAGTATCCCCTAGGCAGGGGTGTGGGGACAGCGTCCCCACAATGTCCCCCGACCGCCCCGCCAAATTCCAATTTATAAAGATTAGGTCTATGGCTGTTTTCATATGTGCAGTACATTCCGCAGAATCGTATATCCGAACCAGGTCAGCAGCACAGCAATCCAGAACCATTTGTTCCGCGGAATCAGCTTTTTCGGTCTGCCGAGCGCACTGCACCACATCTCCGCATAGCGCAGCAGGGCAAGGATCATGCCGAGCAGCAGCATCGCATTCTGCCGCAGCACCTCTGCAAAGTCCAGCCTGCAAAGTGCATAGACCGCGTGGGTCATGCCGCAGGAGGGGCACTTCCAGCCCGTCAGCGTCCGCAGGATACAGGGCGGCATCCACGGCACCACAAAGCGCGCATAAAGATTTTTTGCCAGAAGCAGCATTCCTGCCGCCGCAAAGGGCAGAATCAGCAGCAGGATTATTTTGGTATGTTTTTTCAGTATCAGCTTGGATTTCACGGTGTATATGTCTCCTCCTTCCGGACGGATATTCCGTTTTTCAAAAAAAATATATCGAAATTCGATAAAAAACTATTGACAAACAGAAATTTATGTGCTATACTAAGTGCAACAACACAAAAGGAGTGGTCAAACATGAAAATCAAATGGAATTCCGAAAAATCACTTTTTCTCTCGCGCTGCCTGACAATTGCAACGCTGATCCTCGGGGTTGTCTCTCTCTTCTGCATCCCGATCATCACGGAATGGTACGATGCGATTTCCGGCGCGTTAAACGGCGGGAAACCGATTCACGTCGAACTCAATATCGCACTGTATCTGAGTGCAATCCTCGGCATCATCGCACTCTGGCAGCTGCTGAAGATGCTGAACCGCTTTGCGAAGCATGAGGTTTTTGTCAAGGAGAACGCAGTTTGTCTGCGGCTCATTGCATGGTGCTCCTTCGGCGTCGCAGCGGTCTGGCTGGCGCTGACATTCTGGCGGTTTACGGCGTTCTTCGTCGCATTCATCGCGGCATTCGCCGGACTGCTGCTGCGCGTGATGAAAAACATGCTGGAAGCAGCAATTGAACTGCGTGAAGAAAATGACTTTACAATCTGAAAGGAGCGGAGCATCATGCCGATCATGGTCAATCTCGATGTGATGATGGCAAAGCGCAAGATCTCCGCCGGAGAGCTTGCCGAGCGCGTGGACATCACACCGGCAAATCTTTCGATTCTCAAGAACAACAAAGCAAAAGCAGTACGCTTCTCAACGCTCGAGGCAATCTGCCGCGAACTGGACTGTCAGCCGGGGGACGTTTTGGAATATGTCAAAAACGAATAATCCGGCACAACAATCTGCCGAATAGGCGGCGGACTGTCCTGCAAATATCGCTGCATAAAGGCAAAGCAAAACGGAGACGGGCACTGCCCGCAGGAAGGAGAAAATTATGAAAATGATCGCTGTATTTTTCGTATGCGCACTGATTACCGGCGCAGTCTGGTTCTTCCTCTATCAACTGATCGTTCATATTGCAAAGATCAGCTGGGTGCAGGGCAGTGATGAAATGCCGGTCAGCAAGCCGCGGTTCTACTGCCTCACCGGCTGGCTGATGACGCTGCTCGCCTTCGCTGCACTGATCTCGATTCTTGTACAGCACTGAATCCGGCGCGGACATCATGTATCAGCATAACGGAATCACATATCTGAGCGAGGAAGAGTACCGGATGCGGCAGCCGGAACTGCTGCGGAAGAAAAGGCTGCACCGCAAAGCAATCCTGAAAGGTCTGACTGCCGTGCTCGCCATTCTTCTGATATTTCTCGCTGCCGCATGTAAACTCGCCTCCGACATGAAAAAGAAATACCCGACACAATACACAAGGGAGGTGTCATCATGTATATCAAGCTCGTCCAGCCAAGAATGATCAAACGCCCCATGGATACCGACTTAAAGCTCCATATGGCACCGCCGCTCGGACTGCTGACCGTTGCCGCGCTGCTGCGTGATGAACACCGCATCGTGCTCGAAAATGAAAACATCGAGCCGGTCAATTATGACGATCATCCCGATATCGTCGGCATCTCTGTCACGGTCGATACGCTGCCCCATGCCATGCAGATCGCAAAGCGCTTTCGCAAACGCGGCGCAATCGTCGTCGCAGGCGGCATCCATATCACGACCGCTTATGAGACAATCCCCGAAAACGCCTTCGACGTTTTGTGTATCGGCGCAGCAGAGGGCACATGGAGGGATATTGTCCGCGATGCGCAGAACGGCTGCCTCAAAAAGCGATACCGATGCAGCGGAAAGCTGCGCGGTGAGGACATCGTCTCCCCTGCCTACGATCTGATCGACCGCGGAAAATACCTCTATACCAGTGTCATCCACACAAGCCGCGGCTGTCCGTTCCGCTGTGATTTCTGCTATAACAGCGCAAAGTCGCACCACTTCGTCAACCGCCCGATACCGGATGTCCTGCGCGAGATCCGACAGGCAGGCACCAGACATATCATGTTCATCGACGATAATTTCGCAGGCAATCCGAAATGGACCAAAGCCTTGCTCAAAGAGCTCATGCCGATGAAGCTCAAATGGCAGGCTGCGGTCTCGATCAATGCCGCAAAGGACCCCAAGCTGCTCGACATGATGCGCAAAAGCGGCTGTCAGAGCCTGTTCATCGGCTTCGAGAGCATCAATCCGGAATCGGTGCAGAATGTCCACAAGGTACAGAATTCCACGAAGGAATATGAGCAGGCGATTCGGGAAATCCACAAGCGCGGCATCATGATCAACGGCAGCTTCGTCTTCGGACTCGACGGCGATACGCCGGAGACCTTCGATGCAACCGTGGACTGGATTGTCAAAAACCGCATTGAAACCGTGACCTCGCATATCCTGACACCCTACCCCGGCACCGCGCTCTATGACAGAATGCAGCGCGCCGGACGCATTACCTCGCATGACCTCTCGCTTTACAACACCGCGCATGTGGTATTCCAGCCGCAGGGCATGACCGCAGAGGAGCTCTACAAAGGCTATCTGCATGTCTATGACAGCGTCTACAGCCTGAAAAATATCCGGAAACGGCTGCCGCAGACCAAATCACAGCGGATGCCCTATCTGATCTTCAATCTGCTCTACCGCCGATACGGCAAATTTACCGATATGATCTGCAAATTCATCACCTATCAGCGCATGGGCAAAATCGGTGAGCAGCTCGCAAAATATATGTAAGAAGGAGAACACATATGAACGAACAGAACGAAATCCCCGCAGAAAACACACTGATGCCCCCGCAGCCGGAAATCCCCGCGCCTGCCGGTCAGCTTGTGTATACGCAGGCGGCAATGCCGCGCACCTATACGCCGCATACGGCGACAAAATGGGATACCCTGCCGCATGATGCCGTCTTTGCATGTCTCTCCTGCCTGCTCGGCTTCCTGATGATGCGCTATGTCATTGTCATGGCAGACGGCATCGTGACGACGCTCTGCTTCCTGCTGCTGTATGGATTCAGCGCACTGTATATCCGGAAATCCGGCTGCAAGCCGAAACCGGTACACCGGCTCCTCGGCGCTGTAATCTGCATTTTCTCGCTGAGCTTTTCGATTACGGCATCCGCACTGGTACACGGACTGACCTTCCTCTTTCTGATGCCGGCAATCGTCTGGCGGACACATGCCGTCTGCGGCGGCGCCGGATTCGTCACGCGGTATTTTCCGCTGGACCTCTGTGCCTCTGTCATTGAGAAGCCGTTTCAGCATTTCACGGCGGGTCCGCAGGCAGTCTCCGATTCCATGAAGAAATCTGCGGCAGCCACGGCAGTCAAGACAACCGTGCTCGGACTGCTTGTGACAATTCCGCTGACGATTGTGGTCGGCGTGCTGCTGGCAAGCGCGGATTCCGGTATCGAAAAGCTGTTCGGACAGTTCGGAAACATGCTGACGGAAAACGCCGTCCAGCTGATCTTGCAGCTGCTGTTCGGCATTCCCTGCGGCATCTGGCTGTTCGCGTTTCTTTTCAGCGCTGCACAGCGCAAGCGCAAGCCGGACCCGTTCCCTTCCGATGCAGTTTATGCCGAAAAGCTCAACGGTCTGCGCTTCGCTCCGAATCTCGGGCTCTATGCGGGCGTCACGCCGATCTGCCTGCTGTATCTTGTATACGTAATCTCGCAGACAAACTATTTTCTCTCCGCCTTTGCAGGCAAGCTCCCCGAAGGCATGATCTATTCCGAATATGCGCGCCGCGGTTTCTTTGAACTCTGCGCAATCGCGGTCATCAATCTGATCGTACTTCTCGTGCTGACCGGCTGCGCGAAAAAGGGCGGCGCAGACCGTCCGAAGGCACTGACCGTCTACGCGGTGATTCTCTGCCTGTTCACACTGTTTATCATTGCAACCGCACTTGCCAAAATGGTGCTCTATATCAGCGCCTACGGCATGACGCCGCTGCGTGTCTATACCACATGGTTTATGGTGCTGCTCACGATGGTATTTCTGGTACTGCTTGTGCGGCAGTTTACGGCAAAACTGCCGACGGCTGCCGTCCTGACGGGCTTGTTCATCGTCATGCTCGGCGGACTCTGTTTCAGCCGCCCCGATGCGCGCATTGCAGAATACAATATCCGCCGCTGGGAACAGGGCACGCTCAGTGAGCTGGATGTCAAAACACTCTGCGAGCTCTCAGACGATGCCTACAATGTCATGGCGCATTACCGTGAACTGCTCGTTCGCGCAGACAAATGGGATTATGTTGTCCGCGAAGGAAGATCGCGCGTAGACAATTACCGTGAACACAAGGACCTGAGCTGGAATTATTCCGCACAGCTTCTGATCCAGCAGCTTACGGCACTGCCGGTTGATCAGAGAGGATAATCCCGCTCAATCCCAGTGCATCACTGACAGCCTTGCGGAATCTGCCGCAGAAATCCCCCGCAAAAACAAAATACGTATATCATCCTGGTATTGACACGAAAGGGAATCATTATGAACCAAACAAATACAATGTCCAATCCGCCGCCTGCTCAACATGTGAAGCCGGCTCTTTCACAGCGGCGGAAGCGCGTGAGAGCAGTCAATATCGGCTGCGGCATCGCACTTTATCCGGTTCTGCTTTTCCTCATCGCCACAATCGGCATCACCTTAAAGCTGGCACTGCCGGTTCTGATCTTCGGTTTCGGCATCATTCCGTTCTTCTTCAAGCGCAGCGAAAAAACCGGAAAATGCCGCATTCCTCTGCTGATCTCACGCATCATCGGCATCACACTGACAGCCGCTGCACTCGCAGCACCGCTCATCTGCCTGAACTTTAAGCGGATGCCTTTATTATACCGTGCAAAACAGTTTGTCTTTTCGCAAGGCGTCCGCAGCTCTCCCCTGACAGCCCATAGTATCCTGCCGGAGAAGCTACCGTCCGTCTGTAAGGATTATTACTTCCGTACCGAGCCCTGTATGCCTGCGCAGGATTATGTGCCAAGCGCGTACTTCTTCATCCACACGGATCAGGAAACCCTGAAGCAGTATGCCGAAAAACTGGAAAGCTACAAAGGCGTGACCTGCTATCAGAACCAGCCGCTTTCCGAAGCGGAATATGAGGAGAATCGTCAGTACTGTCAGCCGGATCAGCTCTACCAGCTGAACCGACCGTCTGCTCTGCCTTCCTTTGTATACGAGCAGCTGATTATCGCCGGATTCACTGACGATCTCAGCCATGCATACACCTATTTTCCGTCCAGACGCGCCGGACAGTGGTATATCGGCAGCGGTGCACTCATCAACTATGAAACCGGACTCTATCTCGTCTGGATCTGAAAGGAGTCAATCATGATCAACAAAAAAATCATCTTCCTCACCGCCGCAGGCATCCTGCTGTTTGACGGCTATGTCCTTGCACTTGCGCGCATCCGTGCCAATGATTCAAACGGCGGAATGCCGTCAGTCGCACTGAACGATTATCAGACCGCGCCCAATACTGTCATATCCGTGAATGACATCTGCTGCTATGAAAATATCCCGTGCATGTATATCACATCGGCGATCTGGCAGGACGGCAATCCGGATATGCCGCGCATTACAGATGACGGGCAGGCGATTCTCGTCGGAAACAGATGCGGCGTCATGGAAGTGACAGTTGCTTCAAACCCTGAATGGATCATTCCGGAAAATACTATCACCGTCACCGTGGAGATGCCTGCATGAACCGCCGCATCCGAATCATCATGGGGATCGCATCGGCAATCCTCTTCGGCATCGAAATCCTGATCGGCATGTTCGCGCACGGCTGGGTACGCTTGCAGCTCGGCGACGTCCTCGTGGTCATTCTGCTCTACACAATCTGCCGCACAGTCTCGCCGGAAAAGCCGCGGTACGGTCTGCTGCTGCCGGTCTGCATCCTGCTGTTTGCATTCTGCGTGGAATTCTTGCAGCTCTGGGGCTTCTGTGACAAGATGCACATTACAAACCGGCTGCTGCGCATCATCATCGGCACGGGCTATTCCAATGCCGATATGCTGAGCTATACGCTCGGGATACTCCCCTGCGCCGCCTGCGAATACGTCCTGCGGCATCTGAAACAGAAAAGCGACAAATAAAAAGCAGCCGTGAAACCGACGAACTTACGCCGGATTCGCGGCTGTTTTGTGATTACTGCACATCTGTCTCCGCATCCGGCTCCGGCGTCTCGACCGTTTCGAGATTGTCGAGCTCCGGCAGTGCATCCTCATATTCCTCGACCGTATCCTCGCCCTCGGCAGACTGTACCTCGAAGAGATCTTCCGTCTCGCTGCCCGTCGGGAGCGGCGGCAGATCGGCAAGCGACTGCATCCCGAATGTCCGCAGGAAATGCGCCGTTGTGCGGTAGGTAACCGGTCTGCCCGGCACCTCGATGCGTCCGGCTTCCTCGAGCAGTCCGCGCTCCACAAGCGTATTGACAACCGAACCGCTGTCCACGCCGCGCACGCGCTCGACAAAGCCCTTCGTGACAGGCTGATTATAGGCGATGATCGTCAGCGCCTCCATGGCAGCATTCGAGAGCGGCGTATTCCGCTTGACCTCCAGCGCCGCGCGGATTTCCTCCGCAAAATCGGCGCGCGTTGTAAGCTGCCAGCTTTCGCCGAGCGGAAGAATCTGCAAGCCGCTGCCGGATTCCTCGAGCGCCGTCATCAGCGCACCGGCTGCCGCTTGAATCTCCTCCGCGGTCATGCCGAGCGCCTCCGCGATACGATCCGTCTCCATGGGCTCCCCTGCCGCAAACAGCACCGCTTCCAGCGCCGCACATTGATATTCCAGTTTCATAGTACCGTCCTTTATTTGCCGCCGAACATCGTTTCCAGCATATCATTCACACGCTCCATATGCATCCCGCGCGAGCCCTTGATCAGGAAACAGACCGGCTCACCGACATGTGTCCGCAGCAATGCATCCAGCGCTTCCATCAGCAGGTCCTGCGTCGGAAATGCACAGCCTGCATCGCCATAGCCCGCAGCAAAATCCTGATAATTCTCGCCGCAGAAAAAGACCTCATCCGCATACTTTCTGCAAAGTGCACCGAGCTCGCGGTGACGGTCGGCAGCAAATTCGCCGAGCTCATTCATATTGCCGAGAATCGCCCATTTCCGCGCATTCCCTGCAATCAGCCCGAAGGCTTGCAGTGCAGCCGCCATTGCTTCGGGATTTGCATTATAATAATCGCGTATAATCGTGACATTTCCGTATTTCACACGTTCCGAGCGCATCGCACCGGGCACAAAGCTGCCGAGTGCATCAGCACACTCACGGAGCGTCATGCCGAGCAGCAGACCGGTATGCACCGCAAGCAGCGCATCGGTGACATTGTGCAGCCCCGTCATCGGGAGCACCGTCTCCGCGGTACTGCCGTCCACGGCATATCGCAGCGTAAAGCGCGTATTTTCTGCACTTTCAACAATGCTTTCCGCCAGCAGCTCCGCATCCGGACTACCGCACCGCGCACTGTATACAACATTTGTTTTTGCACGCAGCTCCGTCATTTTGCCGTGCAGGAATGCATCCTCCGCCGGAACGATCAGCGTACCGCCGCGTCCTGATTCCGGCATATTTTCGATCAGCTCAGTTTTTGCAAGAAAAATATTTTCCTGCGAGCCGAGATTGCCGATATGCGCCGTGCCGATATTCGTAATAATTGCCATATCCGGCTCCGCAATATCCGACAAATGGAGAATCTCGCCTGCGTGGTTCATGCCCATTTCAATGACGGCAATCTCCGTCTCCGGCGGCATATGCAGAATCGTATACGGCACGCCGACATGATTGTTATGGTTTCCGGAAGTCGCGTATGTACGGTATTTTGCTGCAAGCACATGCGCCGTCATATCCTTGACGGTCGTCTTGCCGCTGCTGCCCGTCACGCCGACAACACGCAAGCCCTTCTGTTTATAGGTACGAATACAGCTCTCCGCAAGATTGCCATAAGCGTCGCCCGCTGCAATCAGATACGGCACGCCCGGATCCTCCGGCGGCTGCTCGGAAAGAATGCAAAGCACTGCGCCCTTTTCCGCCGCCTGCTTCGCATATGCATTGCCGTTAAAATTCTCGCCCTTGAGCGCGATGAAGCAGTTTCCCTGCGCAATCGTCCGCGTATCCGTGCTGAAGCCGGAGACCTCCGCGGTCGGGTCAGGGCAGTTTATGAGCTCTGCACGGATGCGCGCTGCGATTTCGCCGAATGTCATCCGTACATGCAGATCTTCCTGTAGCAGTGCCATATCAAGCCTCCGCTGCCAGTGCGATCACGCGATCCAGCAGCGCCGCAAACGGCAGACCGTCCGCGCCCCACATCTTCGGATACATCGAAATCGGCGTAAATCCGGGCAGAGTGTTGATCTCATTGAATACGATCTCATTCGTATCGCGCGTGACAAAGAAATCCACGCGGGAAAGTCCCGAACAGCCGAGCGCCGTAAAAATCTTGACTGCCCAATCGCGCACCTGTGCATTCAGTGTCTCGCTGATCCGCGCCGGAATAAATGCCTGCGAGGTCGATGTCACATACTTCGTCTCATAATCGTAAAACTCTGCACCTGCGTCAATTTCGCCGGCGGTTGCAGCCTTCGGGCAGTCATTTCCGAGCACTGCGACCTCGATCTCTCTGCCGTTGATAAATTCCTCGGCAAGAATCTTTTTGTCAAATTTGAATGCATTTTCCAGTGCAGGCAGCAGATCGGCTTCAGTCTTGACCTTGGAAACGCCGACAGATGAGCCGGTGCTGCAAGGCTTGATGAACACCGGAAACGCAATATTCTCCATAATCTGACGGCACATTGCCGCTGCATCCTGCTGAAAATCCGCCCTGCGCAGCGTCAGCCAGTTTGCCTGACGGACACCGGTTGTCGCAGCGATCAGCTTCGTGACGGATTTATCCATGGATGCTGCTGCCGCACAGACATGACATCCGACATACGGGATGCCGGAAAGCTGGAACAGACCCTGAATCGAGCCGTCCTCACCGTTTTCGCCGTGCAGGACGGGGAAAATCACATCGACCGGAACGGTCTCGATGCCGTCTGCATTGACGATACAGAGACCTGCGCCGCGCTCCGGCGAAAGGAATGCAGTGCGGTTTGCGGGATTCTGCTCCCACTTATCTTCTGCAATATCCTTATAATCCTCGCCGCCGAACAGCAGCCATTTGCCCTCGAGCGTGATGCCGACCGGCAGAATTCTGCGGTTTTCCTTGTTCATGTTGCGGAGCACCGCCTCTGCCGAAACCAGCGAAACCGCGTGCTCCGGAGAGACACCGCCAAACAGTACCAGAACTGTCTGCATAAGAAAAATTACCTCTTTTCATTGTTATAGGTATCTCCGATGGTTATAATGAGGCTTCGCCTCAAACTCCGCCAAAGGGACATTTGTCCCTCTGGCAGGAGGATGGGAACGGAGTCCCCATTTCAATCCATCGAAGATACCTTAATTACCCGAAAAATTCGCCTGCGATCATGACCTTTGCAATTTCGCAGTCCTTGTCAAGCAGAATCAGGTCAGCATCCGCGCCGACTTCGATTCTGCCCTTTTTGTCCGCGCCGATCATGTCAGCCGGCGTTTTGGTCGCCATGCGGACAGCATCTGCAAACGGAATGCCGAAGCTCGCCGCCTGCTTGACACAGCGCCAGAGCGTCGAGGTCGAGCCTGCAATCGCGCCGTCCATAGTGCGTGCAACGCCGTCCTTGACCTCAATATCCTGACCGCCGAACTCATACATGCCGTCGCCGAGACCCGTCGCACGCATCGAATCGCTGATAATAACCATGCGCTCCGGACCGAACATCTTATAGAGCATCATGACGATTGCCGGATGCAGATGCAGACCGTCCGTAATTGCCTGCACATAAATATTCTTTGCAAGCGCTGCCGGAATCGGACCCGGATTTCTGTGGTGGATGCCGGGCATGGCATTGAAGGTATGCGTCAGGCAGTTTGCGCCTGCCTCAATCGCCTTGATGCAGGTATCATAATCCGCATCCGTATGACCGATGCAGACGAGTGCGCCGCATTCTTTGATGAACTCCATGCTGCCCTCGAGCTCCGGCGCAATCGTCACGACACGCATGCCCTTGAGCGACTTGAATTCCGTGAGATCGGGGTTGCGGATGAACTTGCCGTTCTGCGCGCCCTTTTTCTTCTCATTGATGTACGGTCCTTCCATATGGAAGCCGAGGATGCGCGTACCGGGGACGTCCGTATTACCCTCGGTGACCTTTTTGATCGCCTCATAGCTCTGCGTCATGGTTGTCGGGAGCCACGAGGTCGTGCCGTTCTTCGCAAGAAATGCGCACATTTCCTCGAATTCACCGTCCATGGTATCCTTGCCGACACAGCCGTGCGAATGCATATCCACAAGGCCCGGAATCACGGAAAGACCTGTGCAGTCCTCACCGGCGGTCTGTGCAGATGCCGGCGCAATCGCAGTAATCGTGCCGTTTTCAATCGTGATATCGGTCAGCTTGCCCGCAAGGAGCAGGTTTTTCAGTATCATATCATTTTCTCCTTATATCGTTCAGGTCTGCGGAATCTGTTTTCCGCTGATTTCGTGCTTTCCGGCGATATGCCTGCCGGTCGGCAGACAAATCAGAAGCGTGGGAAAACAGAAAACCGCATTCAGAAATCCGGCTGATGCCGGTGCGCGCCATTCCGGATGTGCGCGGTAAAATATATCAACGGGATTCCAAAGGGACAGTGTCCCTTTGGCGCAGTTTGGGCGCGCAGCCCATTTCAAATCATCGCAAAGCGATACCTTATTTCGTTGCCGGAAGCGATGCAGCCGCAACTGCCTGACCGACTCTGCGGTCCATTTCATCCGGCAGAATGAACTGAATCTGCTGATACAGTGCGGGGAATTCCTTTTCGAGAACTTCCTTTGCCTTCTCGATAATCAGATCACCGCCCAAACCAGACGTGACTCTGCCGCTGATCTGGAGATAACGGATATCATAGAAATCCGCATAGTTTGCGATTGCATAGCCGAAGTAGGTACCGATCGTGCGGAAGATATCCTTCGCACCCTCATGTCCCTCTGCAAGCACCTTCTGCACTGCCTTGAGCTTCTCCGCAAGCGTCAGGCTCTCATCCAGTTCAATGCCCGCCTTCGGTGCCAGACGGATGACCGCATCCTGCGAGAAATACTTGACGCCGCAGCCGTAATCGCCCGACCACTCATCGACCGGCGAATCCGGATTATAGTCAACCGGAACGAATGCCAGCTCATTGTGCCAGCCGGTGACATTGCCGTTGATATCGACATAGCCGCCTGCCTCGGAGGTGCCCATTGCGATGCCGAGCACGCCGTTGACGTCCATTGCCATGGATGCAGCCAGTGCCGCGACGTCGCCGTCATTCGCTACGGCATAGGGCACGCCGAGCTCCTCAAGCACATCGACATAGACATTCTTGCATGCCTCTCCCTGCGTATCCTTCGGCACTTTGAGGAACAGATGCGAGACCATTGCACGGTTTGCAACCAGCACGCCTGCGGTGCTGACGCCGACTGCGTCAAAGCTCGGCATATGCTCTGCGGCTTTCAGAATTGCATTTTTGATATGCTCATGATGATATGCAATATCCTCTGCGAGCTTCGGCAGCCAGACAATCTCCTCTGCCCAGACGGTCTCGCCGTTGACGACCGCAGCGACCTTCATATCCGATCCGCCTGCATCAAATCCGACGCGGCAGCCGTCGAGATTTCTGCCGATCGACAGCGGACGCACCTGATTCTGCGGCATATCTGCAAAATCGCGCTCCTCGACCTCGAAATCACGCTCATAGGTCGTACTCCAGAAATCGACGTCAAAGGCACGCAGTCCCTCTTTCGTATATGCATCACGGATGTATTCGTATACATCGTGATCGCCTGCCAGCATGACCTTCCAGCCGCCGGCGCACCAGAGGATCGTCTTGATCAGACGCTCTGCATAGCGGCAGTTTTCCTCCCTGTTGTCGCCGAGCTTCGTATCGCGGCGGTAAACGAGTCCGTCCTCACGCTCCACGGCAATCGAAAACGGTCTCGTTGCCTTTGCGAGGAAATCGCGGTTGAAATATACCGCCGGGACAAAATCACGGTCAAGAATCGGCTGAATCATTGGCTGATATTCCTTTCGTTTTGAAATATAAAGTTTATGAATACAACAGAACAAGCGGCGGCTTTTCACCGTCGCTTGCCTGTATGCAAACCCAGATTATTTCGTATTCTTTATGTTCCAGCGGAACGGGCAGATACGCGATGCCTTTGTCGTATCAAACATAAAATTCTTGTCGATTGTGGTGACATCGAGCCAGCGATAATTCGTTTTCTGCTCGGGATCACCGAAAATTTTGAGCTTCAGACCGCCCGAAAGGCTCGTCTTTTGCAGAACCGGACCGAGGCGGTGATTCTCCTTCATGAATGTAACGATCTCAGACGCCATCACAAGCGAGGAATCCGCGACATTATAGACGCCGGTATAATTGGCGCTGTCCGCCTGCCGCAGGAATCCAATGATGAAATCGGAGATATTATGGATGCAGCACATATGATAGCCGTATTCGCCGGTACGGAACACGAAAATCGACTTATCCTTCGGGTCGCGGATGCGCGACATCAGATTTTCGGTGAAATGCAGCGAATAGACCATGGGAACGCGCGCAACGCAGCAGATCATGTTCTTGTTCTTGCGGACATCATTTGCGAAGGCGGCTTCTTCATTTGCCTTGAGCTTGCCGTAATTTGTCACCGGCTTGACCGGCTCATCTTCACGGACAGGCTCGCGTGTATCCGGCTGCTTGTAGACCTGCGTCGAGCTCAGAAGAATAAACTTCTGCACGTTTTTGGAGATTGCGAGCTTGTAGAGGAATTTGTCGCATGCAGCGCATTCGTCGAACTGTGCCTTATCAACAACAGGACCAAAATCATTGTCAACGGTACACGCAAGATGCACCACATATTCGATCTCAAATTCATCAAAAATCTCGCCGTATTTCCCCTGATCCGACGGGGCAGCCTCCCGGAAAAAATAGTTATCCTTTCCGGTATTGTAGTCAGATTCCTTTTTGTCTGCTGCGATAACGGTATTGCCTTTTTTCAACAGTCCGGAGCAGACATGATCGCCGATCAGTCCGCAGCCGCCGGTTACAAGAATCGTTGCCATAACATACAGTCCTTTCCTTGGTGGGATGAGATCATGTCCCCCTAATGACATGACTGCATACTACCCTACTATGATACATTATTATTATATCACAGTCGGCAAAGAAATGCAAGCAAAGAAAAGAATTTCGACGTTTTCTATTATCCGCTGCGGGATTTTTCTATCTGTATTCAGCGATTTGCATAAAATAAAAAACTCAGTGGCGAATCATTCTATGATTTGTCCCGAAGATGCATAAAGAATTCCTGCAAAACGCGGGCGCAGGGCTCCTCCAGCAGCCCGCCCGTCACGCGCGGTTTATGGTTATACGGCAGGCTGAACATTTCCTGCACAGAGCAGACCGCGCCTGCTTTTTCATCATATGCGCCGAAGATCACTCTGTCGATCCGCGCATTGATAATCGCACCGCTGCACATCGGGCAGGGCTCCAGCGTCACATAGAGATTGCAGCCGGAAAGCCGCCATGAGCCGCGCTTTTTCGCAGCCTCCTCTATCGCCAGAATCTCTGCATGTGCGGTCGGGGAATGATCCTGCTCGCGCCGGTTTCTGCCGCGCCCGAGAATCTCGCCCGTTTCCCTGTCCACGACCACTGCCCCGACAGGAATCTCGCCTGCCGCCGCAGCCTCCTCTGCGAGGGCAATCGCCTCGCGCATCATTGCAAAATCGTCAAACATCCGTCTGCCTCCGTGCTCAGAAGAACATCTGCACCAGCATCAGCAGCACGGAGACCGCTGCCCACGGCAGCACAGTCACAGTCTGCATAAACGCAGAGAATTTCTGCCCGTTGCTGAGTATGATCCGCCGATTTGACATCGGCAGCGAATGTCTGCGCACCATGACAAAAAATGCCAGTGCCAGCGTACCGAGTGAGATCAGCAGTAAACTGTATTCCCAGAGCATCAGCTTCCGTCCCATATTATTATACACTGCAACCAGCCGCGCATAACTCAAACCGGTATACACAACCCGCAGCGTGATGCACTTCGGCAGCGAGCCTGCGCGGATCATCAGATACCCTGCCGCCAGTCCGATCAGCAGCTCACAGATGCGATCCGGCATCTCATTCGGAAAGAGGAAGGCGATCAGTGCCGTCGCTGCAACCGCAAACGGGTCGCCGAACTGCCGCAGCAGCATCAGCACCGTTCCGCGCAGGAAAAGCTCCGCAGCTGCCGAAGCGATGAGCGTATTGAAAATACCGTATGCGACAACCGCCGCAGTATCCTTATACGAAATAATGTTCTGTGCAAGCTCGATGCCTTCCTTCTGCGAAATCAGCGCAAATATTCCGGCGATCACCATGCCCGCGCCGACACCGGCGGAGAATTCCGGTATACTGCCCGCCGAAACCGGTGCAAATATCCTGCGCGGCAGCTTGCCGAGCTTAATCAGCAGGCAAGCCGGAAGCAGATATTTCAGCAGCATGAGCACTGCACGCGCCGCAACCACAGCCCACTGGCTGCCCTTCATCGTGATCAGCAGAAAATCCATATGCATATCAATCCCGAAGAGCCGCAGTATAGCATTCAGCAGCGATTCGCCTGCCATCGCCGTGAGAAAGAAGAGCAGCAGTGCCGCGCCGACAGCCTGCGCACAGTGCATCAGCGCGCTGCGCTCCGCAAGACCTGCATCCTGCTTTGCGGCAGCATCTCCCTGCACATAAAAGCTCTCGAGATTATTCTCGGAAAAGCGGAAAACGAGCTTGGAATCGGATTCTCTGCGCCATTGCAGATATTCCATGTTATATTGTTCATTATCTGAATCATATTTGAATTCTTCCACAACATCCGTATAGGCATGCTCCAACAGCCTCACCCCCTACTATTCCACTTTATCAATTTATTATAGCAAATCGGCCGCGAACAGTCGTGCAGATTTCGTAAAAAGTATATGAATAGACTATGAATTTTTCGTGAAGCGGCGAAAAAACCGGCAGCTCACAAATGAACTGCCGGTTCTGATTATGACATAAATGCATATTCCTGACTGTACTGCTCATAAAGCCGCTGGAAATCGGAATTCTGACGGCTCTTGATATCGCTCAGATATTCATGCGTATCAAACGAATCCGCATGCAGCTCGACCAGTGCAACCGCAATATTCGAGCAGTGATCCGCGACACGCTCAAAGTTGCCGATCAGATCATTGAACACAAAGCCCTGCTGCAAGGTGCAAAGCTGCGACTGTAAGCGTGCAACGTGATTGAGCTTCGCCGTCTGGCAGAGCATGTCGATGCATTCCTCCAGCGGCTCAACCTTGGAGGCAAGCTCCAGATCGCCCTTTTCAAACGCCTCAAAGGTCATCCCGACGATTCTGCGCAGTGCCGCATCCATAACACGGAGCTCATCGAGCGCCGCATCGGAGAACTGCACCTTTTTCTCCCAGATTTCCTTTGCCGCCTCCTGAATATTGACGGAGTGGTCGCTGACGCGCTCGAAGTCGCTGACCGTATGCAGATAGAGCGAAACCTCCAGCGTCTGCTCGTGGTTCAGCTCACCGCCCGTCACCTTGATCAGATAGGTTCCGAGCATGTCCTCGTAATGATCGACGATATCCTCCGCCTCAATGACCTTTGCTGCCTCCGCTTCGTCATAATGCGCAATCAGATCGAATGAACGGAACAGACCGTTTTCGGTCAGATCCGCCATGCGCTGCATTGCCTCCTTGCTCTGTGTCAGCGCAAGGACAGGGTTGACAAGGAAGCGCTCCTCGAGATGCCCGATATCGTAGGCTTTGGAAGCGGGCTTTTCCTTCTTTTCCGGCGTATTGCGGAGCAGTCTGTCCGTGATGCGTTCCAGATACTTCATAAACGGCAGCAGGACGATAATCGCAACGATTCTGTAGAGCGTATTCATTGTCGCAATACCGATCATACCGATTGCCGCCTCGTTCTGCATGAACGGGAAATGCAGCAGCGCATTGCCGCCGTAGAACAGCACGGTACAGATCACCGTACCGAAAATATTGATCAGCAGATAGATCAGCGAAGTACGCTTGCCGTCTCTGCCTGCGCCGACCGCGGAGAGCAGAACCGGAATCGAAGCACCGATACCCATACCCATGATCATCGGGAAGGCTGCCGCGTAGGTGACGGCGCCCGTCACGGAAATCGCCTGCAAGATACCGACCGATGCCGAGTTGCTTTGCAGCAGTGCCGTGATCAGAATACCGACCAGGATGCCGAGCACCGGATTATCGAACATTGTCAGCATCGAGCGGAAGCTCTCGCTCTCTTTCAGCGGTGCAACCGCATCACTCATCGCCGCCATGCCGTACATCAGCACCGCAAAGCCGAGCATGATGCCGCCCGCGTTTTTCTTTGTTTCCTTCTTGGAGAACATCAGCCAGATGATGCCGATGAATGCAACGACCGCCGAGATCGTGTCGGTCGAAAGCAGACTCAGCAGACCGCCGCCCTTTCCGAGCATCGAAAGACAGAGCAGCCAGCCGGTCACGCTCGTACCGATATTTGCGCCCATGACAATCGAGATCGACTGCGCAACGGTCATCATGCCGGAATTGACGAATCCGACGACCATTGCCGAGGTCGCGGACGAGGACTGAATCACCGCCGTGACAAATGTGCCGAGCAGAATTCCTTTGAGCGGCGTACCGGAGAGCTTCCAGAGCACAAGCTCCAGCTTGTTTCCGGCTGTTTTCTTCAAGCCGTCGCCCATGAGCTGCATACCGAACAGAAACAGTGCAACTCCGCCGATTAAAGCAAGAACATTCGCAATACTCATTTGATCTTTTCCTTCTTTTCTTGTGATAAATCTCAATTCATTCCATACGGATTTATCATAATACAAAAAAATCAAATGTATGTATTGCGAATGTTAAATTCAGGTTAAATTCGGATATCCATTGTATCTTCGTCGATTGGAACGACGTCAATCCGCCGCGGATGTCTCGGCTCCGTTTCCGGTTCGGATGCAGGCGTTTCGGCTGCGGGCAGCGGTTCCTGCTCCGGCTCCTCCGGCAGCGGCGCGTCCTCCTCCGGTTCATCGTCGGTGAAGAGCTCCAGATTGAGCGCGGCAGCTGCCTCATTCAGCAGCTGATCGGTCTCATCGAGTGCCAGCCGGCGCGACGCGGTATGCTTCCGCCGCGGCATCGTTTCCGGCTCCGGTTCGGCTTCATCGTCCGGATCAAACAGCGTCCCCTGCACCGGCTCATCATATTCCGCCTGATATTCTTCCGCATCCTCGGAGTATTCTGCATCATCCTCGGAAGATGCTTCTGTATCCTCAGAATATGCTGCATCATCCTCGGAAGATTCTTCCGTATCCTCAGAGTATTCTGCATCATCCTCGGGATAATCTTCCGTATCCTCAGCGTATTCTGCATCATCCTCGGGATATGCTTCGGTATCCTCAGAGTATTCTGCATCATCCTCGGGATAATCTTCCGTATCCTCAGCGTATTCTGCATCATCCTCGGGATATGCTTCGGTATCCTCAGCGTATTCTGCATCGTCCTCAGGATAATTTTCCGTATCCTCAGTGTATTCTGCATCGTCCTCGGGATAATCTTCCGTATCCTCAGAGTATTCTGCATCATCCTCGGGATATGCTTCCGTATCCTCAGCGTATTCTGCATCATCCTCAGAAGATTCTTCCGTATCCTCAGAATATACTGCATCATCCTCGGGATATGCTTCGGTGTCCTCAGCGTATTCCTCAGCCGCTTCGATATCATCCGCATCGGATTCGGTCTGCCCGTCACGAATCTGAATGACCGGCGCATCCGCCTCACCCGGAATTTCCACATTCAGCGGGTCAAACAGCGCCTCGCGCTCTGCAAGCGCCGTGGATTCCGCACTGCGCGGGAAGAACAGCGTAATCGTCGTGCCGCTGCCGAGCTGGCTTTCCAGCTCAATCGTTGCATTGTGGAACGCTGCGCCGTGCTTGACGATCGACAGACCGAGTCCGGTTCCGCCGATCTGCTTGGAATGACTCTTGTCCACGCGGTAGAAGCGCTCGAAAATCCGCTCCTTATCCGCCTGCGGAATACCGATGCCCGTATCCGTGACCGTGAAGATTGCCTGCTGTCCCGTGCAGTTGACCTTCATCGTCACAGAGCCGTTCTCAACATTATATTTGATCGCATTGTCGCAGAGGTTGAACAGCATCTCCTCGACAATGACCGGTACGCCGTGCATCGGTGCGGTATCGCCCTCCAGCGTCACGGTGATATGCTTGTTCTCTGCGGCTGCGGTCAGCTGCTCCTTCACATTGCACGCGATCTCATAAAGATCAAGCGGCAGAACCTCCTCGGTGAAGCTCTCATCATCGAGGCGCGACAGCCGGATGATATCCTCGATCAGCGTAATCATACGCGCAGATTCATCGCGGATACGCATTGCAAATCCGCCGATATCCTTCTTTTTGACCATACCGGACTGCATCATATCGGCGATGCCGTAGATCGAAGTCAGCGGTGTTTTCAGTTCGTGAGATACATTGGAGGTAAACTCCCTGCGGAGCGCATCGCGCTTTTCGCGCTCGGTCACATCGAGCAGCACGAGCACTGCACCGGTCAGGCGGTTATCGCGCACAACCGGATTCGCAATGAGCTGCACTGCCGTATCGTCCACAGTCAGCGTCGCCGTACCGCGGATGCCGTCGAGCGCCTGCCGCACCAGTCTGCGGAACGGCTTTGCATCGCTGAGATCAAAAACCGAGAAATAATCCTCGCCGGTATCCTCCTGCCCGAGCAGCTGCAATGCCGCATGGTTATAGGAGAGCACCCTTCCGGCAGCGCTCACGAGCAGCAGTCCCTCCTGCATATTGTCCGTCAGAATTTTCAGCTGCTCCTGCTGACCGGTCAGCTCGTTCATCTGCGTGTCGATCTGCGCCTTCAGGCTGGAAACCTGACGGGCAAGCGGTTTCAGCTCCGGATACTGCTGCAAGGTCGATTTGGAATCGAGCCGCAGCCGTTTCAGCTCAAATGCGATTGCCTTGGAGAGCTTGTCGCTGATATAATACAGCGGTCCGACCATGACAGCCCCGACAAAAATGCTCAGCGGCAGAAGCTGCAAAACCAGCCGGAAATAGTTTTCCGTCGGGAGCAGCAGCGGATACACCAGCAGGCAGAGGATCAGCGTCATGCCCATAGCAATCAGCAATTTGCGGAACAAAGTTTTTTTCATTCTGCTGCCTCCGTTGTGTCTGAATGATGATCCTGAAAACGATAGCCGACGCCGCGGACTGTCTCGATGACATTGCCTGCCTCGCCGAGCTTTGCACGCAGCGTCCGGATATGGACATCGACCGTCCGGCTTTCACCGGCGTAGTCATAGCCCCAGACCGATTCCAGAATGCGCTCTCTGCGCAGCACGATGCCCTGATTCCGCATCAGCATGGCGAGCAGGTCAAATTCCTTTCCGGTCAGGATGATCTCTGTATCATGCACGGTGACCAGATGCCGTGCGGTATTCAGCGAAATGCCGTCACTTTCGAGCAGCTCCTCGGCAGCGCTGCCGCTGTCGGAGGTTCTGCGCATCAGCGCACGAATCCGCGAGAGCAGCTCCATGACGCCGAAGGGCTTTGTGAGATAGTCGTCTGCGCCGCTGTCCAGCCCGAGCACCTTGTCAAATTCGGTGCTGCGTGCGGAGAGCATCATGATCGGCAGCTTTTTGGTCGCCGGATTTTCGCGCAGCCAGCGCAGAACGGAAAGCCCGTCCTCCTCCGGCAGCATGATGTCCAGCAGGATCACATCCGGAACCGCCTCTGCAACGGCGCTCCGAAATGCGGACGGGAGTGCAAAGCCGCGGATTTCCATTCCCGCGCTCTGCACCGCATAGATCGTAAAATCGCGGATATTCTGATCATCTTCCAGCAGATAAATCATGATATCCTCCCTTCAAACCATATTCTGTTTTATTATATCATATTGCTCCGGAAATTGCAATGGATTATACAGAAAAAGTTAGAAGCATTTTACAAATCGCAGCACCGTCCTTCCGCACGCCGGCTTCTTGCGTCTCACTTTATCAGCATGCTCCCCTTCCTTCCGACTGCGCATCCCGCCCTGATTCACAGAAACGAAAAACACTGCATATATTACATTATCAATCGAAAGGAGGCATACCGGATGAAGGTAGTTGTAATGCGGAGCCCGCGGCTGCTTGCGGGGCTGCTCCGTATGGTTTTTCATATCCGGAAAGAGGAACGGTGCGAGGAGGCATAAAGCACGCTGCCTGCTGTCTTTTTTGACGGCGGGCGGCTGTTTTTTTTCGACCGGAACTGTGCAATTGTATCCTGTTTTGCAGAGGATATCAGCTTAAATGACTGAAAATTGCATAGATAAACCAATACAACTTTGATTCATTCGATGTTTTTCGTCGATATGCACTATTTACAAAGCGGCTGCGTTTTGCTATAATAAAATTGGACGAATGTCCAAAAATCCAAATTACGGTTTTTCAATGTTTCAGAGGGGGTAAATTTCATGAAACACAACCAAATGTTCCGCCTCGGCGGAACCGCGCTGGCGGCAGTTCTTCTGCTCTCCCAGCTCACAGCACTTTCGGCAGGCGCAGCCGAGCAGACCACAAAGGATATCACAGTCTGTGATTACGTCCAGACATTCGACAAGCCGATTGAGATCGTGCAGGGTACGCCGGTTGACGTCAAGCCCGGCGATGCAGGCGTTCCGGCAGACAAGCCCGTCAATCAGGTCTGGCTCGATGTCACAATGGATGCATCCTCCGGTCTTCCGGCAATGCCCGCAATCGGCTACACCACGGACATGTATGTCAATGATGACGGCGACGAAACCACATGGGCAGGCGGCGGTCTCTGGATGCAGACGGCTGTCAGCGAGGCAACCATTATTATTGAGATTCCCGAGGACAAGCCGCTCAACGGCGATCTTCAGGTTCAGATCTGGGGCGAAGCCGGTGAGTCCGTTGACAAGATGAACCTCAACGCAATCGGCTACATGACCGGTGACGGCGGCACAATCGCACCGATGACGCGCAAGGGCGACGTCAACAATGACAAGACAGTCGATATCAAGGATGTGCAGGCACTCGCAGATTACCTCGTAAACAAGAGCGACAAGCTCGAGGCTGCCGGAAACGCAGACTTCGACCACAACAACCGTCTGACCGCTGCCGATCTCACGCTCTTAAAGCGCGGCATCCTCGACGGCTCCCTGACCAAGACCTCTACAACCACGAATGACGAAACGGCAATGGAATTCGTTTCGCATATCAAGATCGGCTGGAACCTCGGCAATACGCTCGATGCACAGTCCGTGAATTATCCGAAGTCCACTCCGTCCGAGTTTGAGTCCTCCTGGGGCTGTCCGGTAACAACCAAGCAGATGATCGACAAGGTCAAGGAGGCAGGCTTCAACTGTGTCCGTGTTCCGGTATCGTGGGGTCAGAAAATGGACAAGAACACCTATAAGATCAACGATGCATGGATGAACCGCGTACAGGAAGTTGTCAACTATGTCATCGAGAATGACATGTACTGCATCCTCAACATTCACCATGACAACGATCCGGCAGATTATCCGCATTTCTATCCGAACTCCGCAAACTACGCAATCTCCGAGAAGTTCGTCAACTCTGTCTGGGAACAGGTTTCCGAGCGTTTCGAGGCATATGACAACCACCTGATCTTCGAGACCCTCAATGAGCCGCGTCTGATCGGTCACAATAATGAGTGGTGGATCGACTCCAACAACAATGACTGCAAGGACGCGATGAACTGCGTCAACAAGCTCAATGCTGCTGCACTGAGCACAATCCGCAAGTCCGGCGGCAACAATGCAAAGCGTTTCGTCATGATGCCCTCCTACGCAGCAAACTGCGACGAGTCCACACTCGCAGGCGTTCAGATGCCGAATGACGATCACATCATCGCTGAGGCACATGCCTACACACCGTATAATTTCGCACTCGCAGGCGATGCAGACGGCGGTACGCCGAACTGGAGCGAAGCAAACGGCGGCGGCGATATCATCAACCTGATGAAGCGTCTCCAGAAGTATTATCTGAGCAAGGGCATTCCGGTTATCATTGACGAATTCGGCGCATCGAACCGCAACAATGAGGATACCCGTGCAGCATGGGCAAAGTTCTATGTTTCTCAGGCAGATTCCTACGGCATCCCGTGTGTCCTCTGGGATAACAACCAGTTCGGCACCGGCTCCGAGAATCTCGGCCTCATCAACCGCAATAATCTCACGATTGCGTATCCGAAGCTCCTGGAAGGTCTTATGGAAGGCGCAAAGAACCGCGGCAAATAATCCAAATCACAATATAAAAACCGCGGAATCAGTTTGAACGCTGATTCCGCGGTTCTTTTTTTATTGCAGTCAGTCTGCTTTCTGATAGCAGGCAATGATCTCACCGATGTACATTCTGTGCGTATCACTGTCGCCGTAGAACGAAGCGGCAACATCCGCAGGCAGATCGCTGACCGGCAGATCGGCGGCATAGCGCTTCTTGCAGACAAACACCAGCTCTGCCTCCGCAAAGCTCATGCCGGCATCCAGCTGCACCGGATGCAGCCCAGCCTCCGCAGCCTTATCGCAGTCTCTGCCGGAATGCGAGCCGCAGAAGGACAGTGCCTTGCGCTGCGCCTCGCCGAAAAGCGAAACCGTAAACGTATCCTGCTGCTCCATGAAGCCGTATGTATGGCGCGAATGCCGCACATAGCAGGTCAGCATCGGCTTGTTCCAGAGAACGCCTGCCGCGCCCCAGGAGCAGGTCATGCAGTTCCAGCCGCTCTGCTCCGTACCCGCGGTCAGCAGAAACCACTGCTTTCCGATTGCGTCAAATACATCCTTGCCCCATTCATTCGGGCTGATTTTTTTCATTGCCATATTTTACCCTCCATATCCGATGCGCATTCCGCACATCATAGTATTACGATTCTTGTCACGAACGATTCTGCAAGCGCAGCTTGTCTGTGATCAAAGCGATAAACTCGGAATTCGTCGGCTTGCCCTTGCAGGTATTGACCGTATAGCCGAAAAACGAATTCAGCGTATCCAGATTGCCCCGATCCCACGCAATTTCGATTGCATGGCGGATTGCACGCTCCACGCGCGAAGGCGTTGTCTGGAACTGTCCTGCGACGCGCGGATAGAGCTGCTTTGTGACACTGTCGAGCAGCTCCGGTTCATGGTAGGCACTGACAATCGCGCAGCGCAGATAATGATAGCCCTTGATATGTGCCGGCACGCCGAGCTGGTGAATGATATCCGTGATTGTGATTGCGAGGTCCTGACCGGCTCTCGTTGCGATTGCGCCGAGCGGCTGCTTGTTCGTCAGCAGCGCGATGCGTTCGCCGAGCACATTCAGGTCAAACGGCTTGAGCATGAAATATGCCGCGCCGTTCTGCATCACCTGCTGTTCGACAAAGCTGTTGTCATACGAAGAAGTCACGATAAAAGCCGGACGCTTGCCACTTCCGGTATTTGCTTTTTTCATCAGCTCAATGGCATCCATATGCGGCAGAATCGCATCCACCACAACGACATCCGGTGTATCATTCCGTATGGACTCCAGAACGGTATTGCCGTTCTTCGGTCTTGTATATGCGTACATTCCCTGTTGACGCAGGACACTGGCGCAGGATACACCGTACTCCGCCGTGTCGTCACCGATCAGAACCTTGACTTGCTTTTGCATGGTTCAACCTCCTTTTGCTTTATGTTTCCATTTTATCACGCATGA
>JAFZPP010000044.1 GCA_017550285.1 Oscillospiraceae bacterium
CAGAAGAAGGCTTACTGCGGGAAAGTCTTTATAAAAACGGGCAGTATCATGACCTTATGATTCTTTCCGTTTTAGAGAGTGAATATCGTCGTACAAAGCAGGAGCATGAAGGATGATCCAATCGAGAAAGCCGAGCACGTTAAGTGCGTGGTATTGATGACGAAGCAAGGATAAAACGGAGGAATCATATGGGACTGCATTTTATGGATTCGATATTTGACGCATACCTTCATATAATATGGGAATACTTTTTTCTAAGGTTACATCCGGCAGAATGATATAGGGAAGCACCGCCTGACCGGATAATCAGGCGGTGCTTGCTGTTTATGATGTCTTATCGTTCATGCTGTCTCTTCATCGGGAAGCCATTTGTCAAAATCTGTCCAGAGATACTCTGTCATCTTTTGCAGGAACGGAAGCTGCTGCCCCTGCGGCTTCTTTCCAAGCAAATCATCCCATGTGACTGTTTCACCCGAAAGGGTATTGCTCACATAGTAAAGCAGGATCGTCTTTGCATCTTCAACAGACACCTCTCCGTCGCCGTTGACATCGGCTGCTTATATCTGCTGATTCGTGAGTCCGCTGTCCATTCCTGCCATGGCTCGAGAACAGCTTGATATATTCCGCTTTCATCACCCAGCGGTTATTCAGATCCATCTGCACGCCCTGCGGCTGATTAAAATCTGTGAACGAGATCTGCTTCTCTCATAAACTTATTCTTGGTGTCTCCTGAAGTGCAAGTTTTTTCGGCTTAATCTTTACATTGCTATTATACCGTATGTTATCGCTTTTTCGAACTACGCGGGTTTTATTTGACTTGAGGAGAAACAATTTCAAGTTGAATCTGCCTGTTTCCGAAATCATGATATTTTGTATCATGCGTGACCATGATGATCGTTTTTCCCATTTTGTTCAGATCCGAAAGAATGCCCATGACTTTTTCCGCATTTGCAGCATCCAACGAACCGGTCGGTTCATCTGCAAGAATCAGGCTGCATTTTTTCACCATGAGTCTTGCGAGTGCGATGCGCTGCTGCTCACCGCCGGAGAGCGAAAAAACCTTTTGATCCTCTGTTCCTGCCATTCCGACACGGGAGAGAGCATCCTGAACGGAAATCTCACTACGCGCCTGACTGCGCACCATATTCAGATTATCTGCAACGGTTTTATTTTCCACGAGTGCGAAATTTTGGAACAGAAATCCGACATATTGCCGGAAATACAGCTTCAGATTTTTCGTTCTGGTGATATTCAGATCATCCACAATAATCTCGCCGGCATCGACAGGCTCAATGCCGCCGATCATATTGAGCAGCGTTGTTTTTCCGCAGCCGCTTGCGCCGGTGAATACAACGAATTCCCCGTCTGTAATTTCAAGCGAGAGACCATCAAACAGAATGTGTGTACCGAATGACTTTTTGAGTCCTTTAATTTGTATCATAATGCACCGCCTTTCAGAATTTTTGTGATTTTCTGCTTTTCGATCCGCCGGATCAGTACAGCAATCAGCAGGATATTCAGCAGAAACAGAATAACCGGTACTGCGATTGCGGACGAAAGCGGCAGAAGCTGTTTCCAGAGCGACGCCGTTACAGCCAGCAGTAAATTGACAATCAGCACACCGGCTGCACCGGTAAAATGCTTGTGATTCTTCTGAAAAACGGATTCACCCAGCGTCTTGCGGATTGCAAGCTCGGTTGCATGCACCTGATAATCCAGCTTCAGAATCGTATACATCACGGAAATATAAAAGATGAATGCAAGAAACGCGATCAGGACAGACATCAGCAGAAGGGCTTTCTGAATCTGATAGTCAATGTAGAATTTCTCATAGATATTGGTCATAATCGGTTTAACCGGATAATTCTGCATTATGCGCTCCATTTCGGCAACATCCGTGCAGCGGAAAATGGTGCCTGTCAGCAGATAATCGTGATTGACCGGATGATTCCGCTTTCCGGTGTACTGATATGTATCAGATGCAATGCAGATCACCGGAAGATTCACAAAGCGGAATTTGCTGTTTGTCTTCTGCGTAAAGCAGAGCAGGGATTCGCCCGGCTGATAGGTGCAGTACTGAATGCGGCTTTTCTCCGGATAATACCCTTCACAGCTGTCAAAGGTTGATGCGAAGAGTTGCCGCATTTTCTGCTGCTCAGTCGGCGGCAGATTCTCCGGCATCAGATAGGCAAGATCATAGTTTGTGAGGTCGATTGCGGCGGCCTCCGGATAAACGCTTTGCAGATACGGCAGGGCATTGTGATTGCAGTAGACCGGATCCCAGAGCCGGTTCGTCCGCTCATTGATCTCTGCTTCATCCTGAATGACAACGCTTTCCAGTTCGGTGTCGATCTTCTCCTGCATTTGCCGGAGAACGTCGCGCACCTCTGCCATGTAGTCCATATCCGTCAGCATGCGGTTGCTGACCTTCATATCAAAGCTGTATTCCAGATAGACATAATCACGTTTATCGCGGAAAAAATGTTCTGCAACACGGTATCTGCCGAGTGACGGCACCATTACGGTGCAGATCAGAATGATTACGCAGCTCACGACTGCGGCAACTTTTCCGAGACCGGAGGTCAGGCTCAGAACGTGACCGGAGAGCTGATGCCCGTAGACCATTTCCTTCGGCGCAATTTTCAGCAGATGCAGATTGACAATCCAGATGCCAAATACAAACGGAATAAACAGGAGATATACATTCCGGTAGAAGCGCGGCATCTGCGTATAGAACCGCTGTGCCGCAGTGCAGATGACAAATATCAGTGATAAAATAAGCGTATCCGTCAGTGAAATGCGGACATAATGCAGCCATGCGGAATCGCCGTTCAGTACGCGGATTGCAACCTCTTTCTTCTCAAAGGACGAATCCAGATAGCAGTAAAGCAGCAGCAGAATCAGCGAAAAGCCGAGCATAAAATGCGGCAAATAATGTTCTATCCACAAGAGATCGCCTTCGTTTACATAGGAGACCAAGTTGTAATGCAGCTTGTTTTTGACTTCCAGCACAAATGCGCTGCAATCTGCTTTTTCGCCGATCATATACCATGTTCCTGCACCAAGTATTGCGTCGGAATCCGCTTTCAGATCGGCAAAATTTCCGGCGCCGACCTCATATACTCTGCCGATCGGATTCCGGATGATGCCGGGCCTGAGTCCGAGATATTTGTTCCATAAAACATCCCGGTTTTCATCAGAGCAATAGATCGTGTTTTCCATGATCAGCTCTGATTGCAGGCGATCATAGCTTGTGAACAGAATCACATTGTGCCGCTGTGCGGCGGCATCCATTTCGAGCGGATCGACATGCTCAGAATTCTCCATAGTCATGAAATACTGCCCCGGCAGCCCGAGCTCCGGCGAGGCGCCGAGCAGCATATTCAGAATGATTGAGACTGCAAACAGAATAAACGCAGCCGCGTATTTTGATAGTTTCATGCTGTTCTCCTATGTAAAGCATAATAGGAGCATCGGTCGGGATGCTCCTATTATGCGATTATTCAATCTAAAGATTACCAGTAAACAACGCCGCGGAATTTAACATAGCTACCGGTTTTAATTCCTTTCTGCGACCCGGTAGTTACAACGCTATTGCCCCATGTAAAGGAACTCCAAGATGTTGCTCCATTGTCCATATTGGTAACACTTCCATCAAAGCCGGAATCATTGCGGATACCCGTAATCTGAGTATAGGCCTTATCATGTCCATATGCAACATCGTAGTTGTAAAATGCTGTAACATAACCAGTTTCAATCAACTGACCGCTTTGATAGTACGGTCTCTTAAGAGACGCAGCATACTTCGATTTCCAACCGAATCCACTTGAGAAACTGTATCTTGTAAATGTAGCATAATTGCTTCTTGCATTAGCATGATATCCGCCATTATTATCATATGCAGCGGATGCCGGAACAGAAGTTACCGTCATTGCAGAAAGAGAGAGAACTGCCGCTCCGATTACAGACAAAAATTTCTTATTCATAATATATACTCCTTTTGTGTCGTTTGTTTGAGTCTCATATATTTACATCGGCGCGCACGATATAAAACAATGTTAATACAGTGGTAGAGTGAGAACAATGTCAAATGACATGAAAGACTTTATTCAGATTACCAAAAAGGCGCATCAGTTCATCATGCCCTTCTTCATAGAGTTTTTTTTCCTGTTCAGAAAAATCTGCTCCGTTTTTTAGCTCACCGTCCGGACCCAGTATGCAGAAAACGGAGGTTTGTTCACCGGATGCTTCCAGTGAACCGTCTGCATCAAAGCGTTCTATGGAGCAGCGATAATTTTGAATCGAACCATCATAATAAAAACCTGCCAGAATGTCAATCTGAAAATCCGATCCGTTTTGCAGATAGGATTCAACGGTGTTTCCGTATTCTGTCTTAATCGGCTTTCTGTCATCCATTATAACTGACGGGAAATTGCCGATGTGGCAGTCAAATGAACCGAAATCAGGCATTGAAAAATAATAATGATCGCCTTGCTCATCTTCTGCAATATAAACAGTCTCTCTTGTCTGTGGATAATGCTCTGCTTGAAAATCCATATCAGTCTGATTCAGATGCGGCATCCAGACAAAATTCCGATAGAACAGCCACACACCGCAATAAAGCAGCACCAGCCCGAGCACAATGCACGGCAAAATAAACAGAGTTTTCTTTTTCTTCATTCAGCATATCTCCCTTTGAAAAATCTATACAAATAATAGTATTATTTGTATATTAAAACAAAATCAAGGGTTTGTCAAGACCAATTCGGTGAGCGGTCAAAATAAGGCGGCGAACGGTCGTTTTGGCTCACGAGGATGTGGCATTGACATGAAGTATTCGTTAATGGCACATGTCGGAAATCTCACGGCGCTTTTGTAGTACTCCTCCGGTGATGAGAGTATACTAACCAGCGGAGCAATCATACTCATGCGTCGCTCAGCGATTTCCTTTGCCACAGTTAGGTTTATTGCTTTTGTTTTCCCGGGAACATCTGCTGCCCTGACAAAACAGGTGGGCATTCTATCAAAATAGACTGTCTTGCCTTGACAGAGCATATGCCAGCGTGACAAAATACATTCACTTTTGGATGACAAATTGGTTGGGCAGTTGCGGCAGCATCAGAAATGCTGCTCATATTGTTTACAGTATATCATAGAATGCCGATAAATGCAATATCTTGTTGATCAAATATCCGGCATCCCGATTTTACTGATCATAATTTCATGTGAATGGCAGGTGTATTGTGCTTTTTCAAGTCGTCCGTCCTATCAACATCTGATTATTCTGAAGGAACAAAAAACAACACACCCGTCAATCACATTCCTGATGGGCGTGTTGTGATATATTCGCTTGTCTTACTGTAATTTGGGCAACTTTTAGTCAACTATTTGGCTGAAAGCCACATTAAAATTGGATAAGCTGATTTCCCTATTCGAGCTGATTTTGTCGATACAGCGAACTTTTCTGCTGGTGCTGTTTTGTCGCGATAAGCCGCGATTATAATAGCATATAACCAGCGCGAGTACTCTTATGATAACGCTATGACGGAATTGATCCGTCATACGATTGAGTTTATCAAGCGGAAGCCTTATGGACGGCAGCTGCTTGTGAAAGTTAAAGATGAAGTACAGCTGATTGTGGATGTGACACAGCAATATGAGCTGTATGACCGAAGAAAGGTCGTCATCGTCAATTCCCACAATCCAATCCGTCACGCCTATTACCGTGAGTATCGAGCATTGCAGCACCTGTGCTTGCTGATTTTGAAAAATCAGGAGCATAATATCGGATCCGGCTCTCGTCAGATCTATGGTATCCTGTTTGACGGGGCATGGCTGTGGGAGGAATACATTCACTCACTTGTCAGTGATTTCTTCTATCATCCAATGAATAGAAGCGGAGATGGAAAGCAATGGCTCTTCTCTCCGAAGAATGGATTGATATATCCAGATTTCATTGGCAAGGATCAGCAGCAGCGTATCATAGCCGATGCAAAATACAAACCGTTTGGAAATATCTACGGGGATGACTATTTACAGCTGTTGGCATATATGCTGCGGTTCGACGCCAAGAGTGGATACTATTTCTATCCGGAGAAAGGTATATCCGTCGATCAGAAGATCGTATGCGACAAACAATCGACGCCTTGCAGTAAAGAACTAGCCTTGCCGGAATGGCGAGGCTAGTAGCATCATGTATTAAGTGGTAAAATGATCGTCCCGACAGGCTGCGAGAACAGCTCCGTCAGGTACTGCTCTGTGTTCAATCCGTTTGCCTGAGCCGTTGCCAGGATCGAATAAAGTACAGCGCTTGCTTTCGCACCATTCGCTGTATTACAATGAATCCAGTTTTTCCTGCCAACGGTAAACGGGCGAATCGCATTTTCAGCGCGATTATTGTCAAGAGGAACATTGCCGTCCTCTAAAAATGTGTAGAGATTCGTCTTTTCATGCAGTGCATAATTCACCGCTTTCGCCAGATTACCGTTCCCGCTGACCTGTAAAGTTTCAAGCCGCGCAAAAAGCCCGTCCAGCAAAGGCTTGATCTTTGCAAGACGCTGTTGTTTTCTTTTGTCCGCTGACATTTCTTTCAGCTGGCTTTCTTCATGGTAGATACGGTCGAAGCATTTGACTGCTTCTGTTGCGTATGATACACTGTAAATTGGCTTTTCACTGTATATGCCGGAAGCAAAACCGCATCTGCACGGACTCTGAACCGCGCTTTGCCGGTACCTCGACCGCACCTTTGCCGGTGTAGAACCGCACTTCATTTGGATGCAATCTGCATTGTTGTGGATGTGAGTGAGCTTTTATGCCGCAAAAGCCGCTTGACAGTGAGTAGGAGTGTGGTAGGCTGGTGGCCAGGCAGCAGCCCTCGTGGCTGCCTGCCTGTGCTGCCGGACTACCGCGCTCATAGAGGCTTGCTGTCAAGTGGACTGTGGAATAAATGCGAACGGACTGAACGAGCATTATATTGCTCATTCGTCCAAGATTATCACACTTAGTTGGGGTGCGGTTCTTGTCCGGCAAGAGTGCGGTCGAATCCCCGTGCAGATGCGGTTCTTGTGGCGGCATACACATTTCACTCGGCATCGCGTTGACAAAAGCCCGGCGAACATGAATCATGCACGCGACATGCTTTACGCCGGTGACCTTATGGTAGCCGCTGAACCCGTCCCGCACCAGATAGCCGTGAAAGCCTTGCAGGAATTCCTGTGCATTCGCACCTTTTCTGGTTGGCTTATAATCGAAAATGACGATGCTGCGGTCATTCATCTTTCCGTTGCAGTACACCCACATCTTGGATTCGGTGGTCGCTTTCCTGCCTTCCTCATGCAGAACCTGAACCGGGGTTTCGTCTGCATGAATCACAGAACTGGTCAGAAGCAGTTCGTGCATTTTCTCTACAACAGGGAGACACCATTTCTCCGCTGCGGTCAGGATCCAGTTAGACATGGTTGCTTTCAGCAGCGGGATATGCTTCGATGCCAAATCTTTTTCCTGTCGGTGCAGCGGCACAGCTTTGGCATATTTTTCATATACAATATGCGCCATCAGTTCCGGTGAGCAGAAGCTGCCCGGAATCATCGGCTTCGGATAGTATGCCCGGCGGATATTGCAGCGCTCAATGTCATCAGATTCGTTGTCATGATCAGATGGATATTCACCGCACTCCGGACACTTATATGTGTATACGATATGACGGCGGATATGGTATTTTGCAGGGGTAAATACCAGCTCGTCATAAGCCTTTTCCTTGCCGATCTCCTTCATCTCCGCTCCGCAGATCTCGCAGACAGGATGTTCTTCTTTATGCTCGATCTCCTCAACAGGTAGTTTACTCATCCAATCATCATGTGTACGCTTTTTCTTGCGCTTATGCTCCGGGACAGTTATGGTTTCTTCGGCGGGTTTCACAGACTGTTCCTGTTCTTCCGGGAACAGTGTAAGCTGCTGACCGTTGTCCATGATGACAGAGCTTTGTTCTGTTTTGCGTCCGAAGACCTGCTTTTTTAACCATGCGAGCTGTTCCTGCACCAAAGCAAGTTCTTCTTCCAGAACTGAGACACGCGAACGGAGCGCAGCATTTTCCTGCGCTAATGACAGTTCATTATGCACTGCATTCTGCTCAGACATACCGCACTCCTCCGTTCGTATTATCTACTTATATTATACCATAAAACGTGCAAAAAAGCAAGGGAAATGGCCGATTTTCCTTGCTTTTTCCTTCAATATAATGCGCCCGGTTTTCCTTCACGAATTGCCTTCGGCTGTTCAATTTTCAACCCTTCCAGCAGCCATCTGACCTGCTGCGGAGTAAGCAGTTTTGCTTCCATCTCACTGCGCGGCCATTGAAAACAGCCGTTGTCTAACCGCTTGTAAAGCAAAAGAAACCCGTCTGATTCCCAGAGGAGACATTTGATGCGATCCCGCCGTCTGCCGCAGAACAGAAACAGGGCGGTGCTGAACGGATCAAGGTTTAACTGACCTTGTATAATTGATGCAAGTCCGTCGATTGAGCGGCGAAGGTCGGTATATCCGGTGATCAGATAGACCTGCTGACCGGCAGGAAGATCGTTCAGCATAACGCATACGAGATTCTCCGATTCGGAAGGCTTTGTATATTCGGCAAGCTACAGACCGGGTTACATCACAGTCACTCCGTAATACAAACAGCCCTGCACACCATAGCGGTTGCAGGGCTTAGTTTTTATCAGGTATTATTTTGTTACCTTTTATATAGAGTCTCATACCCAGCACGAGGCTACTAAGTGATCATCGCCACTCAACGTTTTTATCACGAATCCCCAAGGTACTTCTCAATGATATTCATGACCAGTTCAGTCCGCTTTTCGCCCATGCCACTGATTGCACGGATTTCCTTTTCCAGATCTCTCAGATCAATAGGTGTGCATAGGTTCTGCGCATAACGAACCAAAAAGTTGTTTAGTTCCTCACGGCTCATCTTCTTGATTTGCCGGTATGTATCCCGGTCGATTGCCTTCTGCTCCATAAAAATCTCCTCTTTCTCAAACAGTATTGCCGCATCGGCTCACAGGTTCTGCAGAATTCCGATAAAAAGCGGCAGATTGGTCTCGGTGTCAAGAATCATGAACACGAACGGTCGGTTCAATATCACGTATTTTCTGTCAATCGGCATCGCGCAGCCGGCAGCGGCGAGCATTGCCGTCACCGCAGCAGCGCGGGTGCCCTTCGGGTCAATTTCAATATGCGTCTTTTGCAGAATGCTGTCAATTTTCAGCGGCTCCTCCGTGATGCCGGAGAAGTCCGCGTTCTGCGCGAAAGCCTGCGTCATGCCCATTTCCGCGAGAATCGGTTTCAGCTCCGCAGAAAAATCGGTTTGGAAAACCGGTATGCCCGCCCGGACGTCCGCATACCGCCGCGTTTCGAGAATGTGCCGCAGCCGCTGAGGCGTGAGCGACATCGCGTATTCCGCCGCAGAGAGTCCCTCCTCCGGCAGAAGCGCCGCAAATGCGTACGAATGACCGCGGTAATGCTTCAGAAATCCCTCGGCGCGGCCGTCGGAGAGATAACTGTTCTCATGGGAGAACATCATTTTTGTCTCCTGCTGTCTGCCTCTGAAGTCCGTAAACTGTTCTGTCTGAATATCGTCATCTTTGTAAAGCACTTCCCATTTCGCGTCAAACAGCACGGCGTTGATGATGCACAGCCGCAGGTCGGGGGAAAGCGTCCGCAGGATCTCCGGAATCATGCCGTCCGTATTTCTGCTGCACCATGCGTTGATTTCCCGCACGGTCGAATCATCAAAAGGGGCGGTGAAGATCTCCGCGCCGGACTGCTTCAGGAATACCTCCCGAACGCGCAGTCCCTCGCGGATCCAAACGGAATCCGCTGTTTTCAGGCGGCATTCTTCGCTCTCCGGCAGCGCGTTTTTCCAATCGGAAAGCGCGCTCTGCAGGTCCCGGAGCGGAAGTCCGCCGAGTGCCTGTTCCATGCCGGCAAGCGTTTCGCCCTTTGCTCCCCCTGCCGCAAGCGCGAGTGCCAGCGCCGCGGACAGCGGGGAAACAAGGACATTTTCATTTTTGCAGGAAGCGAGCCCGCGCTGAAACAGCTCCAGAGAAAACTTCGTATGTGCGTCTGAAAAGAGATTGCTTCCATTCTGAGTATCCATATTCAGTCTCCTTTACTACTTGATTTCGAGTCGCTTCACAATCCGGTAAAACCGGTTCGGCTTTATGTTAAGTTTCTGCATGGTTTCCCGTGCAGTCTGTTCGCCGCGCTTCCATTTAGCACATTCTTCCCGGAACCGTGCTTCATCGAACGGGATCGGTTGCCTTCCTTTATACTTTCCGTTCTGTTTGGCAATCTCAATACCTTCGCGCTGGCGTTGCAAGATCGTGGAACGTTCCAGCTCTGCCAGAGCTGCGAAGACAGTCAGCATAAATTTACCTTGCGGTGTATCTGTATCCAGATTCTCTTTCATACTTATCAGACCAACACCTTTATCAGTGAGATCCTGCACGATTTGCAGCATGTCCTTCGTGCTGCGTGCAAGGCGGGAGAAGTCAGATACCACGACAACATCGCCCTCGCGCACATAATCTAGCATAGCTTTCAGTTGCGGACGATTCATGTTCTTCCCGCTGCACTTGTCGATAAACGTCTTGGAGATCGATTCGCGGAATGATCGGAACGATTCAAGCTGTCGGGCTTCGTTCTGTTCTTCGGTCGATACTCGTGCATAGCCGATATAGGTCTTTTGCATGATCTGTCCCCCTTTACCTTTTAAATATAGTATATGAGCGCATTTATCACGGGAAATCTTCTGGAATGCCTATTTTCAACGCCATTCCTGCCGATATAGATAAATTGCTATAGTATTTTTGTAACCCTGTTTTAACTGACATTTCAGAAATCTCTTTTAATACCTGTTTACATTTTTCCGGGTAGCAGTGATAAAGTAAACCGGCAATATCACGTCTGTAAGATACATTGTCACTATCTAATAGTGGTAATAATTCATCTTGCCTTCCAGCATCAATTGCCCTTCTTGCATATTTACACATTATATCAAAATACTTATTGTACTGCCTTATAGATTTTCCTTTTATTAATATTTCATCTCTTTTTTTCAAGGCTTCAACTACATACTCAACATCGTCTTTTCCCATTTTTACACTTACCTCATTTTACCATAGCAGTTTATCACGGAAAATCTTTTGGTATTCCGTATTTCAAACTATTAGATGCAGATGCACCGATAGTTGTTAAATGTTTGGGTAGTCCAGTTGCGATAGTCATCTCAGAAACTTCTTTAATGATTGGATGGCATTTTTCAGGAAAAGAATTATACAGAATGCATGCAACTTCGTAACGGATCATCAGACTCTTGTGATTTAAATATGGAATAAGTTCCTCTGCACGATTTGCATCAATAAGTGCTCTTGCATATTTTATCATCTGTCTGAAATTATAATTGTATTTTGAAGTTGACCCATTATTTAGCAAAATAGATTCCATCTTATTGCAGCATTCAATTAATTTTTGCACATTGTCAACTTTCATAAACAACCTCTCAGAGGGTTCTTATACTGCGGACGGTTCATGTTCTTGCCGCTGCACTTGTCAATGAACGTCTTGGAGATCGGTTCGCGGAATGTCCGGAAGGATTCAAGCTGCCGGGCTTCGTTCTGGTCTTCGGTTGATACTCTTGCATAGCCAATGTAAACTTTTGCCATGGGATCACCTTCCTTTTCGGAATCTGCACCACACTTTGACAATAAATGCAGTGCCTAACGGAAAGAAAAGTTATATCAATAGGGTAAACCCTAAAGACATGCTCAAAACATACTATAAACTGTGTCATATAAGTTCGGTTTTATATTTCGGGATATGTCATAAATGGAAGCATATCCTATCAACACACAACCCATTCATTATCGTATAATTGAAGCCTAATCTAAAGCATTTTATTCAATATTTGCAGACACACCTGATGGTCAACATAATATATATACTGTCTCTGTGCTGCGTAAAAACGGACCGTGTTCTTCATAGTGACGTTCTTCGCACACGCCGCCGTAGCTCTGGACCTCTATGACACATGGACCGCCCCCGTGCAAAGAGACGCAGTTTTCGCGTTTTAGTTCGGATACATGGCTGTACTCATATTGTTCAAAGCCCCAAAATCCGCCGATTGCTGCCGCAGCAGCCCAGAGTGTACACAGAATTATTTTGACCGGTTTCAATTTGATATGAAGAATGATTTGCAGCAGTCCAGCCGCAGCGCCGAAGGCAATGAGCAATGTCACTGGTTCGCGTATCCAGACGCGCAGCTCCAGATCCCTCCCGACCAGTTTTTCCGTGATGTATACAAATACTGCAAACAGAATCGCTGTCCAGAACAGAATGCATTTTGTTAGCTTCAGCGCTATTTCCTTCAAGGTTTTCAGCAACATGCCGGAAGTTTTATCCGAGCTGTTCTCTTTTTGTTCCATCTGCGATTTCTCTCCTCATCTCACAGAAAGGCTTATTATTAATAGTATAGCAGATTTCATTGAATCATACAATAGCTTTTCTGAAATATAATGCCGATAGGATCTTTCTTATTATAAAGCACAGAGGAAGTCTCATTGCGAGGCTTCCTCTGTGTTGAAACGAATCACTCAAAGGTGCTAACTTTTATGATTTATTCTTGCCGAGCAAAGCATCCCATGTGGTAGGAATACCGGAAACCGTGTTGTTGACATAGTAAATCAGAATCATCTGCGCATCTTCCACAGAGACAGTCTTGTCCCCGTTGACATCTGCTGCCTGTGACTGCTCCTCTGTCAAACCGCTGTCCAGTCCTGCCATGGATTGCACATATGCGATCAGAGCAAGCTGGGCATCCTCAACGCTGATTTCACCGTCTCCGTTTACGTCACCGGTCATGACCTCCGTCTGGGGCTCCGCAAAAGCAATTTCAGCGAGTGCATAGCTGTCATCACGGTTTGCTGTTACAACGAGCTCAAGAACAGATCCGTTTACGGTGTTAAAGACATAGTCGCTGACAGTCATGTCCTTAGTCAGCGTAATCTTCTTGATCTCCTTATTGTCAAGCATAACGCGCAGAACCGATTCCCCTGTTCCGGTTCCTTTTACAAAACCGAGTTTTGCAGTCACAGCACCGACATGTTCGACGTTGAAGGAGATGCGGTTTTCAGTTGCCTGAGAATATGACGCTCCGCCCTGGAAGACGATACCCTGTCCGGATGCCTTATCTCCCACGGAAAAGGTCTTGGATGTATCCTCGCCGGTGTAAATGACTGTGCTGACCGGATTGAATCCTTCTTTCAGCATCTGAACGGGCTCTTCATATTTCGGGATATGGCAATCCAGCTCCGCCTGTTTGTCATCAAAAGCCACATTGCCGAAACCGTATGCGGCATCCGAATTGCGCACAACAACAAAAATCAGAACATCTGTATCCTTTACATCCAGTTCGTACTTTTTGAGCGGCATTGCTGCACTCAGACTGATCGTTTCATCTTCGCTTTTGACATTATCGCGGTAGATATATACAGTCGCATCCTTCAGCGCCGTATTATCAATATGTCCTGCGGTAAACGAGAGCTTGCTGATTTTCTCCGTATTGAAGGTGATTCGTGAAGTGTTTGTCGTATTGTAGCTTGCACCGCCGGAACAGATGATACCCTGATAATAGGTTCTGCCGTTCATTTTAAAGGATTTGCTCTTGTCGGTGGCGCTGCAAACAGACGACAGATCGTGGTTGAAACCTGCATCCAGCAGCTTTTCTGCGGATGCATAGGAAGGAACGGTGTGCTTCACGGCAGATTCTTTTTCATCCGCAGAAATATCTGCAAATGCATAAGCAGAGTCTGCACTGCGTTCGACATAAAACCGCAGCACCTTGGTATCTGCAACATCCAGCGTGTAATCCTTCAGCTTCATGGTGCTGTTCAGCGAAATTGTCGCCGCCTCGTCCTTGACATTATCGCGGTAGACTGTCACGGTTGCATCCTTTCGCGTGGTATTGTCAATATGGCCGGCTGTAAATTTCAGCGTCTTGTAGTTTTCGACGTTCAGTGAAACAAGAGATTCATTGGTCTGATTGTAGCTTGCGCCGCCTGAAAACATCATTCCCTGATAATAGGTTCTGCCATTCATTTTGAAAGATGTACTTTTATCATCTTTTGTGTAATAGCTGCAATTAAAGCTGTTGAACATACTGCTGAGGAGCTGTTCCGGCGTACCGGCAGCAGGGATGACACAAGGGATCGCAGCCTCTTTGTCATCTGCTGCAAAATTTGCCAGCGCATATGCAGCTTCTCCCGGGCACTCTGTCCGGATCATCAGGCATTTGGTATCCGTAACGTCCAGTTCAATATCTTTCAGCGGCATACCGGGTGTCAGTGCAATATCTTCTGATTCTTCATGTACATTGTCACGATAGAACTGCAAGGTTGCATTTTTTCTGACCGTGTTGTCAACATGTCCTGCCGTGAAGCGGAGCTTTTTGATGTTCTCCGTATTGACGGTAAAGATCGAGACATAGTTTATATTATAGCTGCCGCTGTCGGTAAACATCACACCCTGATAGTAGGTTCTGCCGTTCATTTTGAAGGATTTGCTTTTATCTTCGGCGGTATAGAGGGAAGCATACTGTCTGTTGTAGCCTGCATCCAGCATCTTTTCCGGTGTCTCGTATTTCGGTGCGGAAGCAGGCGCAGACAGCTTGCTTCCGTCAACAGAAACATCACCGATGCCGTAATCCGCACCTCCGGTTGCCTTGACAGTAAAAGTCACGGTTTTGGCATCTGAAACATCCAGCGTATATTCTTTGACGGTCATATTGTATGAAAGCGGAATACTGTCTGTTTCTGTTTCATCCTTCATAATGATGAGTGTTCCGTTACTGAGCTTTGCGTTGTCGAGATGCCCGATCATAAAATGCAGCGATTTGACCGCAGAGACATCGTACTGGATTGATGCAACGGTTTCGGTTGAATAATAAGAAGGAAGCCCCTTAAACAGAATTCCCTGTCTGAATGTGCGTCCGCTCATCTTGAAAGAGTCATTTTTGACACTATCATAGATCACTGTGTTTTTCGCATCAGTACCGGTACTGATCCATTCTTTTTCGGGCGTTTCCGCTTCAGCCTGAACAGATGCAGCACAGGCAGGAAGACTGATCGGTTGAATGGCAGCAGTGCTGCACATCATTACAGCCATGGCGACGACAAAGCTCTTTTTCATGTTTGATTTCCTTTCTGAAAGTAAGATAAAATCTCAATCACAATCATGCTTTCTTGCGGCAGATTGAATGGTGCTATTATACCACATTTTTATGGCGATGTCAACAAAAAGCATTCTGCGTTCATGTGCAATATTACCAGTATATAGGTAAAACGGGGGTATCATTGCTCTCCTGCTTCTGTTATGAAGTCGGTATCATATTTCAGTTCATTCACCAACAAGAACTCTGTTACTTCTCTTCAGGGATGAAATGATACTTCTCCATGTCTTCTTTGATCAGACGTTTAATATAAACATGCAGGGTTTCACCATGTCTTTCAGCAAACTCTCGATACCATTCCGGAAATGACATATCTTCCGCAATAAGACGATTGATATACGCATTCAAGCTTTCGCCGTGACTCACTGCAAATTCTCGGTATATCGCTTTTTTTCCCGCAGAAAATGTTGCCGTAAAGCGATCATATTTCTCTGCGATAAACTGATTCTGATACTGAAACTGTTTTTTCTGGCTCATAATATCACGCCCTTTCTCTTCTATATTATACCACAAATCTGAATATTACGCAATATTGAAATAATAAAACATATAAATTGACCTCTCTGCTATTGACATATTACGTAATATGTGCTATAATAACTGCAAGGAAGGCAGCTGTCCTTTCGATGAATATCAAACATTCTGACTCGCTTTTTGAAAGGAGCGTTTATCATGCGTACAGGAAACAATCAGATTCTGCGGCAAATACCGGATTCGGAATGGCATACGGAGCTGCCGAAGTATTTTGTCGTTGACGGTTCTCCGGATATGTTCGATCAAATGACTGCATATGCAAGTGCCGGCATTCGGTCGGTTGAGGTTTTGACAAGAGAGGAGTACGAGTATCTTATAAATCAGGAAAATGAACGATTGCAGGAAGAAGCAAAAGGACTTGTTTTCGCGGAGAGTGAAGTGACAGAGACGCTGAGGAAGCAAACTGCCAAACGCGGCGTAAAGCTGAATATCGTGCCGGACGAGCAGTATCAGACTGATATTTTGCAGGGCTGGCTCGCATCTTTGGCATCCGAAGCGCAGGAAACCGACCGGACAGAGCCTTCCGGAAAAACAAAGGTCATTGATTGTCAGAAAGATGACCGCACGCTGCTGGAATATGTCAATCAGGCTGTAATCGGCAGCGGTATCACGTATTTAACCGTCAACTATTTTTTCTTTTCAGATCTTGACAATCCCGATGCCGAGCCGAGCTCGCATTTCAGCTACTCCGGCAAGGCTTCGCAGTTTGAAAAAACGATGCAGCAGCATGCGTTCATCTTTCAATATCGTATGAATGTCGAAGTTCAGCGCGTGGAGTTTGATCCGGACAAGGATCTGTGTTACATTGAAATCTGGGTTTGAAAGAACGAATAGTCATTGAAAGTACGGTAGCATTCGCTTTATAGGGTGCAATTCAGCTCTTGCAGGAAGTGATTTGCACCCTATATTTCTCCTTTCGCAGCGATCCGTAATTTTTTTACGGGAAGCATTGATTTATTCTGCTCTCTGTGATATAATAGAAGAAAATGAGCAATCTGCTATGCGCCGAAACAGGAGGACATTATGCTTCGTTTCTTTTCAGTCAAGAACTTTCGGCAATTCCGCAAGGAATTGGTCTTTGATTTCACAAATACAAGAGATTATCAGTTCAACTCCAACTGCGTGAAGAACGGTCTCGTAAACAAGGCAATCATCTACGGCAAAAACGCGGTCGGCAAAACAAGCCTGATGGAAGCCATGCGGGATATCTATTATATGACAATCGGCACATATGTGCCTGAATTTGATGCACCATATCGGAACGCTGATGCAGATGACGATGAGAATATGCAATTCCATTATACTTTTCAGTTGGATGGAACTATTATTGATTACAGCTATGAGAAGACAGATTATACTCATGTTATTGCAGAAAAGTTTTCTTTGGATAATACTGTTATTTTTGAATATGACCGAAGAAAAAAGTATTTCAACTTCGATAACGTCGGTGCTATTGGTGCAGAGCAGTTGAATTGGGATACATTTCAACTAATGGATGTCGATGAGGATCGCACAGGACTCGTGGGGACATTGACTGCACTTCGATTTGTTTTCAGCAATACAGCAATGAATGACGGATCATTATTGAGAAAGTTTATGTGGTATTTATCCAGAATGCGTTTTTCTAGTTCCATGAATACACTAATTACTAATCGCAATTTAAAGCATTTGCTTGGCTCATTGGCAAACTCAGGCGAAGATGCCGTGAACAGATTCCAATCCTTTCTCAACGAGTTTGGCGTTGACTGTAAACTCACTGTCCTGAAAGAAGTTGACGGCAAGAGCGTTATTTATTTTGATAACAAGACTCCGCTGGCATTCTTTGAAAATATGTCATCCGGAACTATGCTGCTGACAAAGTTTTATTTGCAGTTTATGACAAACAGTACACCGTTTACGTTTTTATTTATTGACGAATTCGATGCCTATTATCATTACGAACTATCAGAAAAAATAGTACGGCTGCTGGAAGAAGATTTTGAATGTCAGGTTGTTCTTACAACACACAACACAAATCTGCTGAGCAATTCTATCATGCGCCCGGATTGCTTCCTGATCCTGCATGACGGCAAGCTCACGCCGATCTGCGATGCAACGACCAGAGAACTGCGGCAGGGGCATAACCTTGAAAAGCTGTATATGAGCGGTGAGTTCGATGCAGAGTAATAAAAGAAAAACGCTGCTGCTGGTTGAAGGCAAATCCGCAGAAGTGAAGTTATTCAGCAAGATACTGGACTGTTTCCCTGAAATCAATGTCAATAAGCAGGATATCCTTGTTTACGGCACCAATCTGTGGACACTTTATCATGCACTGGAAAAAGAATTCGGCAGTACATGGTATGAGGGCGAGATTGATTTCATTGAGTTTCTCAAATCATCGCCTGTCATTCTTGAGCAAATTGAAGGCTTTCAGCTGCATCCGGAATCGTTGTCGGATTTCAGCCGTAATCAGTTCAGGGATATCTTTCTTGTCTTTGACTACGAACGGCAGGATCCGCATTTTGATGCTTCCCGAATCAGGAATATGCTTGGATTTTGGAGCGAATCGACCGAAAACGGCTTGCTGTATATCAATTATCCGATGATCGAAGCATACAAGCATCTGAAAAAACCGCTTCCCGATCTCGGCTATCTCAGCAAGAAATGCGTTTGCTCCGAGCTTTTCAGTGATGAAACAAAGCAGAATAAGTACAAGAACATCGTCGGCAGCGAATCGAGTTTTACGGATTTGAGAAAGTATACCAGAGAACTGTTCAGGGACTTTGTGATTCACAATCTCTGCAAGGCATCCGTCATGACCAAAGGAACAACTGACATTTCTGCGGAAACAGCACAGCAGTTTTGGCAGCGCCTGAGTCTTGAAGAAATCCTCGAGGTGCAGAATCAATGCTCGCAGGATGCTGTGAACGGTTTTGTTCATGTGCTGGCGACCTGCCTGTTCTTCATTCCGGAATATCACAGCAAATTGATATTTGATACTTGATATTTCCCAAATACTATGTTATAATAGGGATAGCTGAAACACCTCATGAAAAACTGTTTCAGTTCATTGCATTCTGATGGCAACATTTTGGCAACGTGAAACCAGACAGCCAGAAGATTTTTGAATAATACAGCCATTTCACACGCTTTTTCCTCCGTAAAACAGCCGTAATAAGCCGGTTTATGCGTGAGAAAGACGAGTGGGAATAACCCACCGCGGTCATACAAAAAGCAAGAGCTGTCCGATTCACGCTGAACCGGACAGCTCTTTGTATTATGTCAGCGGATACGCCGGACATTTCCCTTTTGCACGAGGTATACCTTTTCTGCAATCTGCATCATTGCGCCGTCATTGTAGGAATCTGTATAAAACGCTTTGACCGGCGTTTGTCCGAAGCGCTCCCTGTACCGCTGTACCTTATGATCGCTGAAATTCAGATACAAGACTCTTTTGCGCGAGAGATCAACCTCGGAGCAGAGCAGATTCGCTGTGCCGAGCTGCTTCCGGATCGGAAGGAGCAGAAATGCAGGACCGGCGGTTATGATCACATCTTCCGGATTGATTCTGCTGATCATGCCGGAATCCAGCTTGCGGATATGTAATTTCCAGAACTGCCGGACAAGCCGCCGCAGATTCTCCGGTTCCGGCAGACAGCTTTGCAGGAAGCGGTCGATCTGTGCTTCCATGTTGTCCTTTTTGACGAGACACAGCTTGTATTTCAAAAGATTCCAGAAGATTTTGGGCAGCCAGAAAATGATCTTCCGGTTGCTGCGGATCATGAACAGCGCAAAATCGACTGCGCTTTCTCCGCGATAAAGTGTGTTATCGAAATCAAAAATCTTCGTTTGATTCACCTGCCTGATATCGCATTTGTTTCTCATAATGCAGCGGCAATCGCCGGATGCTTATAGCGGCAGCGATACAAAAAATGTATTGTATCCGTTTTCGCTTTCCGCCCAGATTTTTCCCGCATGTTCACGGATAATGCTCTCTGCAATCGAGAGCCCGAGTCCGTAGCTCTGCCCGTCATTCCGTGCCTGATCGACACGGTAGAAACGCCGGAAGATGTTTTCACATTCCTCTTTGGAGAGCGGCGTACCGAGACCCGAAACGCGCAGGATACAGTTTGCGGACTGCCGTTTCAGACTGACCGTGACCTTGTCGGCAGGATCGCAGTATTTCAGCGCATTATCGAGGATGATCGTTACAACCTGCCGCAGCTTGTCTTTGTCGCCGTCCAGCGTGATGCCGTCCTCGATTTCAGCGGCAAGCTCCATTTGATTTTCATAGAACAGCGGCTCAAACGGCAGAAGACTATCATTGATCAGTTTACTGAAATTCATGCTTTCGTGTTTAATCTGTGTGCTGCTGTTGTCCAGACGTGCAAGCTCCAGCAGACTCTCGACCAGTCTGCGCATGCGTTTTGCAGTCGAGAGGATATTCTGCGTAAATTGCGCACGGTTTTCTTCGGAATATCCCGTATCTTCAAGCATTTCCGCATTTGTCATAATGACCGTCAGCGGCGTTTTCAGCTCATGTGAGGCATCTGCGATAAACTGCTTTTGTTCATTCCATGTCTTTTCGACCGGTCTTGTCACCCATTTTGCCAGCAGCAGACTGATCACAAAAAACACTGCATAGCCGCTCAGACCAATCATCACCGCATTCCGGAGCAGCCCGCGCATCATTGCCTTTTCGCGGGATATATCCGCAAAAATGATTCTGCTCATGCGGTGCATATCCGATTTCATATAGCGCAGATCGTAATCCGGAAGGATGCCGGTCTGCTTTTTGCTTTCGCTGACCTCACGGACAAGCTCTGTCAGCGTTGCCTCATCGGTCAGACCGAAGAAGTCGCTGCCAGATGTGAGAATACTGCCGTTCTCGGTGATATCGACGGTAAAAAACGGCAGGCGGATATTATCCGGCATATTATCCGGCTTTTTGTCCGGCTTGCGCATCGGTTCACCGTCCGGCGGACGGAATGCCATAGAACGCATTGTTTCGATGCTTTCGCGCTCGATATTCTGCTTTGTAAAATGCAGCACGAAGCCGAATATGACAATGAACAGAACCGTGACGATGCTCATAATCACGATGATAAATTTGATCCGCAGACGTTTCAGCATGTTTCATCACACTCCAGATGATATCCGAGCCGCCGGACCGCTTCGATCCGCACATCGGAACCGATGCTTGTGAGCTTTTTGCGCAGAAAGCTGACATATGCTTCCACATGGTTTTCAACCGCGTTGGAATCAAAGCCCCAGACCTTTGTCAGCAGTGTTTCCTTGGAGACATGATTTGTGCCCGATACCATGAGAATCCGCATGACCTCAAATTCTCTTGCAGAAAGGCGGACGCTGTTTTCCTCGCAGATCAGCGATGCAGATTCGAGATCGAGCCGCGTATTTCCGAAGCTAAGCTCGTTGACCTGTGAGCCCTGCCGCCGCAGCAGCGCATTGACGCAGGCGAGCAGCTCACGCGCATCAAAGGGCTTGGTCAGGTAGTAATCCGCACCGGCATTCAGCCCGGCGACCTTATCCTCGATATCGGATTTTGCGGTCAGCATCAGAATCGGCACGGCATTATGTGCGGCGCGGATATGCTTTGCGACCTGATATCCGTTCTGCTTCGGCAGCATGATATCCAGAATGATCAGGTCATAGATATTCAGCATCGCATACTGCTCGCCGCTTTCGCCGTCATAGACTGCCTCGGCTTCAAAGCCTCTGGATTCGAGCATCAGCCGGACTGAATTCGCCAGCACCTTTTCATCTTCAATAATCAGTATTTTCATGATATTTCCTCCGGCGTTCCGGTCAGTCGGAGAGGCTGCGCCGAGTCTCTGATTGTCTCCGGCGCAGACTTCCCTCTGTTCTTATTATACACCGAAACGGCAGCATTGTAAATAGCTCTTTGAAAAACTGTGCTGTGCAGGGCGGGGGAGCTGCTCAGACGGCTGGAGACAGAAAAAAGAGGTGCACACCGTTCGGGTCTGCACCTCTCTGTATTCTTTGCATTTTATGCGCCGATCTTGCGGAATTTCTCATAGCGGTGATCGAGCAGTTCTTCATTCGTCAGTCCGCGCAGCTTTGCGATCTCATCCAGCAGAATCGTCTTGAGCGCCGAGCAGATTTCGCGGTCGGTCTTTCCAGCCTCGGGGATGACCTTCTCAACAACATCAAAGCTCAGCAGATCGTAGGAGGTCAGGCGCAGATGCGCTGCCGCTTCCGGTGCCTTTGCCGAATCCTTCCAGAGAATGCTTGCGCAGCCCTCCGGCGAAATGACAGAATATACGGCGTTTTCAAGCATGATTGCCGTATCGCAGACGCCGAGTGCCAGTGCGCCGCCGCTGCCGCCTTCGCCGACGACAACTGAGATGACCGGTGTTTTCAGTCCCATCATCTCATAGAGATTCTCGGCGATTGCCAGACCCTGCCCGCGCTTTTCGGCACCGATGCCGCAGTATGCGCCGGAGCTGCCGATGAAACAGATCACGGGACGGCGGAATTTCTCGGCTTCCTTCATCAGGCGGAGCGCCTTGCGGTAGCCCTCCGGCTCGGGGCAGCCGAAATGACGCTTCATGCGGTCCTCAATCGTATCACCGCGCTCCATTGCGATTACCGTCACCGGAATATGATTGATATAGCCGATGCCGCCGACGATTGCCGGATCGTCGCCGTAGCGGCGGTCACCGTGCAGCTCGACGAAATCGTCTACCATATGCTCGATATAATAAGAACCCATCGGACGCTTGCCGTTGCGCGCAGCCTGTACGCGCTCATAGGCTGTTTTGGTCTCAGACATGCGGATTCCCTGCCTTTCTTCAATTATGTTGTCTCGCGGATGACCCACGCTGCAAATATGACAAATGCTATCGCAATCAGAATCAGAAATCCAAGCCCTGCATATCCGACTGCACGCAGAATCTTTTCATCCTTGCTCCGACTGCTTTTTATCTGCATGCGGATTTCCCTTGCCGGAATTGCATCCGGATTTGCGGCATAGATTTCATTCAGTTCTGCACAGAGCTGTGCATGCTCCGGATATTGCAGCGCAAAATACGCAGCATATTCCGCATCTTTACGGATTTTCTGCTTTACAAGCGCATTGTTCAGCAGCCGGATCAGCCATTTTGTCAGATGCCGGAACAGGATTACGGCAGCCAGTGCGATCAGCACATGCAGCATGCTGCCTGCCCGCCTGAGCCAGACGGCTGCGGCTCCGATCAGTATAACCGCTGCGACCAGAGAAAGACATTCCAGTACAGAAGCTGTCGGGCATTCGTGATATGCTGTATAGCTGTATGCGCCCTGTCCGGCTGCATCTCCGGTGCGCTGTTCTGCGCCGAGGTGCGTTTGGCGGAAACGAAGCTACTTTCTGCGCAGCCGTTCGCCATACTGTTCTGTAAAGCGCATTGCCGCTGTTTACTTTGTCTGATGCAGCTTCAGCAGCTTGGAGAGCGTGTAGGTCATGCGCGGACGTTCCTCAATGATATCGACAAAGCCGTGCTCCAGCTGAAATTCTGCGCGCTGGAAGCCGGACGGCAGCTTTTCGCCGGTCGTCTGCTCGATGACGCGCTGACCTGCAAAGCCAATCAGTGCCTTCGGCTCTGCGATGATAATATCACCCTGCATCGCAAAGCTGGCGGTAATGCCGCCCGTTGTCGGGTCGGTCAGGACGGCGATATAGAGCAGACCTGCGTCCGAATGCCGCTTGACGGCGCCGGAAACCTTTGCCATCTGCATGAGGGAGAAGATGCCCTCCTGCATTCTCGCGCCGCCGGATGTGATAAATCCGATGACCGGCAGACCGAGCGCCGTTGCCTTCTCAAACAGGCGCGTGATTTTTTCGCCGACAACCGTACCCATACTGCCCATCATGAATGCGGAATCCATAATGAACAGCGCGCAGTCCGTGCCGTCGATCTTTGCGGTGCCGCAGACAACGCCCTCGGCAAGTCCGCTTGCCTTTTCCGCTTTGTCGAGCTTCTCGGCATAATCGGGGAAATTGATTGGGTTCTTGGATTTCAGTTTGCGGTCGATTTCCTGAAAGCTGCCCTTATCGGCTGTTGCATCGAGACGCTCCACAGCACGCATACGGAAATATGCGCCGCATTCCGGACAGATGCAGTGATTGTCGATGTATTTTTCATACGGAATCTCCGCATTGCATTTTTTGCAGACACGCGGCGGCTGTTCGACATTGCCTGTAATGGTATTGAGAATCGTTTTCAGCGTACTCATACCTCTGCCTCCTCCTGCGGTTTGATCACAAACGAGAATTCCGCGCTGACGCAGCGCTTGCCGTCTACAAAACCTTCGCCCTTAGCCCAGTAGAAGGGACCGCGGTTCTTGATGATCTCGCATTTCGTTTCAAAGACATCGCCCGGCACGACCGGATGACGGAATTTGACTTTATCAAGACCGGTGAACAGCGTCAGCGGCTGGGAGCCGTCCGGCTGCTTTGCCATGCAGACGCAGACCGACTGTGCCATGATCTCGCAGAGGATCACACCCGGCACGACCGGATGCCCCGGGAAATGTCCGTCCAGGAACCATTCCTCTCCCGTGATTTTCTTTTTTCCGTGCGCGGCACCGTCAATCAGCTCTGCTTCATCGAGCAGCAGCATACTGTTCCGGTGCGGCAGCAGCTCCATGAGTTCTGTCCGGTTCATGTGTATTCCTCCGTTTTCGGTCTGACCGCGAAAAAACGGTCAGATCAGATTTTTGCGAATGCGATGCAGGCATTGTGACCGCCGAAGCCGAGCGAGGTGGAAAGTGCCAGAGAGAGCGGCGTTTCGAGTGCGGTATTCGGGGTGATTTGTAGGTCGCATTCGGGATCGGGATCCTTATAGTTGATTGTCGGCGGGACGAGATTGTTCTCCAGTGCCTTGATTGCAGCGACTGCTTCGATTGCACCGGCTGCGCCGAGCAGATGTCCGGTCATGGATTTGGTCGAGCTGACATGAATCTGATAAGCGCGTTCCGTACCGAATGCTTTTTTGATTGCAGCAGTTTCGGTTTTATCGTTGAGCGGTGTGCTGGTGCCGTGTGCATTCAGATAGATTTCGCCTGCCGGAACCTCTTTGCCGACCTCGGCGAGACAATCTGCGATTGCCTTCGAGGAAGCGGTCGCTTCGCTGTCCGGTGCGGTGACATGGTAGGCGTCGCAGGTGCTGCCGTAGCCGACAAGCTCTGCATAAATCTTTGCGCCGCGCTTGACAGCATGCTCATATTCCTCGAGCACGAGCGCACCTGCGCCTTCACCCATGATGAAGCCGTGTCTGCGCTTATCAAACGGAATGGATGCCGCATCCTTGTCGGTGCTCTCGCTGAGCGCCTGACAGTTGATAAAGCCTGCCATGGAGAGCGGGTTCAGCACGGCATCGACGCCGCCTGCGATGATTGCATCCGCATAACCGTGACGGATCGTGCGCAGCGCCTCGCCGATTGCATTGGTACCCGTTGCGCATGCGGTCGTGACCTCGATGCAGGGACCCTGTGCATGCATCTGAATGGCGATCATGCCCGCTGACATATTCGCAATCATCTTCGTGATGAAGAACGGCGAAACACGCGACGGACCTCTGTTCAGAAGTGTATTGTGCTCATTGATGAAGGTCTCGAAGCCGCCGATGCCGGTACCGAAATAGACACCGAAGCGCTCCGGCGCGATCTTGTTCAGAATGCCGGAATCTTCGACTGCCTGTGTTGCCGCGACCAGCGCATACTGCTGGCAGCGGTCGGACTGGCGAACCGTCTTTGCCTCGAGATACTGCTTCGGATCGAAGCCCTTGAGCTCTGCTGCGAGTTTTGCTTTGAGATCTGCTGTATCGAATCGTGTGATGAAATCAATGCCGTTTCTGCCGTTTTTCAGACCGTCCCAGTAGCTGGCGACATCATTGCCGATCGGTGTCAGCGCGCCGAGACCTGTTACGACTACTCTTCTGTTTGCCATAGCTTCCTCCGTTTAAGAAATTGCGAGTCCGCCGTCAATGCGGATGACCGTTCCGGTGATGTAATCGGATTCCGGTGAGGCGAGGAATGCTGCGAGATTGGCAACATCCTCCGGCTGACCGGTTCTGCCTGCCGGAATCGAGGCGAGGTAATTCTGCGCGGCTTCTTCGCCGATTGCTTTGGTCATATCGGTTTCGATGAAGCCCGGTGCGATTGCGTTGCAGGTGACATTCCGCGAGGCGAGCTCTCTTGCCGTGACCTTTGTCAGCGCAAAGACGCCTGCCTTGGATGCGGCATAATTTGCCTGACCTGCCGTGCCGAGCAGACCGGAGACCGAGCCGAGATTGATGATCTTGCCGTATTTCTGCTTCATGAACGGGCGGTAGCATGCCTGCGTCATGTTGAATGTACCCTTGAGATTCGTATTGATGACCGCATCAAAATCTGCTTCCTTCATGCTGATCATCAGACCGTCGCGCGTAATGCCGGCATTGTTGACGAGAATCGTAATGTTGCCGAAATCTGCGAGAATCTGCTTGACGGTCGCCTTGCACTGCTCTGCATCGCTGACGTCGCAGGCATAGACCTTTGCCTTGACGCCGTATTCCTTAGCGATGTCCGCTTCGAGTGCGAGTGCCTGTTCATTGGCGGATCTTGCGACGATTGCGACGTCCGCACCCTGCGATGCGAGCTTTTTGCAGATCGCAGCACCGATGCCGCGTGCGCCGCCTGTCACGACGGCAGTCTTTCCGTTCAGCATCCCTTCACCGCCTTGATCGTTTCTGCCAGCGTCTCTGCGCTGTCAACATTGTAAATCCGCACATCTGCGGAGATTTTCTTCACCAGACCGCTGAGCGTTTTGCCTGCGCCGACCTCGATGAAATCGGTGAAGCCCGCTGCGATCATATTTTCGATTGTAGTCTGCCAGCGAACCGGATTGCACATCTGGTCGCGCAGTGTCTCCGCGATCCTGTCTGCTTCATAGGGCTGTGCGGTCAGGTTTGCGTAGACCGGAATCTGCGGTGCCGCAAAGCAGAAGGATTTGAGCACGGCGCCGAAATGATCGGCTGCATCGTTCATGAACGGCGAATGGAATGCCGCGCTGACTGCCAGCGGGATGCATCTGCCGCCGAGCTCCTTGATCTTTGCCGTAAAATCGGGCATGCTTCTCTTTAATCCGGAGACAACGGTCTGACCGGGGCAGTTGAAGTTGACCGCATAGAGCTGATCGAATTCCGAAGCAGCCTTTGCGACGGTCTCCGCATTGAGCTTGACAACCGCGCACATTGCCGTATCGGCTGCATCGGATGCGTCCTGCATCAGCTTGCCGCGCGTGCTGACGACCTTGAAGCCGTCCGTATCAGAATAGACACCTGCATAGGCGAGCGCTGCGATTTCTCCGAGCGAGAAGCCTGCGACGGCATCCGCTTGGATGCCTGCCTCATTCAGTGCGCGTGCCGCTGCCAGATCAATGAGATACAGGCAGGGCTGTGTGTTCTCGGTGCGTTTGAGCTCCTCATCCGTGCCGGAGAAGGACTGATTCATCGTGTTCGGACGGATTGCCTCCGCCGCATCATACAGCTCTTTTGCCGCGGCGCTGGTCTCGTAGAGCGATTTGCCCATGCCGCTGTACTGTGCGCCCTGTCCGGCAAAGAGAAATGCAAGTTTACCCATTTTGAGATGCCTCCAGTTTTTGTTTGCTGTGCAGGATCAGAACTGCCAGCCGAGCAGCTGACCTGCCTGTTCCATGATCTCCGCGATCATTTCGGCAGCAGGCTGCTCTTGATTGACCATGCCCGAAATCTGACCGGCGAGGAAGCAGCCGCGCTTCGGGTCGCCGTCCACGACCGCCGCACGCAGGGTGCCGACAGCCATTGCTTCCAGCTCTTCGTCCGAAATATCGGTATATTCCACCTTTGCGTAGCCGCGCGAGAAGGCGGTTTTCAGCGAGCGGACCGGATGTCCGAGCCGCTTGCCCGTGACAATCGTCGAGGTATCCTTCGCTTTCAGCAGACGCGCCTTGTATTCCGGATGTACGCTGCATTCCTCGGCTGCGAGGAAGCGTGTGCCGATCTGTACGCCGCATGCGCCGAGCATAAATGCTGCCGCGACGCCTCTGCCGTCCGCGATGCCGCCTGCCGCAATGACAGGAATCTGTACCGCGTCACAGACCTGCGGCACGAGTGCCATCGTTGTCATTTCGCCGACATGACCGCCGGATTCCGTACCCTCCGCGACCACGGCATCCGCACCGGATTTCTCCATAAGCTGTGCCATTGCTGCGGTCGAGATCACCGGAATGACCTTGACGCCTGCTTCGCGCCACATCGGGATATAGGCTGCCGGAGAACCGGCGCCCGTTGTGACGACGGCGACCTTCTTCTCTGCAACCAGCTTTGCAATTTCATCAATATTATTACCGCGCAGCATGATATTGACGCCGAAGGGCTTGTCAGTCAGTGCGCGGGCTTCGTCGATCTGTGCTGCGACCTGCTCGGGATTGCCGCTTGCGGCAGAGATAATACCCAGACCGCCGCCGTTGGAGACCGCTGCTGCAAGGCGCGCATCGGAAATATGCGCCATTCCGCCCTGCATCAGCGGATAACGGACACCCAGCAAATCACAGAGAATTGCTGTACGCTCCATAGAATCAGCCCTGCTTGCTGTCTACGTAAGCGATCAGCTCTTTGACGGAGGTGCCTGCCTCCTGCGGGTTGATCTCAATGCCCAGCTCGTCTTCCAGCTCCATCATGATCTCGACTGCTTCGAGGGAATCGACGCCGAGGTCGGTGAAGGTGGTCTCCTCGGTGATCTCAGAGGGATCCATCTCGAGGTGATTTGCAAGGACTTCGATAATCTTTTCGCTGTTCATAATTTGTTCCTCCATAATCAAATGTGTTGGAATAAAATATATCTAAAAATAAGCATCTGCTTATTGATAGCCGTTTGAGATGCGCCGCCGGTTTACCAGCGGATGAGGCATGCGGCGCTGGAAAGTCCGCCGCCGAAGGCACAGAGCGCAATCAGATCGCCCTTTTTCAGTTTCCCGCTGCGCGCGAGCTCGTCAAAGGAGATCGGGACGCTTGCCGAGGAGGTATTGCCGTAGCGCTCCAGATTGAGCACGAATTTCTCAATCGGGAGATGCAGACGGCGCGCTGCCAGCTCAATGATCCGGTAGTTTGCCTGATGCGGCACAATCCAGTCCAGATCGGTGACGGAAATGCCTGCCTGTTCCGTGATATCCTTCAGCCCGCCGACGATCTGCTTGACGGCAAACTTGAAGGTCTCCTGTCCGACCATATGGACTGCGAGCGGCATCTCCTCTCTGTGATAGAAGGGGGAGTTGCCTTTGCCGAGCGGGATCAGCAGGACATCGTCGCCGCCCTGTGTATGGAGCTGCGAGCCGAGATAATTCTCACCCTTTGCGATGACAAATGCACCGGAGCCGTCGCCGAAGATGACACAGGTTGAGCGGTCCGACCAGTCCACGATGCGGCTGAGCCGTTCCGCGCCGAGCACCAGTGCATACTGAATGCCGCCGCGCTCGATGAATGCTGCTGCGGTATCCAGTGCAAACAGGAAGCCGCTGCAAGCGGAATTGACATCGAATGCCGGACACTTTGCACCGATCAGCTGCTGTACCTTTGCCGCAACGGACGGGCAGACGACATCAGAGGAGACCGATGCACCGACGATCAGATCGAGCTGCTCTGCGGTGATGCCGGCAGCCTCCAGTGCGCGCTGCGCCGCCTTTGCACCCATTTCCGCCGCAGATTCATCCACGGAGATTCGGCGCTCTTTGACACCGACGCGCTGTGTAATCCATTCATCCGAGGTGTCAACCATATTCGATAATTCGTCGTTTGTCAGGACCTTTTCCGGCACATAGGCGCCGGTTCCTAATATCTGAAAACTCATTCCGGTGTCTCCTCTGTATTCTTATGATTTCAGGCAATTACGCTGCTGAGCAGACATGTGAAGCCGAAGGTAAAGTTGCGTACTGCCTCCTCGCGCGAAAGCTGCCGCGAGACAGCATCGGCATAATAGCCTCTGCAAAAGCACCAGATTGCACAGCAGAGTGCTTCGGCATCGACCGGCTTTGCAAAGCCCTGCTCCAGCGCATACTGATAATATTTTTTGATCTTGTCATACCAGCGGATGCGGTTTTCTTCGGTGAGCGAATCATGCTCGAAGATATACCGCCGAAACTGCATCTTCACATCATAGGACTGCACCAGCACACTGACCGCCGTATCAAGGCAGAACTGCGCAAAGCTCGCCTTGTCATGAAATTCCGGCTTGATGCTCTCGCGCATATTGACGACGGTGTTCCGGTAGACAATCCGCAGAACTTCGTCGATATTGGAAAAGCGATTATAGAAAACGCGGTTTGTCACGCCCATTTCGTTGATGATCTTTTTGACGGTAACCTTATGGGCGCCCTCTGCGGCGGTGATGCGGGCAACGATCTCAACGATCTGATCGGAGATATCGTCATGTATCCGCTCCTGCTTCGGGGCTTCCGTTTCGCCTGCCAGTTCCATGCTGCGTCAGACTCCTTTCCGAGAAAATACGAAGAATATGCTCAGCACACACTGTGCCAGCACGCCATGTGCTATTATAGCACAGTTTTCCTTTTCTGTCAAGTGAAACCTGCGTGAAAATCTGATTCTGTACGCAAAAACGTGCAAAATGATACGTTTTTTTGCAGAGGCCGCGCGGTCTGTGTCCTGTTCGGGCGGCGAAAAAAACCGGTGCCGCTTGTTCAGCAGCACCGGTTGCAGGTGTATGTATCTGAGAGATTACTTCTTTTCCTTGAGCAGGTCGCGGATTTCGGTCAGCAGGACCTCTTCCTTCGGCGGCTCGGCAGGCTTTTCCTCTTCCTTCTTCTTGCCGATTGCCATTGCCTTGTTGACTGCCTTGATGATGCAGAACAGGATCAGCGCGATAATCAGGAAGTTGATGACAGCGGAGATGAAGTTGCCGTAGTTGAACTCTGCACCGTTGACGGTGAAGCTGCCGCCGATCTTGACGCCGCCGTCCTCAGCGGTGCTGCCGGTGATCGCCTGAATCAGCGGATTGATGAAGCTGTCGGTCAGCGCGGTGACGATGTTGCCGAAAGCAGCACCGATGATGACGCCGACTGCCATGTCCATGACATTGCCCTTGAGTGCGAATTCCTTAAATTCTGCGAGAAAACCCTTTTTTTCTGCCATTTTTTATTTCATCCTTTCATTCTGCGGTGTGCTGCCGCATTGCTTTACTACTATTATAGCACACTCATGCGAAAAATGCATCTGTACAAATCGACGAAATTGCGGACGGATTTGACGCTTTGTTTTGTCATGTGCGAAATCCGATACGCAGAAATGCACAAAGTATGCACGCGGAAATTGTGCAGGACACCAAAGTTACCGGATGCTATTCCATTTTTGCAAAAACCTATGTTATAATAAGTGCATGCAGAGAGAAACAGTTGTATTTGCAGGAAGTGCAGATCAACCTCAGTTCAGAAAGGAGCGTGCGGCGTTTGTAAGCGCCGTACAACAAAGCATATGGCTGAATACCGATCAACCGGCAGAGAATTGCGAAAATCCCCGAAGGGTCTGATCGTCGGTCTCTTTCTCATTGCACTGACGGCAGCCGGTGCATTTTACGCCGGAAATGTCCTGAATAATATGGTCTCGCTGGAACCGGATGATTCCGATGAAGCGGAAATCTCGGTGCCGGATATGTCCGAAATGTCTGAGGAGAGCAGCCGGATCGAATACGGTTCGGTGCGCATCTCAAAGGACCGTATCCGCCGCGGTCCGCTGATGCTGGTGAATGACAGCTTCCCGACCGAGGACGCCGAGGAGGGCATTGTTTCCGTCTTTGAGCAGAAGAATGAATATTTGACCGTCCGCGATATGGAAGTGCGCCTGCTGGATGAGACAATGGATGCGCTCAACCGCATGGCGGAGGGCTTCCATACGGCGACCGGACATGCCGATCTGCTTGTCCGCGACGGCTATATTACAAAGGATGCGCAGAAGCGGCTTTATGAAGCGGATTTGCAGATGACAGGCGGCAGCAGTTCTGCGCTTTATGCGATGCCGGGATGCAGCGAATTTGAATCCGGCTATACGTTTGAGCTTTCGCTGTTCGTCAACGGCGCCTTCGAGGATTTTACCGATGAGGGCGATTATGCATGGATTCTCCAGCACTGTGCCGAGTACGGCTTTGTGCAGCGATATCCCGAGGGCAAATCGGAATATACGCATGTGACGGACCGCCCGTGGGTGTTCCGCTATGTCGGCACGCCGCATGCATGGTATATGTACAAAAACAAGCTCTGCCTCGAAGAATATACGGAGCTGCTGGAAATGCATCCCTTTGAAAGTGAGCATGCAGTCATCAGCGACCAGCTCGGGCGGGAATATGAGGTCTATTATGTTTCCGTCGATCCGGACGATCCGGAGCCGGATACCGTTGTGCCGATGCCGATTGACTGTCAGTACAGCTACACGGGCAATAATAAGCACGGTTTCTATGTGACCGTCAATCTGGAAACAGCCACATAAACTGCATATGACAAACAAATCCGCCGTACTGCTGTCAGTACGGCGGATATTTTTTGCTTATTCGGCAGCCGAAGAGGTGTCATCTGCTTCGGAGCTGCTTGCGACACTGTGCTGGAAGAAGGCGATCTTAATAGAATCCAGCCATGCCGGAAGCGGAACAACTGCACCGTCAGCACCTGCGGTACAGAGAACGCCCTGACCTGTTGCCGGTGCGGAGGAATACTGGAACATATAGCTGATTGCGTGGCGGTGATTGGAGAAATCCATCGCCGTGATGTCAGTCGTAATGGAATCGACGAAGATACTGAAATACGTGTCGAGGTTTCGTGCGACACGCTCGCCGCCCTCGCCCCTGCGCGTTGCGCGCGTCGAGGTGATTTCGCCGCCGCCGATGCACTGGTTCAGCAGCTGCGCGACGGAGTTGCCGATGACGCTGCACCGTTCCTCTTCGTCCTTATAGTTGCTGCTCGTCAGCATCGTTTCAAACTGCGTGTTGTCGAGCGTGACTTCCATATCGTCCTCCATCGGACGCAGACCGGTATCTCTGACCGGAATCCGGTAGGTGACGTTGCCGATCAGCTCGACGATCTTCTGGAAGCCGGTGCTGTTCATCTTGACATAACGGTCGATCGGCTGATCCAGCAGATCGGAGATCGCGGTTTTCATTGCATCCATGCCGTGGTTTGCGTAGCAGGTATCAACGGTCATTGCCTTGCCGTCATAGACTACCTGCAAATCCAGCGGAACGCCGATGCAGAAAATCTTTTTGCGGACCGGATCAAAACGCAGCATCATGACGGCGTTCTTTTTCGTGTCATCGTCCGGATCGAGCACAAAGAGCAGTGCGTTGACGTCATCTTCGGAGATACTGGTCGTAGCGCTCTGCATGGTTTGCAGCTCTTTCTGTTTGTTGGTCAGCTTATTGTAGAAGTAAAGTCCGACTCCGCCGAACACGATCAGAGAAATCAGAACAGTGATCATGAACGGAATCGCCGTACTGCCCGCCTTCGGACCGCGGCGGCGTTGATAGGTAGTGGTCATTTTGCCGTTATTGCAGTATATGCAGCAGCGCTGCACAGGGGCTGCACTCCTTTCCTGAGTTTATTTGCTGAAATAATCATGTGAAGGGTCTCCATGCAGGATCGCATCCTGAACGGATAGGACATGCATTTCGAGCCCCGCACGTTCTGCCATATGGACGGTTTGCCCCGTACCGGAGCGGATATCCGCGAGCAGTGCAATCAGACGCTGACTGTGCTGCACCATGTATGCATTGCGGTCGCGGTAGCAGCCGCGGTAATAATGCTCGCTCAGCGGAATGACACGGTCTGCTGCCTGCATCACGGCGCGGACATGAAACCGCTCTGCGCTGCTGTCCGGCTGGAGCCGGTCGGCATAGGGGAGTACGCAGATCAGCCGGACCGCCGGATACTGCCTGCGGAAATGCAGGATCATATCCGCTGCCCAGAGATCGACGCCGCGCGCCATACCCGTATAAAAGGTATCGGCACCCTCCTCCATGGCGGATTCAATCTCGCGGAAGAGCAGGCTTTGCAGCATGCGAAGCGGTGCACCGGTCGGGAGCTTTTCGGGCCGGTGACCGGAAATACAGACCGCAAATCCGCGCTGCATCAGCTTGTGAAAACGGAACCGCCGATGAATTCTCTGACAAGCGACTGCTCCGGAATCCATGCGGGATCCATAGGCTGCATCGCCTCCATGAAGCGCAGCAGCATCGGAATGCCGCTGTCCCTGTCGGCAGTCTCTGCCAGTGTGCGGACGGTTTCGAGCAGAATCGGCTTGTAGACCGAAAGCTCATAGCCCATGAAGGTATCCAGCTCATAATCCGCCAGATGCTTATAGGGCATGATGTAGAGATTTTCGCCTCTGGAAATGCTCGTCAGCATTTCGCTGGATTCCGCCGGTGCTCTGCCTCTGGTGCGGTGGTCGCGGATGAGGCGGCGTGCAAAGCGGATGAGCGAGGGGTGCAGACGCTCATGTTCCATCGTGATGCGTGTGCGGACGCTGAGATAGATGCGGTTGGCGATTGCGTGCGAATCGCCGGTGACATCCGGATTCAGCGCGTGGATGCCCTCCATAATAATCAGCTCATTGGACTTGCGCTGCAAAATCCTGCCGGATTTCCGCTGCTTCTGCGCGGCAAAATCAAAGACCGGCAGCTCAACTGCCTCGCCGCGTGCGAGCTGTTCCAGCTGCGTATTGAGCAGATCGGTATCGAGACGCAGCGGCGATTCATAATCCGGTCTGCCGAACTGATCGACAATATCGGCATTGCGTGTGCCGTCTGCGTAGTAATTGTCCATGGAAAGGGTATGTGCCTCAAAGCCTGCGGCATCGAGAATCTGTTCCAGGCGGCAGGCTGTCGTGGTCTTGCCGGAGCCGGAGGGACCGGAGATCAGTGTGATCGGGCGCTCCTTGGCGTGGCGGCAGATATCGTCCGCGAGATCACGGAGCTGCTTGTCATATGCAGCTTCGGCATCAATCACGAAGGATTCCGGTTCATCATGCGCCATGCGGTTGATGTCTGCAATCGAAATTTCATTCATGCGGCAGTCTCCTTTTCATTATCCGGTCTCAGCTTTTCTGTGCACGCGGATATCCTTGCCGTAAAAAGGCAGAATCCGCGAGGACGACAGCAGGCGTGAGAGAATACGGTCGCCGTAGCGATCCTTGACCTCCTGATGCGTCAGATTGGTATTGATAATCATCGGCTTGCGCGCATTGATGCGGCTGTTGATGATCGTATAAAGCATGGAACGGGAAAATGCAGTATCGAATTCGGTTCCGAAATCATCCAGAATCAGCAGATCGCATTCGAGCAGGGCGGGCAGGGAATCGCTGCTTTCCTTTGTTCTGCGGAACTGCTCCTGATCGAGCGTATGCATCAGGTTGATCGCGGAATCGTAGATGACGTTATATCCTTTTTTGAGCACCTCGTTTGCAATCGCAAGCGAAAGATGTGTCTTGCCGAGCCCCGTTCCGCCGCAGAGATACAGATTGTCTGCGGTTTCCGCCGAAAAGGCTGCGGCATATTGCTGACATGCGGCAAAATTCTGCTGCATGGTATAATACTGGTCTGTCGGAAGGTCAGCATAGTAGGAAAGGGAAAAATCCGAGAACCGCGACAGCGAAAGCTGTGAGCGCGCATTGAGCGCCTCTGTTCCGACTCTGCCGATCTCCTGCTTCAGACACTGACAGGGCTTTCCGCCGACAAATCCGGTATCGTCACAGAGGGAGCAGCTGTAATGCAGATCGAGATAATCCTCCGGATAGCCGTGCGCGGTCAGGAGCTGCCGGAGCATGGCGTCTGCTTCCTTGCAGTGCCGCTCGATTGCAGCGAGGCGCGCCTGATTATCCGGCCTGCCGAGTGCGTGCGTGATATCCAGGCAGGCGGTGCGGAGCTGACGGTCCAGCTCGGCGGTTTCCGGAATTTCGCGCTGAATCTGTACGATTCGGAGCTCCTGCGTCCGTTCTGCATTGCGGCGGCGCGCCTGAATCTGTCCGATTGCCTCTGTGTAGATTTCCTCCTGCGTCATTCCGTTTCACCTCCTGCATTATAACCTATAGGGGTTCATGATCTTTTCGACATCGCTCATATCAATCGAAGAATTGGTGCTGCCCTCCGGCGGCTTTTTAGTGCTGCTGCGCTTCTGCTGACGGGCAGCGTAATAGGCGTCATCCTGCTTCTGCGCATCGGCGACGGTACGGATGCCGTCCTGTGCCCAGTGTTCCAGAATGCCGTTCATATAATTGAAATTCAGCTTATCATCCTTCTGATTGCGCGTTTTTTCATAGGCAATCTGAATCATCTCCGTTGACCAGCCCTGCTGCTGCCAGCGGTCGATGAATTCCTGCTGCAATCTGGTCGGCTGCCGCTTCATCTCAAACATCCGCATCAGCTTCGCGGTGAAGCTGCGCGCTTCGGTTCTGCGGCGGATATCCTCCTCAACCAGTGCATGTGTCATGACGCCGCGCTCCTGCCATTCGATTGCGATTTTCTCCATGTAGCGCACATGAAAACAGTCATTCTGAACGCAGTATGCAGCGAGCATCAGAATCAGATCAGGCTCCAGTCCGAGATATTCGTGCATCCAGATCATGCTCTTCTGCTCGGTATTGTTCAGCATTCTGCCCGCAAGCGGCTCCACGCTCCGGAACATCTCCGCGATTGCCTGATTCTTTTCAATCCGCGCGGCGATCTCAGAGGGCAGCAGCGAAAACTGGCTGCTGCTGCTTTGCAGCTTCGCGGTCGGCTCTGCCGACAGCTCCGGTACAGTGACCGTAACCGGCGGGGCAGGGGCGGCAGGCTGAACCTGCGGCGCAGCGGTCTGCAATCTGACCGCGGGCTGCTCCTGTGTATCCGAGAGTACGTTTGCATCCTGCCAGAAGGCAATCGCATCCTCGACGGACGCAGGCATGACCTTGCAGTTCTGTGCGACGGTCTCCGCAGTGAGCGGTTCGTCTGCGTGACAGAGCAGATAGAGCAGGATTTTCAGCTGATCATGGCTTGCGAGCTTGAGCAGATTGTCTGCGACCGTTACCGGAACGGCAAAGGTATGTCCCTGTTTCAGATAGATTTCCATACATTCGCCTCCCGTATCCGGACATAGTGATACTCTTATAGTATAACACAAAACGCAGAAATTGTAAAGTGCGGGAATTCTGAAATTTTCCTGAAGCCGCTGCTGGATTTTGTGTACAGCGTTCAGACATGCTGATTTGCACGGGATACAGACAACATCATATGAATCTGATAAAAAATCATTGACAACTGCATAAAAAACTGATAAAATACAATCAGAGGGCAGAAGGGGGGATTTTTCATGCCGAAACAGAAAACGATTTTCAAAAGGGTCACGGCTGCGCTGACAGCAGCCTTTGCGGCAGGTTCACTCGCAGTTTCCGCATATGCCGCGACAGAGCAGCGCCTTGTCGGATACATGGGCGATCTGAACGGCGATATGTTCGTCAGCGACATAGATATTCAGATTCTGACCGAGCATCTCCTGACAAACGGCGGGATCACCGATCCGGAGGCCGCGTTCCGTGCCGATCTCAACAAGGATCAGTGTCTCGATGTCCGCGATCTGACACTGCTGCGGCGTGTGGTGCTCGGCGGCAAGGGTCCGGATGAGATTTACGAGGAGGTCGAGGTACCCGATCCGGAGCCGGAGCTGATCGCACCGCCGGTGAAGAGCGTCAGACCGACACTGCCTTCGGTCGGCGATACGAATATTCTGATGTTTGTCATTGATTTTCCCGACTGCGTCCGCTCCGATCACTATACCGCAGAGGAGATCACGGAGCGCACCTTCGGTCCGGAGGACAAGAACAGCAAAGCCTATCCCATGGAGAGCATATCTGCGTTTTATAACCGCGCCTCCTACGGCAGACTGCAAATGCACGGCGATGTCTTTCTCTATAATGCGCAGGGCAGCATCAATAATTACATCAATCCGAAGGGCGATACCGCAAGCTATGTCGGTACCGATAAGCTGCTCGATGAGGTCATGGCTGCCTTTGATGCGCAGGTCGATTTCACAAAGTACGATACCGACAAAAACGGCACGATTGATACGATTCTGCTGGCTTTGCCGGGCTCAGCCGGTTCGGAATACTGGTGGCCCTGCTCCGGCGGATATTACGGCAAGCAGAGCTTTGACGGCGTCCGCGGCGGCAATCTCTGCTACGGCGGCTGGGACCTCAGCGACCGCGCCGGCTTCAACGGCACATGGACACATGAGCTCGGGCATGCAATGGGTCTGCCGGATTATTACCGCTACGAAAACTTTGATAATACGGCAGAGGATGACTACGGCAGAGGATTGAGCGGCGACGCAGGCTGGCTGACTATGGACGATGCGCTCGGCGATATGAGCTGCTTTGACAAGCTGATGTACGGCTGGTATACCGATGCGGAGGTGCAGATTTATTCCGGCGGCACGCAGACCTATACCCTGCAATCCTCGCAGTATGCGCCGAACTGTGTGCTGATTCCGCGGAAGGAGCTGAACGGTTTTCACAGCGAATATTTCATGATCGAATCCGTCACGCCCGATGAGAATAACTATATGGGCTTTTCCTACCGGCAGTCATTCCAGATGTTCCGAAAGGGCGGCGTCCGCATCCTGCACTGCAATGCGGAGATCGCAAACGGCTGGTGGGGACCGGAATTCAAGTGGAACAATTACGGCAAGAATTATGACACTTCCAATCTGACCCGCCGTGTGCTGCGGCTGGTCAATAACTTCGGCGGATTTTTCCGCGAGGGCAGTCTGATTGACAGCAGCGTCAAGGGCTTTGCGTGGTATGATGCGCTCGGCTTTGAGACGGTTGATCCGGGCTTTACGGTCAAGGTTGACAGCCTTCAGGACGGCACCGCCGTTGTGACGGTTTCACCGAAATAATTGCATATCGGCAGCAGAAAGCCGCGGGATCACGAGGATCCCGCGGCTGCTTTTTTAAGCGGTTGTTACCATGTCCACTCTTCCCAGAGCTTTCCGGCTTTGGATTTAAGCGATTCACCGCGCTGCTTGAGCATTTCGTTCGAGCCTGCCACCACAATCAGCACCAGTCCGGCGAGCAGCAGATAAACCCACCACTGTTTGCCGTCGGTCAGCTTCATATGCATATACATAGCGGTCAGAACCAGCGAGATGCCGCCCAGCAGGAACCATTTTTTCTGCCGGATATAGAACGATGCGATGAAGAGCAGCATTGCCGTAATCAGCAGCGTCAGCAGATCGGAGCCCGCTTCGGTTGCCATTGCGGTGATCATAAGCCGCAGCATCGTATAGATACCGACACCGAAGAGGAAGTTTCCGCCTGTCTGTTCGCCGTAAAGCTGACGCAGCACGATACCGAAGAGAATCAGCGGCAGGATATGCAGCTTGCCCTCGAACCATGTATCCGAGACATCGACAAGCGGCTGCATCCAGAGCGCGATCACACCGAAGCCGGCGGCAGCCGTCATCAGCATGCGGCGGCGGTTTGCATCCTTCTCAAAGAGCAGGAAGTGCAGCAGATAGCCTGCAATCAGAACCGGTACAAAGAAATACATCCATTCGCGCTGTTCACGGGTATAGCTTGTGAGCAGTGTGCCGAGGTTTGCGGCAGTCAGCAGCCAGATCGGCATGACGCCGCCGAGACCTGTCAGCACCCATGCGCGCCGCTGCATCCGCGGTTCCTCATCCGCTTCGCGTGAGACGATGCCGAGATAGGGGAACAGCACCGTCATAATCACAAAGACGAACAGCAGCAGAATGACGGTTCCGGTACTGACCTTTGTGGTGTGCGTGCGCAGTGCGTCAACGGTAAAGATAAAGGAGAGTGCGCACACGGACGGCAGAATGATCTGCCGTTTTTTCGTTGTGAACCATGCGAGAATGCACAGCCCGAGGACATAGACAAAATAGAAGGGTTCCCAGTTTTTGCCCTGCATGAAAACCAGACCGCCGGAGAGAATCAGCGCTGCGGCAGGTGCAGCAGCCTGCATCACGGCAGGGATGTCAGCGCCGCCGACAAAGAACAGCATTCTGCGCGAAATGACAATCGCCAGAACGGAAAACAGCAGAATCCATACCGATGCAATCAGCAGGACATTGTAGTTCATTTCGTCCTCATAGACTCTGTGCCAGATCAGGCATGCCGTCGTTTCGAGCAGCATGAGCAGTGCGGTGCTGAACGATGCAATCGACAGCGAACGGAATCCGCGGTTTGCGAACAGGAGCCAGAGTCCGGCTGCGCCTGCCGTTCCGAGAAGCTGGAGCGGGAGATTCTGCGCATCCGGATGCGCGATCTCGATGCAGAATGCAACGACAATCGGCGGCACTGCGGTCAGACCGAAGAGCAGCTTCCGGACGCCGTGGAACCGGCGCGGTGTTGTGAAATAGGCTGCGGCGCCGAGCAGATAGGAGAGAATGCTCCAGCAGACCGGCAGCAGGATATCCGGTGTTTTTCTGAGCAGACCGTCGCCGGATGCGACCGCCGTTACTGCCAGCAGCAGCGGCGACAGTACGGCGAATGCATACTGCTGCGGCTTGCGCGTGTCATGTGCGAAGGCGAGGAACCAGTACAGTACGACAAATCCGAGCAGGAGCATCAGTCCGCCCCACTGGTACGGCAGATGCTTGAGCAGCGGCTGTTCCGCAATCAGCGAGATCAGCGGGAAGACCGGCGAGACTGTCAGCAGCAGGTCCGAGAATCCGGTACGGTGCTTTTTTGTCAGGACGAGCGCGATAAATCCGGGCAGGAAGCAGAGTGCGGAGATCAGCTGTCCGAAGCATCCGACATCGCCTGTACGCGCTGCAAATTCACCTGCTGCGGCATCCGCGGCGATCATGCAGAGCATCCAGACCTGTGCGCCGATCAGTGCATGCAGCGCAATATGCGACTGCTTGCGCATACCGATTACCCAGACGGCGAGCAGCACTGCGCCTGCGGCGAACATCGCCGCCGCGACCGTCAGCGGATTGTATGTCAGATGCATGAGCTGAACCGGAATCGAAAGCGCCGTCAGAACGCCGGCACCGATCCGGAAGCCTTTGCGCGTTTCATCCGGCAGGCTGTTTGTCAGCAGCAGAATCAGCCAGATCAGCGCGGAGACCATCAGCATCAGAGCGAGATAAGCAGCGCTGTAATGCTCCGTGTATCCTTCATATTCAGCGCGGAATACGGTATTGTAAAGCGGATACAGCAGCGCCGTGAATGCAGGAACGGCAAGCAGCGATGCCGGAATGACCGTATATGCCTTCAGTCGCTCCGTCAGGATCGGCGAGAAGAATGCAAACGCTGCCAGCAGCGCCGGAATCCAGTAACACCAGCATTCTGTATGATTTTTATTCATCAGCTCGCCGCATGCACCCAGCGTGGCAGCAAATGTGACGACCGAGGAAAGTGCAGTAATGATAATTGCAAACGGCTCCAGTACACTGCCGATCGGCTGCGGAATCCGCGGCGCGAGCAGTCTCGTGCCGAATGCGAACAGCAGTGCATATGCCGTCACTGCGATTAGGAACGGTGCGAGGTCCGTATCGCGGTGGATTGTCACGGCTTCGGCTATGCAGATATAGGTGATCGTCAGACCGCTGAGGAATGCGGTACCCCAGCCCTTCATGCGGTAGAATAATACCGCAAGCAGCGAAATCACTGTAAATGAACCGAAGGCAAGTGCGATCAGCCACGGGTTTCCGGCGCCGGAGAGCCCTTCGCCGAGCAGATTCAGATAGCCTGCCGCCCAGACGGAGATCGGCAGGAATGCGGCGCCGAGCGTGAAGAATGCCATGCTGGTACGTTCGAGCCTGAAGGTACGCTTTGCGAGCGCGGATGTGCCGAAGAACAGGACGCTGCCTGCGGCGAGGGTTGCGAGTCTGCCGACGTCGGAGAGCTTATCCCATGTCGTGCGGCCGAAGATCAGTCCGGCGACGATCACGAGCAGGACGCCGACCGAAAGCATCAGCGTGATTGCGGAGATATGCTTCGGAATCGCTGCGGCAGGCTGTGCGACAGGCTGCGGCGGCGTATTCTGCGGCGGAACCGGTGCTGCCGTTTCTGCGGCAGGGGATTGTTCTGTTTCGGGTGCTGTGTCTGCAACGGACGGTTCCGGCACAGACGCGGCTGCCGGCGGCGCGAAGACCTCACCGTACAGTTCCGTTTCGGCTGCCGCAGTATCCGAAACAACGATGTCGCCGATCTGTGCAGATGCGGCGGCGGTTGTACCGCTGAGCTCTGCCTCTGCGATTTCCGCGGCACGCGCTGCGGCGGCTGTCAGCGAATCAGCCGTATTTGAAGGCTGTATGACTGACGGTTCAGACGGCAGTGCGGGCGGCAGCGGCTGTGCAGCCTGCTGCGGAATCTGCGGGGCTTTCTTTGGCGGCAGCTTGATGCCTGCCTGCTGCAATTCCTCCGGGAGGATTCTTTGCTGATCAAGCAGTTGCTGCAAAAATCCCTTCTGCCTTTTTGACTTTGCGTCTGAACGCATCCATAGGAGCAGCAGCGGGATCGGAGATATCAGCCAGATAATACATATGACAACGAATTCCATGTTTTTGCACCTCCCGAAACAGTGATATACATTAGATCATTTGCATTTATGTGGTAATTATAGCACATTATTATGCAAAAAGCAAGCGCTGTCTGTCATTCCGGACGTGACATTTGTCACAGAATCCGTGATTGCATACACTGCATCTGCACGGAGATTCTGTGCTATAATAGGGACAATATTCAAACCGGAAAGGATTTGATGAACATGCTTCTGAAACTGCTCGGCATCCTGCTGACCGTACTGCCGTTTCTGCTGCCGCTGCTGACAGCGCTGTTCCTCTTCTTTCGCAGAAACCGGCTGCACGAATCCCCGAAAAAACCGTAAACAAAACAAGACCCTCGCCGCAAAGCGAGGGTCTTGCAGTATTCTTCTTACATCTGTGCATTGAAGAGACTCTTGAGGTTGTAGATGACGTCGTCATTGTCTGCGTTGATGCTTGCAGCCTCATTGATTGCGGAAAGCTCCTGCAATGCACTGAGATTTGCGTTATAGCCGATTGTGTAGACCGGAATCTCCAGTCCGCCGACAATCGGGGTAATCTCACGCAGCGATGCGCCGACATTCTGTTCGCCGTCGCTGAGGACAAAGAGCAGCGGCTTGATGTGCTCACCGGTTTCGGCTTCGGTTTCTGCCTGTGCCTTGGTCAGCATATCGAGCGCGACGAGCACCGCGTCATAGGTTGCGGTATTGCCGCCGGGGGTGAGTGATCCCACTGCACCGGTAAAGTAGCTGCGCTGGTTGAGGTCGAATCTTGCAATCGGGAGATTGATCGCAACATTCGTGCTGTAGCTGACCAGACCGACATAGTTGCTGTCATTGATATACTGCGATGCGTTGATCAGCGAGGATTGCAGGTTCTGGATCGGCGCACCGCCCATGCTGCCGGAGACATCCGCGACGAAGACAGCCATAACCGGATTGCCTGCGTCCTTTTCCGTCTTCCAGAGCTTCTGTGCGCTCTCAAGGGTCTTGCCGTCGAGATCCCACTGTGCAGCCTTGTACTCGTCCTTGTAGTTGAAGCCGTATTTTTTCGCGGATTTCTGTGACTGATCGCCCTTGACATAATCTGCAAAGGCATTTGCGAGCTCCTTCTGATCGGTGCTGATATCACCGATTGTATAGAGCGGGCTGTCATGCCGCACGCCGAACGGGATGAACTCATAATCGCGCAGCTCGGTTGCATTGTAATAGCCCTGATATTCCATGAGGAAGGCATCGAGGACACCGTTCTTTGCTGCTTCACGCATTTGCAGCGTGCTGTAGGCGACGAACGGGACATTCTGCTGGAAGGAACGGAAGGTTTCCGTTGCCTTGGTGCCCAGGATATCCTGCGAATCGAATTCCTCGAGCGCTGCGACAAGGAAGTTCAGACCGGTCGAGGAGGCATAGGGGTTCGTATAGCCCATCGTGATCTCACTGTTGACCGTTGCCTGCACGATTGTGCTGATATCGACCTTGCCGTAGGTATCGTTCAGCTTCTTGTGGGTCTCCTTGCTGATCAGGATGCCTGCGGTATTGCCTGCGAGACGGTCGGTGACCATTTCGATCTTGACATTCTCGGCTGCGATCATCTGTCCCCAGAGCTCATTGGAAGGGGAGTAGGCTTCCGGCACATATTTGCCGGAGATGATGTAGTCGATTGCCGCGCCGGATGCAATCGGGCGGACGGAAACAGTTGCCCATTTGCCGTCGATTGTATAATGCGAGGCATTGAAATTGTCGGCGACTTCATTGAGCCAGCCGTCGGTGCCGGAGGATGCCTTCTCGGTCGAGGAGATGATTTCGATATTGATATCGCCTCTGCCGGTGACGGTCATCGGGTACTTGGAGATATCCGGCAGCTCCTCTGCGAGATTGGAGCCGGTAATCTCAACGGTTGCCTTGTGCGCCGGAACATTCTGGACGCTGATCTTTTTCAGTTTTTTGTCCAGCTGGGTCACAGCCGTATCACGGGAGATTTCCTGCTTGGATTTGCCGATATTGCGGCTGAGCAGGATACCGCCGGTGATGCCGCCTGCAAGCAGCAGTCCGAGTACCGCGAGGAATACAGTGTTCTTGGATTTGGTGTTCGCCATTTTTAGCTCCTTTCAGATGATACACCATAGAATTTTGTCATATCGGAAACATATTAACCGCTCATCCGGCGCTGCATCATGTTGCTGTCATATTCATACATGACATCATCGGGCAGTGCGCCTTCCTGTGTGCGGACATCGTGCAGCGTGGCTGCGAGGACATCCAGACAGGGCTTGGTTTCCGGCGTATCGAGATCAAGCTGTGAGACTTCGATCACCAGATTCTCAAAATCGCGGAGAATCTTCTCATTGTCTGCCAGTCTGCCTTCCAGAAAATCCGCATGGACTCTGCAAAGGTTCGGATCAGTCTGATCGCAGTATTTCAGACGGTAGAGAATCTGCTTGCAGTTTTTGAGAATATAGGCTTCGGCTTCGTTGCCGTTTTTGATGAAGGGATGCTCCTTGCCGAGCATGGCGGTCAGTGCCTGCTGCTTTTGCTCCAGCTGCTCGATCTGATGCATGGCGCGCTCGCCGTAGGGACCGAGCGGCATATCATAGAGCTGCATGGAACCGAAGCTGCGGAGATAATCAGTGCGCGTCTGGAGCTGCTTGCCGCAGGGGACATAGCTCATCTGCTTCGGCTGCGCTGCGGGATTTTCCGCGACTTTTTTGCAGATTCTGACCAGCGTGACGGTCAGAAAAATTGCGATCGGAATCAATCCGACTGCAAAGGTTACAACGATACCTGCAATCAGCAGAACGATTGCGGTGCCGGATTGTTCCATTGCTTTTTCGTCTGCCGCTGTCGGTGTCGCACTGCGGAACGCAGTATTCTGATAGCTGAACTGCCGGAAGCACTTGGGGCAGACTGCGGTGCTGCCGGATACCTGCTGCAGCATAACACTGCATGCAGGACATTTTCTGCTGGTTGCATTGAGCATGGACAACCCCCTCCTTTCACGGGACCCGCCATGCATGGCGTCTGTATGTCTGAACTGTCGGTAATCATCTGTTTTACTGCATCATCATCTGCTGCGGCGGCTCATTGCCGGCGTCTGTCGGAACGGCAGGTGCCTCCCACGCAGAATCCGCACCGCTTCGCATGCTGCGCAGTGCATTGGTCAGCTCATTGAGGCAGGGCGTTGCGGCATTTGCATCGTCTCCGATCTGCGAAACCTCGAGGATGAGATTCTCAAAATCTGAGAGAACATGTGCATTTTCGCCGAGCACCTGCTGCAAATAAGCGATATGCATATTATATTTGTGCGCATCGCTCTTGTCATAGATCATGACACGGTTGAGAATGCGCTTGCAGTTTGCGAGAATATACTGATCGACCTCATCCGCAGTGGAGAGGAACGGGCTGTCCTTGGAATCATCGAGGATGACGCGCAGTGCCTTCTGCTTGCGCTTGAGCGATTCGAGCTGGTTGATCGCCAGCCGGATATATTCGGTAAAGGGCGTATCCTCGCTGAGCCACGCCTGAAACGCACGGATATAATCGTCAGTATCCTTGAGCTTTTTGGCGTCGCTGACAACCGATGCGCTGACGCTGTGCATGATTGCTGCATCTGCGATCAGTGCGAGCAGGATGACCGCTGCCACAATGATGATCTTGACGAGCATGCTTGTGTTCAGTGCGTTGAACAGAACAACCGCCAGTGTGCCCTCAATCAGGCTCATTGCGACCAGCAGGATTTTTGTGCTGTTTTTCAAGGCTTGAGCCCCCTTTTGTTTGTATTTCGTATGGAAATATCATACCATACGGCAGCCCTGCGTGTCAAGGCTGAAAAACGGTCAGGAAAACCGGATTTCCGTCAAAAACGGAAAGGAGGACGAATCTCCTCCGTCCTCCTTTTGCAATCTGAATCAGGCTCAGACCGTTCAAAATTCTGCGGTATTACTCAGCCGGAGCTTCCTCAGCTGCCGGAGCATCGTCGGAGTAAACAACCTCGTCAGCCTCTGCGGCTTCCTCAGCAGCATCCTCCTCGTTGACAGCACGCATCGAAAGGCTGATGCGCTTCTTCTCGGTGTCGATTGCTGTGATCTTAACAGTCACGGTATCGCCGACATTGACAACGTCCTTCACATTGGTTACGCGCTCAGAGGAGAGCTGGGAAATGTGAATCAGACCGTCGATGCCGTCGGTGATGCGTGCAAATGCACCGAACGAGGTAACGGAAACGATCGTTGCATCAACAACATCGCCGACTGCATACTCGTTCGTGAACTTCACCCACGGATTGTCCTCCGGTCTTCTGTGACCGAGGGAAATTCTGCCGGTTTCCGGATTGAGAGCCTTGATGTAGACCTCGAGGGTATCGCCGACTTCGACAACATCGCTCGGCTGGTGGATTCTTGCCCAGGAGAGCTCGGAAACGTGCACCATGCCGTCAATGCCGCCCAGATCGACGAATGCGCCGTAGCTGGTCAGGGACTTGACTTCGCCGGTGTAAACGTCACCGACCTTCGCATTCTCCCAGAACTTTGCCTTTGCGGCATCGCGCTCTGCCTTCTGTACCTGACGGATCGAGCCGACCGCTCTGCGGCGCTGCTCGTTGACGTCGATGATGACGAAGCGGATCGGCTGCTTGAGGAGCACATTGAGATCTGCGCCTCTGCCGAGACCGGACTGGGAAGCCGGAATGAAGACGTGAACGCCGTTGCTGTCAGCGACAAGACCGCCCTTGACAACACTCAGAACGGTACCCTCAAGCACCTCGCCCGATTCCTGGGCTTTGAGGATGTTCTCGAAGCCGACCATTTCATCGACTCTGCGCTTCGAGAGCTGAACAGTACCTTCTGCATCGTTCACCTGAATAACGACAAGCTCGAGCTCATCTCCGACCTTGACAAGGTCAGAGGGCTTTTTAGAGGTATCACTGGTCAGTTCGGAGAGGGTAATATAGCCGGTCTGCTTGGCACCTACGTCAACCATGACTTCGTTGTTTCCGCTGATGGAAGCGACGATGCCGACAACCCGGTCACCCTTTCTGATTTTTTTCGTGAAGGTCTTATCCAGTTCCTCCTCGAATGCTGCTGCGAAGTCCTCGCTTTCCGGGATATTGGTATCGGTGTCAAAAATTCCAGACATATTGGTTTGAACCTCCTTAATAATGTGGGCTGGCGTACTCGCTCCTGCCGTGATTCCGATTTTCAGGATATGACTGCTTCCGGCTGCCGCAGCAATTTCCGCAGCCTTCTGCCGAATCTCATCCGCATGCGCGTGCAGTTCCTCCGCGGTCTCAATGAGCCATGCCGGACAGTTCCGGCTGCATACATCAAAGAGCTTGACGGTATTGGAGCTGTGTCTGCCGCCGACGACAATCATCAGATCGGATGCACGGGAAAGCGCATCTGCGTCCGACTGCCGCGCAGCGGTTGCGCTGCAAATGGTGTCAAAGACCTGTAGATCGGGGTGATCGGAAGGCAAAAGCTCTATACAGTCCCCCCATAATAATTTATTATACGTTGTTTGCGCGACGATTGCAAGCCTTTGCGGTAAACTTCTATCAATCAAACACATCAGCTCTGTCTTGTCACGAAAAACTGTACAATTTCCCTCACAATGTCCGACGATCCCCTGCACCTCAGGATGTTTGGGGTCACCGGCGATAAAAACATGCCGTCCGGAAGCGGTCTGCTCGGCGACAATTTTATGGATTCGCGCGACAAACGGACAGGTCGCGTCGATCACGGGATTGCCCTGCGCTTCAAGCTGCTCATAGACCGATCTTGCGACGCCGTGTGCGCGGATAATCAGCGTTTCGTCCGGTTCGAGCTCCGCAGGATCACTGATAATGCGTGCGCCCTTTGCGTTCAGGTCGCCGACAACGGCTTCGTTGTGAACGATCGGACCGAGCGTTGCGACATGTCTGCCCTCTTCCAGTGCCTGATAGACCAGCTTGACGGCGCGGTCTACACCGAAGCAGAATCCGGCGGATTTTGCCGTTTCAATCTCAGCACGCATTGCGCACGCCTCCTTTATGCCTGATGAATGCTGTCGAGCAGCATTTGCTTATGCGTTTCACCGTCCTGCCCTGCCGGATAGGTCATCAGCAGATAGACGAAGCTGTCCTCCGTCGCGGTGACATACAGCCGCATCTGCGTGGTATCCGGTTCATCAGCGGCTGAATCTGCCTGCGCAGAATCATGCGCTTCCGCTTCCTCGCCGTCATGATGATGCAGAAGCTGGGCATGCGCGGCGATATGCGCGGTTTTGAATTCCGCCTTGCCGCGGCTGAACTGATCCAGCTCGCGCACCTCAAAGCCGGTTTCCTCATTGCGGAGCTTATTGCAGATACGGATGAGAAATGCTTCCGCAGTATCCTGATTCGTATTCGGCTCGCTGCATATCAGAAACTCAAAATCATCCGCTTTTGCTGCATATTCGCAGACAAAATCTGCCGCGGCATCCCGCTCGGCAGCCTGCTGCTTTGCGGTCTGATAGGAAATGAGCTGTTCATAGTTCTCCTTCGGGATGACGGAGAAATCCTCGGGCGTTTCGAGCCGGAATTTCGCAGCGGAATTGCGGTATACATTGCCTTTGGTTTTTCCGGAATGATATCCGCCGCAGCCGGTCAGCAGCAGACAGCAGAGTGCTGCCGCGGTGCATCGCAGCCCGATTTTAGTAATGTTCATAGAGCGGCAGATCCGCCTCGTCCGGAACAATGCGCTGCACATCGCTGAGCGGCATGCCGGTCAGCTGATAGAGCGACAGCGTATCTCCGACCGCATCGAGCGGCTGGAAGGTTGTGGAGCCTGCAACAACGCAGACATAGGTCTTGCCGGACGCGGACTCTGCCCATGTTGCGAGGCACTGTCCTGCCGGATTCGTAAAGCCGGTCTTGCCGCCGATCACATGCAGCGGATCGGGCAGGTTTTCCAGCTCATTGCCGACCATGCGCGAAAGCGTTGTCGAGACAAGGTCAATGCCCTTCGGATGCTCCGCGGTTGCGGCGGTTGTATACTGTAGCGTGGACATTGCATCGGCGCAGAACGGATCGCGGATTGCGGTCATCAGGATTCTGGCAATATCGTTCAGGCTGCTGACATGGGTTTCCTCATGCAGTCCGGTGACATTTTCAAAATGCGAATGCTCGAGTTCCATTTCCGCGGCGAGACTGTTCATCTCGGCAACGAATTTCTCCTCGCTGCCCGCTGCATAGGTTGCAAGCATGACGGCTGCATCGGCACCCGAGGGGAGCATCATTGCGTAAACCAGATCGCGGATTCTGCAAGCCTCGTCGGCTTCAAATCCGGCGACATATGCCATTTGCTCCTCCTGTCTGCGCAGAACGTCGGCGTCCATGAGAATCGTCGTATCGAGCGCCTCGGTATCGCAGAGCCGCGAGAAGGTGAGCAAAGTCATCATTTTTGTCATGGATGCCGGATAGATTTCGGCATCCGCATCATGATCTGCAAGAACCGTGCCGCCGTTGCCGCTGCATTCAATCAGCAGGGCATTGCGCGCAAGCACCTTGGTCGTGTCATTGACGGTAATTGTATCGGTTGTCCGTTCCGCCTTATCTGCGAAGCCGGACAGCGCTTCGGTCGTGGTTTCGGCGGGCTCGGCTGATACAGGCGGCGCGGTTTCCTCCGGTACGGACTGCTCCGCGGTGTTCTGCGCGGTATCCGGCTTGCCGCCGCGGTTATTCAGGATATCCTTGCCGGCAATATAAAGACCGCCGCCGAGCGCTGCAAGAATCAGCGGGATCAGTATGACGCCCGCTGCTGTTTTGCCGCCGCTCTTTTTCTTTTTTGATTGCTGTGCCATGTTCTCTCCTTTGAATGATCTCTTTCTCTTTATTGGATGCTGTCAGGAAGCGGTGTTATCATCCTCCGGTGCTTCGGGGAAGCCTGCCGTTCCGTTGAGGACGGCATCCACGATGTTTTCGCCGGTTTCCTGATTGGTACCGCAGTATTTGCAGAATTTCATATCCGCAGCAAGCTCCTTGCCGCAGCAGACACAGACCCTGTCGGTCGCCGCAGGTGCGGGGGATGCAGCCGGTGCCGCCGGAGCCTCTGAAACGGGCTGCTCCTGACTTGCACCGCAGTATTTACAGAATTTCGAGCCGGATTCCAGCTCCTTGCCGCATTTGACGCAGGGGACTCTGTATACCGGTGTGACGGCAGTATCCTGCATCTTCGGCTTTTTCTCCTTCTTCGGCTTTGCGGGCGCGGTTTCCTTATAGAGCTTCCGTGCGCGGATGAAGCCGCAGAGCTCGATCATCAGCAGTGCAAAGCTGACACCGGTGACTGCGATATACCAGTACGGTCCGCGGATTGCCTTTGTGACGCCGGTCAGACCGATCACATCGTCGCGGATGAAAAACGTCCGGATGCCGCCGATCAGCACGCATATAAGGGTCAGTGCTGCCGGAACCATAACCGCAATGCCCGTACCCTTGAAGGCACCGGCAATATCTTTACCGCTGTTTCTGCGGATGACGCACCAGCGCCAGATCAGCAGTCCGAGCAGGATGACCTCGAGGATGTATGCCATAAGGCTGACGCCGAAGCGCTCGACTGCCCTGCCCGCCTTTGTGGAACCGAGTCCGTCACTGACTGCATTGAACTTGCCGAGCACCGGCTCCGCAACAGACTGAATCTGCCGGCGGTCGCTGTCCTCAATGACGAGCTTGCAGGATTCATGCAGCGATTCGGTGATCTGATCGAGCAGACCCGTAACCTCTTCGGGATCAATGCGCACCGGTGTATCGGATTCGCCGCGCAGCATTGCAAAATGTGCGTCGAGCTTGTCCGCTAGGAATGCCGGAATGCCCATGCCGTCCGCCGCCTCTGCGACGTCTTCGGTCAGGACATTTTCATCGGTGACATAATTGCTTTTGATGAACTCCGAAAGATTCTGTCCGGTGAACGGAATATCCGCATCGGAGAGCTTTGCGCTGCGGAGCGCTTCCGTCAGCAGACCGGAGCCGCAGTAGCTGCGGAGCGAAACGGTATTCGCAAAGCAGAACCAGAGAATCAGGATGCCGATGACGCAGAGCAGCGTGTGGAAGAAGCGGTATCCGCCGGAGCGCGGCTGTCTTTTGCCGCAGGATGTACATACACCGCCGTCAAACGTGCCGCCGCAGGTGCATGTGATTTGTTTTGATTTTGACATTATGGTTACCCCTTAAATCAATTCACATTCCGAACCGGAATGCGCCGATTATATATTTTTTCGGCATCTTATATTATAGCACAAGCGTCTGCAAAATGTCAACAATTCCGCCGCTGAATATCCGGACGGTTTTTCGCAGGATTTTGTATTTTGTGCAGACAAATGAAGAACGCACCCACATGCGCGGGTGCGTTCTTCGGGAGTAGAAATGCTTTGTCTGAGATAAGGAATGAAATTGGATTGGTTTGAGTGAAATCCAACTGAGCAAATCAGTCGAAAACGGTGTTATAGACCTTATGTGCCTGTGCTTCCTTGTTGTGGAACTTAAACATCTCGGAAACGGTAACAACTGCATAACCCTGCTGCTTCAGCCACGGGCAGAGCTGCTCAACGGCACCGGCGGTCGAGCTGTAGTTTTCATGCATCAGAACGACGCAGCCGTCGAGCTGACCCATGTTTGCCTTGTTCTGGACTGCGGAGACAATCGACTGCGTCGAAGCACCGTTCCAGTCCTGCGTATCCAGACCGCAGTTCGGCATCGGAGCCGGAATTGCTCTGAGGACTTCCGAGTTCTGCTCGAGGAACGGCAGACGGACGAGATACTCGCGGTCTTCGCCGACGAGCTGGTCAAGTGCCTGCTTGCACTGATTATATTCCGACTGTGCCTGCTGGAAGTTCAGACCCTGCATGTGCGGATGCGACCAGGTGTGGTTTGCGACCTCAAAGCCTGCTGCTTCAGCGTCCTTGACTTCCTGCTGGTTGCTTGCGATATGCTGACCCCAGTAGAAGAAGGTTGCGTGGAAACCGTTCTTCGTGAGTGTCTGCTGAATCTTCTTTGCGTTCTGACCTTCCTGCGTATTTGCACCGAACGGACCGTCATCGAAGCTCAGTGCAACGACCTTCTTGTAGCCGCCGTCCTTGATCCACTGGATATCGGCGACATTCGTCCACTGACCCTTGATGCGCTGTGTCTTCGGCGCGGTGGTTGTGGTGGTCGTTGTAGTAGTGGTCGTCGTCGTGGTCGTTGTGGTCGTCGTTGTGGTGGTGGTCAGCTCCGGATAGATAAAGAGCTGTCTGACCATGGTGAGATCAGCTGCGGAGAGCACGCCGTCGCCGGTCATATCGGCAGTATCCATGAAAATGGATTTGCCTTCATCTTTTGTAAGCAGATAGTCTTCCAAGATCGTAAAATCCTTCTTATCAATCAGGTCATCGTGGTTGACATCGCCCTTGCGGTATTTCGGCTGCTCAGGCTGCTGCGGCTCGGTCGGTGTTGTGGTGACAGGCTCGGAGCCAGCTTCACCGCCCGCGATTGCATCGACATAGAATTCGCAGAGATCGCTTACGGTCTCGACGTAAATCTGCAAGTCGGATGCGCCGGCAGGAATCTGGTAAGACGTATTGGAAAGAACAGTCCATTCGCCGTTGTTGACGCTTGCGCCGGCGATTTTGTCGTAGTTCTGCGTGCCTGTGGAGTCGCTGTACTGCATGGAAAGCTGCATATCGACTGCACTGCCGGAATCCTGGCGAACCGCGCAGGAGAAGCTGTAGGTCTGACCTGCGGAGAAATCACTGCCGAGCATAGAAACAGCGCCGTTCCAGGCGTTGGTACGGTTGCTGATGAGCAGGCTGTATTCGCCTTCGTATGCCTGCGTGTTGACACGCTCAACGGATTCCTGTGCTCTTGCACCGAAGCCGTCAAAGCCGCTCTCGAAGCCGGCGTTCAGGTAGGTCTGTCCGGCACTTGCCGGAATAGATGTTGCGGTGAGAGTCATCAGCAGAATGCTTGCGCTGACGGCTCGTGCGAGTGTGCGTTTGAAATTCAGCATTACGCCATCCCCTTTTTTCAAAATGAATGATACAATCCCAGTGCCCGTTCCCGGGTCCCCATGTTTTATTGTTTCTGCTGCTCTTTGCAGCATGAAGCCCATATATGAAGAATGCGGCATACGCCGCTGAAAAAAAAGAGTGGAGCGCCGGTCGGTAGTCGTTGCCGGCACCGTGCGCCGACGCTGCCACTTAGGGGGAACTTTATGAAGCTGCGCAGTACGCTGCTGCGTAACCGGCAGGATGTGAAAGCCGCGCTGCCGGAAGGTGCCGGTCAGCGGCTGTGAGAATCGGTTTTTGAATCGGTTTTCAACGCTCTGTTGAATTCCTCTGTCACTATCATAGCATATTTTTGTACAGATTGCAAATAGGTTTTTCCTGATAGGGGTCATAAGAAAAAACATATGGTATTTCAATACATATTTGATACTCCGAGTATAATTCAGGAATGATATAACAATCCAGCATTACTATCCGTCGAAAATGCGAGCAATATAATTATAATCTGAGAGAAAATGACCATACTTTGCGGAAATGAATGCCGCAATTTATGAGGTCACAATCGCAATTTTTGCGCTTCGCAATAAATGAGGACCTTCCCGCAAAAATTGATTCCCGCCGCAGGGCACATCCGGACCTGCTTCTGCGGCATGTCAGCAGGCGGAAAAAGCCCTTTTGCCGCGCAGATTTACAAAATATTTCTTGACACTCCGTCTGAATCATGCTATAATAAAAAATACCACTATACGCGGGGAAAGGAGCTTATATAATGGAAAATGAAAAAATGAATCCGGATGCACAGGAAGAGCTGGATGACGATATCGTCATTCTGGAGGATGAAGAAGGCAATGCCGTGACATTCCAGTTTCTGGAGCTTGTGACGGTCGGCGAAAAGCCTTATGCGGTTCTGCTTCCGCTGGATGAGGGCGACGAGGATATGGGCGTCGTGATTGTGGAGGTTGTTGATCTTGGTCTGGAATCCGAGCACTATGATGCAGTGCTGGACGATGCGCTGAATGATCGGATTTTCGAGCAGTTCCGCAAGGAGTTCGGTGATAAATACGATTTTGAATAAGCGGTCTGCGGCTTGCAGCGCTGCCTTGCTGAGAGGGAAAGGAGGGGCGGCTTGAAATCCGGACATTATCTGCGGAGAATCTGGCGGTTCCTGACGGAAGCGGGCAAAAAGTTCGCTGCCGATCATCTCTCCGCCTATGCTGCGCAGGCGACCTTTTATCTGATGCTTGCAGTGTTTCCGTTCATGATGCTGGTCTGTATGGCGAGCCGTCTGCTGCCGTTCTTAAATGAGGACAGTCTGCTGCGGCTGATCCGGCTGCTGCTGCCGGAGAGCTACCGCGCACTCGCAACGGACCTGATCGACAGCTATTATAATGAGAATATCGGCTCGGCAAAGATCGTGCTGATCATTTTCCTGATCTGGACGGCGTCGCGCCTGATTCAGGCATTGATGAACGGCTTCAACACATCCTACGGCATTAAGGAAAGCCGCAGCCAGACGCTTCTGCGGCTGATCGGCTGTCTTTATACAATCGCACTCTGCGTGATGTTTGTGACGCTGATCGTCATGTATGTGCTCGGCACGAAGCTGATCGCGCTGATTCTCAATCATGCGCCGAATTTCGGTCTGCTGGAGCTGATTCTCCGGCTGACGCGCAATCTTGCGACACCGGTTCTGCTGCTGATTGTATTCTGGCTCTCGTATGTGATTCTGCCCAGCCGGAAGACGAAGTTTCGCTATGAATTTCCGGGCGCGCTCCTGACAACGATTGTCTGGCGCGGCGCCGCGGAGCTTTACGGTCTCTTCCTCGGCAAATCGTTCAGCCGGTATTCCTATGTGTACGGCACGCTTGCCGGTGTGGTCATGATTCTGATCTGGCTGTATACCTGCGTGTATTTCTGGTTTATCGGCGCAGAGCTGAACAGCTTTCTGCGCAGAAAAGCCGAAGCGGGCGCATTCGACAAATATCACATTCCGCTGCCTTCGCTCCTGCGCCGGAAGCGCAAGCAGGCGATTGAGCAGACGGTCAGGAAATCCGCATAAAACAATATACCGCAGTGTATCGGGCTGATGCCGGATATGCTGCGGTTTGTTCTATATAGAGGGTATCTTCGCATATGCTCTCACGGAGGGATGCATATGGAACAGCATACGCCGGAGGTGCCTTTGTGTGATGTTTTTGCCGTGCAGGGGATTGTTGTTGTCCTGATCTGCATCGGGATTTTTGCGCTGCATCTGACTGCACCGGCATTCTGCCGCGATCTGCTGGCGGAATGGCGCCGGATTGCCGCCGGCAGTCCGGAGCTGACCGGAATTGCGCATCGGGTATCGGAATGGTTTGCTTCGATTTCTTCGGGCTGAGGCTCGCGCTCGATTTTACCGCGCCTGCATGGTTTGCGCTCCTTTCGCTGTATCTTCCGCCTGCGGCGCTCTGCCGGACGGCTGCCGCCTGCCTGCTGCATGAATGCGCGCATCTGCTGGTGCTTGCGCTGACCGGCAGAAAGCCCGCACTGCTGCGGGTTTCCGCGACCGGACTGCGCCTGGAAACAACCGGAACCGCCGTCATGCCGCTGCACATGTTTGCGGCGATTCTGCTTGCCGGACCGCTTTCCAATCTGCTGACGGCGGTGCTGTTCAGTGCATCCGGCATGCGGGAGAGCGCATCGGTGCATCTGTCGCTCTGCGGTTTCAATCTGCTGCCGTTTCGCAGCACCGACGGCGGCACACTGCTGTATGCGTGGCTCGAGCAGCATTATGCTGCAAGGGCGCCGGAGCTGCCGCGCAGGATCATGCGTATGCTCGGGTGCATAACGGCTGTAGTTGTATGCATCTGCACTTTTTACAGTAAATGCTGCAATTTATCACTGCTTGGCATGGCTCTGATGATGCTGACAGCAGAATTTGCAGATCAGCCGCATTTTTTGCAGAATTATTAAAAGTCGTTTCAGAATTCTTCCCAATTATTGCGCAACTTGTATTATTTATTGCGCTGTTATCAACCTGAAAGCAATCTTGTATGTTTTTTCAGATTATTTTAATGTTTACCCGATATAATGCAAACAGTGAAGCGGAACAACCGCTTCCGGATTGATTTCAACCCCCATTTTCCAATTTCTATTTCCCTATTTCCCAATGTGTTGATTTCAGATGCACACCGGACTGCTCAGGCAGTCCCTTTTTTTTTGCATTTCTGCCGCCGCTTGATTTTCTTCCGCAGGCATGGTATAATAGATATAACACATTGAAGGAGTGATCTGATGTATCAGCCAAAGAAAATCATCGTCGTGACCGGACATTTCGGCTCCGGAAAAACGAATTTCTCCACGGCGCTTGCGCTTGCACTCGCAAAAGAGGGCAAAAAGGTGACGGTCGTGGATTTTGACCTTGTCAACCCGTATTTCCGCACTGCGGATTTCAAGGAGGCATTTGCCAAGCGCGGCATCACGCTGCGTGCGCCGGATTATGCGAATACGAATGTGGATATCCCGAGTGTCCAGTTTGATCTCGGCGGACTTGCCGCGGAGGAGGGACATCTGATTATCGACGTCGGCGGCGATGAGGACGGTGCCGTTGCGCTCGGCAGATATTCGCATGTGCTGAACAGCTATGCGGAAACGAATGAACTGGATATGCTCGCCGTGGTCTCGTTCCGGCGCTATCTGACGCGCACGGCGGAGGAGGCGGTGCAGTATCTGCGCGGGATCGAGCGCGCCAGCCGCATGAAGCTGACGCATATCGTCAACAATACGAATCTCGGCATGGAGACCACGCAGGAAATGATTGCCGAGAGTATGCCGCGCTGCGAACAGCTTGCAGAAGCGATGCAGCTGCCGGTTGCCTGCGTGACGGTGCCGGATTTTGTCGAGCCGCCGCAGTCGGTTCCGGCTGATTTGGTAATGCGTGTGCCGGTTGTTGTGCGCCTGCCGTGGATGCCGAAATCCGAGGCGGTGCAATAATCATCATAACAAAAGTAAGCCGCGGGATTCGGATGATCCCGCGGCTTTTGCATGCAGTTCTTATGTGTCGGTATCGCGCAGTGCGCCGTGCGCAATATCGTTCAGCGGGAGCACCAGCATTTCCTGCCCGTTGATTTTGATGTGCAGCTCGGAATAATACCTTTTGGTATCCGAGAAATTGAACGGGAAACAGAAACCTGCCCAGCCGCAGTTTTCAATGTCTTCCTCGTGCGCTTCTTTGTCATAATTGCCTGCGGTTGACAAGCGCCAGCTGCCGTCAATCTCAATGCTGTAATTATAATTGTACCGCGGCAGGTCTGTATCCAGACAGAACAGAAACTGCGGCGAGACGGCATTCGGCTCCTGTGCGATATAATAAACGAGCGTATCCTTTCCGATTGCGTTTGTATAGCGGTTGTAGCCCGGAATTTCATCCGATGCAGAATAACCTTTCAAGTGTTCAAATTCCGGACAGAATCCAAATACCGTTTTACAGCCGTTGAGGACGGAATCATCATGGTTGAGCCGCAGACCGGTCCGGATCATGAGCGCTGAAAAGCCTATAACTGTCAGGAAAAAGGCGCTGAGCAGACAGATCACTGCAATATGAAACGGCGACAGCTTTTTTGCTTTTTTCTTGCCGAGCGAATGCTCCGCGATCCGTTTGTCCAGATAGCGGCGGTAGGATGCTTTGTAGAGGATAATCGCCAGCGAGATGAGTCCTGCCAGCGCAATCATAATGATGAGCAGGAAAAAAACAAATACGAATGAAACACCCACAGTCATAATGTAACTCCTTTCAGATACCGAGCGTATCCTTGAATATATAATAGTATGAACGGGTGACGTCCACGCGCGCGCCGTCGGACATTGTCAGCACGAATTTCTGCGAGAGCGACGGACGGATGCTTTTGATATGGTTGATTGAGATGATCGCGGAATTGCTGACGCGGATGAATTCCTGCGGGTCGAGCATTTCCTCGAGCCGGCGCAGGGGGTCGGAGAGCCTGCATTCGACGCCGTCGGTATATGCGATGATGTCGTGTGCGAAGCTCTCGATGCGGATGATTTCGGCTGTTCTGAGCCGGTAGAGCTCCTCGCCGTTCCGCCCGATCAGGTGTGATGCATAGACGTTTTTCTCGGAGAGAATCAGGTCGGCGCCGTCGTCGATTTCGGCGCCGTGTACAGTCAGCCAGTCTGCGATTGCTGCGTAGTGCTCCTCGCTGACCATGAGCCGGATTTTCATGCTCCCGCCTCCTTTTCCTTGGTCTGATATTATCATATCATAAAACATAGAAAGACGCAAGCGGTTCTGCATACCTTGCATATCCGGCAGCATGAAATACACGGATTCGGATGCGGATGTGTGATGCGGCAGCATAATACGGCGGAACGGTTGCAGTTTTGGGCGGCATATGGTATAATAGTGCTATCTCAGACACGGAGGTGCCGGATGCAGATGCTGAAACAACTGAATGCCAAGACTCTGCCGCGTGATGTTTTCACGGGCATCATTATAGCGCTTGTCTCGATTCCGATTTCCATGGGCTATGCGCAGATTGCCGGACTGCCTGCGGTCTGCGGTCTTTACGGTTCAATCTTCCCGATTCTGGTTTTCGGTCTGTTTTCAAGCTCGCCGCAGTTTATCTTCGGTGTGGATGCGGCACCGGCGGCACTGGTCGGAAGCTGGCTTGTCTCGCAGGGAATCGCGCTCGGCTCGCCGGAGGCGGCTGAGATTGTGCCGGTCCTGACGCTGCTGGTCGGGCTGTGGCTCGTGCTGTTCTCACTGCTGAAAGCAGGAAAAATCGCAAAATATATCTCGACGCCGGTCATGGGCGGCTTTATCAGCGGCATCTGTACGACGATCATCCTGATGCAGATTCCGAAGCTGCTCGGCGGCAGCAGCGGTACCGGTGAGCTGCCGGAGCTGATGATACATATTATAGAGGTGTGCCGTGAATCGTTTCAGCCGATGTCGCTGGCGGTCGGCGGCGCAGCGCTTGCGATTCTCCTGCTCGGCAAAAAATTCTGTCCGAAGGTGCCTATGGCAATCTTCATTATGGCAGGCGGTGCGCTGCTCGGCGTGACGGGTTTTGCACAGCGCTGCGGCATCCGGCTGCTCGATGCGGTCGAACCCGGGCTGCCGGCATGGCATATCCCTGCACTGACATTTTCCCGCGCACATGATTTGCTGACGGTCAGCCTGACAGTCGCGGCAGTCATTATGGCAGAGACTTTGCTTGCGTCCGGCAGCTTTGCAAATAAAAACGGCTACAAGCTGAAAGACAACCGCGAGATTCTGGTTTACGGTCTCGGCAATCTGGCGGCGTGCCTGACGGGCTGCTGTCCGGTGAACGGCTCGGTCTCGCGCACGGCAATGGGCGAACAGTACGGCGGAAAATCGCAGGTGATGTCCGTTGCGGCATCGGTGACAATGGCAGGCATTCTGCTGTTCTGCACGGGATTTATCGGGTATCTGCCGGTGCCGGTGCTGACGGCGATTGTCATTTCGGCACTGCTCGGCGCGGTCGAATTTGATCTCGCGCACCGGCTGTTCAAGCAGGACCGCCGTGAACTGCTGATCTTTCTCGGTGCATTTGCAGGCGTACTGTTTTTCGGAACGGTCGCGGGCGTTGTGATTGGTGTGCTGCTGTCGTTTGTCTCGCTGATGCTCCAGACCGCAAATCCGAAGCGCTCCTTCCTCGGTGTGATTCCGGGGCATGAGGGCTTTCATTCGCTCGAGCGCAATACCTATGCCGCGCCGATTGAGCATGTGATTATCTACCGGTTTTCGAGCAATCTGTACTTTGCGAATGTAAATCTGTTTATCAGCGATTTGGAGCAGGCAATCAAGCCTGACACCAAATGCATCGTGGTCGATTCGGGCGCGGTCTGCAATCTTGATGTCACCGCAGCCGACCGCATCGAGGCGTTCCGCAAATCACTGAACCGCTCCGGCACCGAGCTCTATTTTGCATCGCATATCGGTGCACTGAATGACCGGTTCCGCGAGCTCGGGCTTTCGGGCTGGGTCGAGCACGGCTATGTCCGCCGGACGATTCCAGCCGCATTGAAAAATGCAGGCTTTGAGCCGCCTTATGTGCTGGAATCTGCCGGAAAGGACGGCTCCGGCGTACAGGGAGCGGGCAATCCGACGCGCATGGAATTTGAATGGGCATTCGGCGTACATGCCGAGGCGGAAATGGAGCAGTATACTGCGGCGCTGCTGCAAAATATTGATGAGAACGCCGCACCGGAGGAGCAGCTCAGCGGCATCCTGCGGGCGAAGGGCGTCTGGAAGGATGTCAGCGATTCCGATCAGGAGGAGCTGCTGACGCATTTGCAGCGGCATATTCATGAGCTTGCAGAGAAGCTGCATCTGAAAGAGAGCGCGGTCGAGGAGGCAATCGAGGCACGCAGAATGAAGCTCGCGCTCCGGCTGATGAAAAACAATCCGAAGGCTGCCGAAGCCGTCCGCATATACAATCAGAATTATGAGGCATCTCTGAAAGAACAGGAGCCGAAGCTCTATGAAACGCTGATGCAGTACCGGCGGCAGTCGCTGGAGCATCTGACCGAGGTGCATCCGGAATATGCCGATATCATTCATGCCTTTTATGCGGACGAAACCCGTCCGGCGCCGGCAGAGGAGGGATAACCGTGCAGCATACCTATCAGGCAAAGGTCATAAAGCTCGAGCATGTCCGCGAAAACGGCGTGCGCCGCAGCATCTATACGCTGGAATATGAGGAGAACGGCGAGACAAAGCAGATCACGGCGGAGAATGAGCCGTCAAGCTGGGTCGATGAGGGCGCAGTCATTGAGATCACGGTCGAGGACGGCAAACTGCTCCGGACGAGCATCGGAAAGTGTAAGCATCGGCATAATCTTATCATGATCGCGTGCTTTCTGCTGTTCTGGGCGGTTGTGTTCGGCTGGATTGCGCTGATCGTGACAACAAAATCACAGATCATTCGCTGGTCGGCAATCGCTGCCGGCGGCGCATTGGTGCTCTGGATCTTTCACAGCACATGAAAATACACATTCTGCGCATGAAAATGCCGAAAGGAAACAGGGTTTTCCGTGGACTTTTTTGTCAAAAGCACGGAATTTTCCAAAGCACTTGACTTTTGACGGAAGTTCATATATAATGTTATGTGCGCGTACTGTCCGGTCGCGCACAAATCTATTTTTTGAAGAAGGAGGAAAATCATGCCAACTTTTAATCAGCTCGTTCGTAAGGGCAGAAAAAGTCTGACGGAGAAGTCCACCGCTCCGGCACTTCAGAAGGGCTACAATGCACAGAAGAAGTCCCAGATCGACCTCAGCTCTCCGCAGAAGCGCGGTGTCTGCACTGCTGTTAAGACTGCCACCCCGAAAAAGCCGAACTCCGCAATGCGTAAGATCGCCAGAGTGCGTCTGACCAACGGTTATGAGGTAACTGCCTACATTCCGGGTATCGGTCACAATTTGCAGGAGCACAGCGTCGTGCTGATCCGCGGCGGTCGTGTCAAGGACCTGCCTGGTGTGCGTTACCACATCATCCGCGGTACACTCGATGCGCAGGGCGTGAACGGCCGTATGCAGGCTCGTTCCAAGTACGGCGCAAAGCGTCCGAAGGCAGGCAAGAAGTAATTTACTTTTCCTGCAAACCAAACGTATTCGCATTTACCCACAAGGCTCTTGTGGATCTGATAGATAGCATTCCCTGTTGACGGGACGCACATGCTGCGGCTGCTGTCTCTTGATATCTGCAATGGCGCCTGACACCGGCAGCTCCGCGCTGCCAGTGAGTACCTGTGAATTCATCTTTTATGAAGGAGGGAAGCGAGTATGCCAAGAAGAGGCAATATCGCAAAGCGTGACGTTCTGGCTGATCCGATGTACGGTTCCAAGCTCGTAACACGTCTCATCAACAACATCATGCTCGACGGTAAGAAGGGTGTCGCACAGAAAATTGTGTATGAAGCATTCGATATCGTCAAGGAAAAGACCGACCGCGATCCGCTTGAGGTATTTGAGCAGGCAATGGAGAACATTATGCCTGTCCTGGAGGTCAAGGCACGCCGTATGGGCGGTGCAACCTATCAGGTGCCGATGGAGGTTCGCCCGGACCGCCGTCAGACGCTCGGTCTGCGCTGGATTACCAAGTATTCCAGACTCCGCAGTGAGAAGACCATGAAGGAGCGCCTTGCAGGCGAGATCATTGACGCTGTCAACGGTACCGGCGGCTCTGTCAAGAAGCGTGAGGATACGCACAAGATGGCAGAGGCAAACAAGGCGTTTGCACACTATCGCTGGTAATTTTCTGCACATTTTTTTGCGTCTGCCGTGCGCTGCCGGCAACCGGCAGATGATTCTGATTAGGAGGAACCCCAATGCCTAGAGACTGTAGTCTTGAGCAAACAAGAAACATTGGCATTATGGCTCATATCGACGCCGGAAAGACCACCACGACCGAGCGTATTCTGTTCTACACCGGTATCAACCACAAGATCGGCGATAC
>JAFZPP010000006.1 GCA_017550285.1 Oscillospiraceae bacterium
CAATCACATAAAACCATAAAAGCCGCTTCTCCCCACGGAACGGGGGTGACAACCCAAGTGGAAGGAGGAAGTTCGCAAAGCTCACATTCCCCCTTCCCCTTAGGTTTTCGCCCCCGAGCCCCCGCTTTCCTGAACCCTATCCCCCTAAGCGCCGCGATCCTCAGAAACCGCGCCCCAGAGAGGAGAGAATAAGGAAAGAGGGAGCTTTACACCGGCGTAACGGTGTGGTTCTTCCCCTCGCATTCGCGCTCCGCGCCCGGTAAAAATCACGGTAGGATACAAAATAAAGAAAGAATGACTGAAACGCTGCGAATCCGATAACACAATCAATCAAGAAAGAACAACGAAATCAAAAATCAAAACCAAACAGCCACTATCCCCTCGCCCATTTTCTTGCTTTTTTTCGCAGTCTGTGCTATAATAAAGAGGAAACTTCCCACGAAAGGAATGCTGCATATGATCAAAGTCGATCTGAATGACCTCGACCGCTTCTTCAAAAAGGCGGAGCTGATCCCTGCCGTCTGCTATGAGGTCGATACGAAAACCGTGCTGATGCTCGCTTATATGAATAAGGAGAGCCTCCGGCGCACACTCGAAACCGGTTATACATGGTTCTGGAGCCGCTCACGGCAGGAATACTGGAATAAGGGCGCAACCTCCGGACATCTGCAAAAAGTCGTCTCAATCTTCGCGGACTGCGACGACGATACCCTGCTCGTAAACGTCCGGCAGACCGGCGTCGCCTGTCATACCGGCGCATACAGCTGCTTTTTCAAGGAAATTTATAATGATGAGGAGAATGAAGCATGAACGTCTACAGAGAAATTTTTGAGGTCATCAAGGCGCGCAAGGCGGCTTTTGAGGCAGGTCAGGCACAGGAGAATTCCTATACCGCCTACCTCTTTGACAAGGGCGTCGATAAAATCTGCAAAAAAGTCGGCGAGGAAGCAACCGAGACCGTCATTGCCGCGAAAAACAACGATAACGATGAGCTGAAAAACGAGATCAACGATCTGCTCTATCATGTCATGGTGCTCGCTGCGAATCAGGGGCTCGACTGGGCAGATGTCGAAAAGGTGCTCGAGGAGCGCAATGAAAAAATCGGCAATCTCAAGCAGTTTCATCAGGTAGACAAAAACACCTGATTTGTCACATTTCCGCTCCGGTATGAATATATTGCAATAAGGATTCCGATGCACGCATCCGGAAACCCAATTTCAATACCGGGAGGAAATCATCATGAACGAATTGCCGAATGCCGAACGCATCAGCGCCGTTCCGGTCCGGCTCGACCGCGTATTTGACAGTTGCAGCGATAAGGACTGCATCACGAATTTGCAGGTGATGCTGGAAAACGGTGCGGAGCTGCCGCCGCAGTATACATCCGTCAAGACGCGCTGCGTCTCGATTGACGACATCTGCATGAGCGTGGAGCCGATCCCGTTCAACCGCGGTTATTACACCGTGGACATCACCTATACGTTCGGCGTCGAGCTGCTGTGCTATGCGCGTAACTGCGAAGCGCCTGCCGTCCTGCGCGGCATGGCAAGCGCCTCCAAAAGCGTGATTCTCTACGGCAGCGAATCCAGCACAAAAACCTTTTTCAGCACCGGCGCCCGCATCGGCGACACCGACCGCTGCTGCGATACCGTCAATCTGCCGACCGCATGCTGTCAGTGTGTGGACCCGATTGCACTCGAAACACGGATCAGCGTGCTTCCGCCGGTCATTCCGCCGGACGGTGCACCGCCTGTCCCGCGCAGAGCCGTCGTACTGACACTCGGCGTATTTTCCGTCGTCGAGCTGACGCGCCCCGTCACGATGTCCGCCGCCGCGTACCCGTATCAGGTGCCGACGAAAACCTGCTCCGGCGATACCGATTCGCCCTGCGAGGTTTTCAGCCGCCTGAATTTCCCGACCGAGGAATTCGTCCCGACTGCGGACGGCTTTGCTGCGCAGCAATCCGCGGAAGCACTCCGCTATGAGGGCTTCACCGGATATCAGCCGCCGGCACAGTAACAGGAAATCCGCAGCCGTGTGAGCACAGAAAACTCACGCGGCTGCATGTATTTTGAGGTGAAGTATGAAAATTATTCCGGCGCAGATTGCAGATTTTGACAATGTTCGGCGGATTACGCAGGAGACAATCCGCACAGTTTATCCGCGGTATTATCCGCAGGGTGCGGTCGATTATTTCCTTGCGCATCACAGCGATGCCGCAATCGAACGGGATATCAATGAAAACCGCGTATATCTGTGCATTTCAGATGCTGACGAGGTGACAGGAACCGTCACCGTCAGCGGAAACGAAATCGGCAGACTGTTCGTTCTGCCGCAGTTTCAGGGCAAGGGATACGGCGGAAAGCTGCTCTCGTTTGCAGAGCTGGAAATCGCAAGAAACTACGAATTCGCCGTACTGGATGTTTCATTTCCTGCAAAGGCGATCTATCTCAAACGCGGCTATCAAGCCGTCGGCTGGCATGCAGTCGAGACGGAATGCGGTGATTATCTCTGCTTTGATGAAATGAAAAAGCAGTTGAAACCGGAACATATTGCCGTCAAGATCTATCAGGTTGTCAGGATGAAGAATAACCGCTATGAATCTGACGGAATCTATACAGGCGATATCGGGACGGTGCTCGAAGTTTATGACGATATTGCATGTGAAGTCGAATTTTCGCGTCCGAACGGGAAAACCTATGCCTTGCAGGCGATCCGGATCGAAGATCTGGAAATCATCAGCAAATAAACGGAGGGTATCCGCATGACACAGGATGAAGCAAGAAAACGCATAAAAGAATTAACAGAAGACCTGCTGCGCATGGCGCATGAATACTACGATCTCGACGCGCCGACCGCAGAGGACTATGAATATGACATGAAAATGCAGGAGCTGCGCACTTTGGAGGCAGAGTTTCCGGAGCTCCTCGCACCGGATTCCCCCACGCAGCGCGTGCAGGGCGTCGCGTCCGGCAAATTTGAAAAGGTCACGCATGCGGTGCAAATGGCGAGCTTGCAGGATGTTTTCTCGTTTGAGCAGGTCGCGGCATTCGTCGGGCGTGTCAAAGAGACCGTCGATGCGCCGCAGTTTACGGTCGAGCCGAAAATTGACGGACTCTCCGTTTCACTGGAATACGAAAACGGCGTATTTACGCGCGGTTCGACACGCGGCGACGGCTTCGTCGGCGAGAATGTCACCGCAAATCTCAAGACGATCCGCAGCATCCCGCTGCTGCTGAAGGATGCGCCGCCCGTGCTGGAGGTCCGCGGCGAGGTCTATATGCCGCGCGCGTCCTTCGAGCGCCTCTCGGCGCAGCAGGAAGCCGCCGGCGAGGAGCTTTTCAAGAACCCGCGCAACGCCGCGGCAGGCTCGCTCCGGCAGAAGGATTCCGCGGTGACGGCGTCGCGGCGGCTCGATATTTTCGTCTTCAATCTCCAGCGCGTCGAGGGCGAGGAGATCACCGCGCATTCACAGTCGATTGACCGGCTGAAGGCGCTCGGCTTCCCCGTCATCCCCTACGAAAAATGTCCCGCAGATGCAGAGAAAATCCGCGCAGCGATTGAGAAAATCGGCAGTATGCGCGGCACGCTGCCCTATGATATCGACGGCGTGGTCGTCAAAGTGGACAGCCTCTCCGAGCGCGAACAGCTCGGCGCAACCGCGAAATATCCGAAATGGGCGGTCGCATATAAGTTCCCGCCGGAGGAAAAAGTGACAAAATTGCGCTCGATTGAAATTCAGGTCGGTCGGACAGGCGTTCTGACGCCGGTTGCTGTCTTTGACGCGATTTCTCTCGCAGGTACGAGTGTTTCGCGTGCCGTGCTGCACAATCAGCAATTTATTACAGAAAAGGACATCCGCGTCGGTGATATGATCCGTGTGCGCAAGGCGGGCGACATCATCCCTGAGGTGCTTGCATCCGAATCGCATGAGCCGGATTCTGTCCCCTATGAGATTCCTTCGCGCTGTCCGGTCTGCGGCGGTCCGGTCGATGCGGACGGCGAAGCAGCGGCTGTGCGCTGCTTCAATCCGGCATGTCCCGCGCAGATTTATCGCGCAATCGTCCATTTTGCGTCGAAAAACGCGATGAACATTGACGGGCTCGGTCCGGCAATCGTCCAGCAGCTGCTCGATGAAAAGCTGATACAAACGCCTGCCGATCTCTATACGCTGACAAAACCGCAGCTTCTGACGCTCGAGGGCTTCAAGGAAAAATCCGCGGAGAATCTGCTGCTGGCAATCGAAAACTCCAAATCGCAGCCGCTGGATCGCGTAATCGCGGCGCTCGGTATCCGCAATATCGGACAAACTGCATCGACGCAGCTCTGTGATGCATTCGGCTCGCTGGATGCCATTCGCCATGCAAAACCGGAGGATATTGCTGCGATTGAGGGCTTCGGCGATATCATGGCGGAATCTGTCGCAGCGGCATTTGCGCAGCCCGATTTCACCGCACTGGTCGATGCGCTGCTCGCAAACGGCGTCAAAATGGAATATGCAGCGAAAACTGTCGCAAGTGCGCGCTTTTCCGGCATGACTTTTGTCCTGACCGGCACACTCCCGACCATGAAGCGCGACGAAGCAAAGGCACTGATCGAATCCCACGGCGGCAAGGTTTCCGGCTCGGTCTCGAAGAAGACGAGCGTCGTGGTTGCCGGCGACGATGCGGGCAGCAAGCTGACGAAAGCCGAGGAACTCGGCATCGAGATCATTGATGAAGCGGAGCTGCTGCGTCGCTGCGAAACGGAGGATGCATCATGAATATTCAGATTTTCGGCAAATCCAAATGCTTTGATACGAAGAAGGCGGAGCGCTTTTTCAAGGAGCGCGGCATCAAATTTCAGCGGATCGACCTGCCGGACAAGGGCATGAGCCGGCGCGAGCTGGAAAGCGTCATCCGCGCGGTCGGCGACATCGAGCTGCTTGTTCTGCCGGATGATCCGGACTATGCGCTCTGGAAGCATTCGCTGCCCAAGGCGCAGATTGATATGCTGATCGAAACGCCCGATATGCTCCGGACGCCGATTGTCCGCAACGGACAGAAGGCGACCGTCGGCGAGGCGTCCGAAATCTGGAAAACATGGCTGAATGACGAAAAATAAGGAGCTGATTTGATGAACGATATCCGGTCACGCATCCTCGAAAAGCTGGATGAAGTCGAGCGCACGGAGCATGTGAAGATTCTGCACTGCGTCGAATCCGGCAGCCGCGCATGGGGATTCCCCTCGCCCGACAGCGATTACGATGTGCGGTTCATTTATCTGCGCGAACGCGATTTTTATCTTGATCTGTCGCCGCAGCGCGATGTGATCGAATGGCAGCTCGACGATGTCTTTGATATCAGCGGCTGGGATGTGCAGAAGCTGCTGCGGCTGCTCTATAAATCGAATCCGACCGTATTTGAATGGGCAGCGTCGCCGATTGTCTACCGGACGGCGCCGGATTGGGAAACAGTCGCAAAGCTGATTCCTTCGTATTTTCGTGTAAAATCCGGTCTGCATCATTATCTCAGCATGGCGGAGGGCACCTGCAAAGCCTATTTGCAGGGCGAGACTGTCAGGCTGAAAAAATATTTCTATGTGCTGCGTCCGCTGCTTGCCTGCCGCTGGATCATCGACCGGCAGACACCGCCGCCGATGCTGTTTTCGGAGCTGATGCAGGCGGAACTGGAGCCGGATATGCTGCCTGTTGTCAATGATCTGCTGGCGCGCAAGCAGGAGACCTCGGAGCTCGGTACGGACAAGCCGATTGCACCGCTGCATGCGTATATTGACCGGCAGATAGCCGAAATCAGACAGATTGCAGAGCAGATGCCGAATTTTCCGCATCCGGACTGGGCGCCGCTGAATCAGGCATTTTTTCATTTGCTCAGCGGGCAATAATCGGCAGCGTTCCGGAAGGATATTGTGCGGAATCGTTCCTGATACTTTCACGCACTTTTTCCTTCCGAAACGCGCATCTTGCACTTTTACATAAAATATGATATAATACAGCAAGAAAGTGAGGCGATCAGAATGAAACGATTGCTGTCCGGCGTACTGGCAGCGGGCATGCTCCTGAGTCTCGGCGGATGCGGCAGAAAGCCCGTCCCGCAGGCGGAAAGCAGCACAGAGCCGCAGAGCACGCTCCAAGTCTTTACGCATACCGAGGAGACCGGTCAGCCTGCCACGCAGCCAGCCGATACCGTCCCCGTATACACCGAAACTGTCACATCCGTCGTCACGGTAACGTCCGTTGTCACGGTCACATCGCTCATCACAGTGACCGATTCTGCCACGGATTATGATGCCGGTACACTGACCGTATCGGACGAGCCGGTCGCCGTTGAAGCGAAAATCGACAAGGACGGCACCTATACCACCAAGGACGACGTCGCGCTCTATATCTACACCTACGGCGAGCTGCCGAAGAATTTTATCACCAAAAAGGAAGCGCAGAAGCTCGGCTGGGAGGGCGGTTCGCTCGAGCCCTATGCCCCCGGCTGCTGCATCGGCGGCACCTATTTCGGCAACTATGAAGGACTGCTGCCCGAGAAGGACGGCAGAGAATACACCGAATGCGATATCGACACGCTCGGCAAGAAATCCCGCGGCGCAAAGCGCATTGTCTTTTCCAATGACGGACTCATCTACTATACCGGCGATCACTACAAAACATTTGAACTGCTCTACGGGGAGGAATCATCATGACAGTCACAATCGAATGCAGCGATATTCAGACCAAGGAGGATTTTCACCGCAAATTCTCGAAATCGCTTTATCTGCCCGGATTTTACGGCAACAATCTTGATGCGCTTCACGACTGCCTGACCTCGCTGCCGCAGAAAACGGTGCTCAATCTGGTGCATACGCAGGCGCTGATTCACAATCTCGGTCCATACGGCAGAGCTGCGATCAATGCAATCGCGCATGCCGAGCGTGAGAATCCCGACCGTCTGACCGTCAACATGCTCTAAGGCGGCGGGCATTATTCCATAACTATCCAGCGGCGTTTTGAGAAATTTGACGGTTTTGCTGTCTCTGCTGACATTATATCATTCTTTATCGTTTGTCCGAATGTATCATTTCGCTGGGCGCGGAGCGCGAATGCGAGGGAACAACCCAAAGAGGCAAGGGGGATATTCGCGCTGCTCACATTCCCCCTTTCCCCTTTAGTTTTTTCCCTCGCGCGCCTTTTTCCTCATTCCCTTTCCCCCTAAGCACCGCACATTTCAGAAAACGCGCCCCAGTGAGGAGAGAATAAGGAAAGAGGGAGCGCGAGGGGGAGAACCTTAAGGAGAGGGGAGACCTGAGCTTGCGAAGACTTCCCTCTCCTTGTGGTTCTTCCCCTCGCATTTGCGCCCCGCGCCCAGCAAAAATCACAATCGGACCAAAAATAAAAAGAAAGCGCCTAAAAAACACGAAGAAAAAACCGATTTATCATAATAACGTCTGCGAATTTTCACTTTTTTGCGCCGAACTTTCTTCTGCATTTTCTGCTTGCATTTTACACGATAATATGATATAATGAAATCCACGCTTTTGATACAGGAAGGGATTTTATGTCATTCAACTTTATCGCAAACAGCCTGCTCCTCGGCGCCGGTCTCGCTATGGACGCATTCACGGTTTCACTCGCAAACGGACTCAATGAACCGAACATGCGCCGCCTCAAACAGGCAGGAATTGCCGGTGTATTCGCCGTTTTTCAATGTCTGATGCCGCTGATCGGCTGGGTCTGTGTCCACACGGTTCTCGAGCATTTCCGTGCATTTGAGAAGCTGATTCCGTGGATCGCACTGCTGCTGCTCTGCTGGATCGGCGGAAAAATGATCTTTGAGAGCATCTGCAAAAAGGAGCCGGACAGACAGGAAAAATCAGCCGCGCTCGGCATCGGTGCACTCGCCGTACAGGGCATTGCAACGTCGATTGATGCGCTCTCGGTCGGGTTCACGATTGCGGATTACACCGCGCCGCTCGCGCTCTGTGCCGCGCTGATCATCGGCGCCGTGACGTTTGTGATCTGCTATGCGGGACTGAAAATCGGCAGAAAGGCAGGCATGAAGCTCGCCGGAAAAGCGACGCTCTTCGGCGGTCTGCTGCTCATCGGCATCGGTCTGGAAATCTTCATCACACATATGATTGAAAAATAAGAAAAGCCGTACAAGGAATATTCCCTGTACGGCTTGCTTATTATACCGCAGAATCAGATCATCTCTGCGATGCTTCAAATTCCTTTGCGAGATTCTTGAGAATCTTTGCGACGAACTGATCGACCTCATTATCGGTCAGCGCATGATCGTCGCTCCGGAACCACAGCGAGAATGCGAGCGACTGCTTGCCCTGCTCGATCTGCTTGCCCTCGTAAACGTCGAAGAGCTGCACCTTGCTGAGCGACTTGCAGGCGCGCTTCATGCAGGCTTCGAGATCGGCGCAGATGACCTCCTTGCTGACGAGCAGCGCAATATCACGCTGTTCGACGGGGAACTTCGGCAGCGCCGCAAATGCAACCGGCTTATTGAGATACGGTCTCAGAACGGTCAGATCGAGCTCTGCGAGGAAGACCTGATGCTCCGGAACCTCTGCATCGGTCAGGTCATGCGCGAGCATGCCGAGCCAGCCGATCTCCTGACCGCCGAGCGAGACAACCGCGCTCATGCCCGGATGCAGGAACGGATACTTCGCTGCATCCTGCGGCTTTGCATAGGTGAATTCGAGGCGGAATGCGTCCGCGATTGCTTCGATGACAGCCTTGCCCTCGAAGAAATCGAGCTTGCCGCCGTCAAAGAGACCGATCGACAGCGCCTCACGCTCCTCGGGCTCTGTTGTCGGATGCGCCTCTGCGGAATGATAGGTCTTTGCGATCTCGAACAGACCGCCCGCATCATTGCCGCGGCGCACATTGCGGATCACGGCGTTCAGCATCGACGGTGCGAGCATCGTGCGCATGATCGAAAGCTCCTCGGAGATCGGATTGAGAATGCGGATTGCCTGACGCTGCGGCGCATCCTGCGGAATCCGCAGCAGATCGAGGTCCTTCTGCGAATAGAAGGAGTAGTGGATTGCCTCATAGAGACCCTGTGCAGCGAGCGTGCGCTTGAGTTTCAGCGTGCTGCTCTGGACAGCATTTCTGCCGCCGTTCGTGACGGACGCTGCCGCAAGGAAGGTCGGCGTAATGTGATCGTAGCCGTACATGCGGATAAGCTCCTCCGCGATATCAGGAGCATTTTCGATGTCCTCGCGGTAAGGCGGAATCTGTACGGACAGGCTGTCGCCGGAAATCTGCGGTGCAAAATCGAGATTTGTCAGAATGCGCTTGATTTCCGCCTCGGGAATCGTGATGCCGAGCAGCGCATTGATCTTTGCAATGGATACTGTCAGCGGACGGGTCGCGGTCGGGTCGGCGGAGACTGCCTCGCAGAACGCAGCAGATGTGACCGTACCGCAGTTCAGCTCCTCAATCAGATGCAGCGCACGTTTCAGACCGAGCTGCGTTGCGTATTCATCGACGCCCTTTTCAAAGCGCTGGGAGCTGTCCGAATGCTGACCGAGCGCTCTGCCAGTCTTGCGGACATTGTCGCGCATGAACTTTGCGGATTCAAATACCACATCGGCGGTATCGTCCTTGATTTCAGAGTTCAGACCGCCCATGATGCCGGCAAGTGCGACCGGCTTCTTTCCGTCGCAGATGACGAGATTATTCGGATTCAGCTTGAATTCCTTTTCATCGAGCGTGACGATTGTCTCATCCTGCTTTGCTCTGCGGACGATAATCTGTCTGTCCTCGAGCTGACGCAGATCGAATGCATGCATCGGCTGACCGATTTCCTTGAGGACATAGTTTGTAATATCAACAATATTGGAGATCGAACGGATGCCGACGAGCGCGAGTCTGCGGCGCATCCACTGCGGCGACTGTCCGATTCTGACATTCTTGACATAATGTGCCTGATAGCGCGGGCAGAGCTCCGGCGCCTCGACCGTGACCTTGAAGCCCTCAAGACCGGACGCATCCTGTGTATAGTCCACAGCGGGCATTTTCAGCGGCTTTCCGAGTGCAGCGGCAACCTCGCGCGCAATGCCGAGGACGCTCATGCAGTCCGGACGGTTCGCGGTGATCGAGATATCATACATCCAGTCGTCGAGACCGGTGACCTCCTTGATATCCGCACCGACCGGCGCATCCTCGGGCAGCACGAGCAGACCGCAGTAATCCGCACCCGCACAGAGGTCGTCATTCAGACCGATCTCCACGCCGGAGCAGAGCATGCCCTGCGATTCAAAGCCCTTGAGCTTGCCCTTCTTGATCTTCATGGTGCCGGTGACGGTGACATGGTCGCGCTCGGTCTCATAGACCTGTGCGCCGACGAGTGCCGCCGGATACTTGCCGCCAACCTGAACATTATCGGCACCGCAGCAAATCTGGAATGTGCCGTGCGCACCGCAGTCCACTTTGCAGACATGGAGATGCGTCTCGGGAATCGGCTCGCATTCGGTGACGAGACCGACCACAACGCCGGAGATATCCGCGCCGAGCTGTGTCAGCGTTTCAACCTCAAAGCCGCAGTCAAAGAGTCTGGTTTCGAGCTCCTGCGGCGTAATATCAATATCAACATATTCCTTTAACCAACTTAATGGAACGATCATTTTCTTTGGTTCCTTTCACTTAAATATATATGGAAAAGTGAGGAGTGAGAAACGAGAAGTGAGGAGTTAAGGTGTCCGCTGCGCGGACGATTTTTAATCAATCATCTGCCGCAGGCAGATACCGCAGCTCCTATCTTCTCACTCCTAACTTCTGGCTCTTATTCATTAAACTGGGAGAGAACGCGGACATCCGACTCAAAGAGCATCTTGATATTCGGGATGCCGTATTTGAGCATGGCGATGCGCTCGATGCCCATGCCGAACGCAAAACCGGTATACACATCCGGATCGACGCCGCAGTTTTCAAGCACCTTGCGGTTGACCATACCGGCGCCGAGCACCTCAATCCAGCCGGTATCCTTGCACAGACGGCAGCCCTTGCCGCCGCATGCAAAGCAGCTCACATCGACCTCCACAGAAGGCTCCGTGAACGGGAAATAGCTCGGACGCAGGCGCGTCTTGACCTGCTCGCCAAAGACATTCTGCGCAAAGACATCGAGCATACCCTGCAAATCGCAGAGCGTAATGCCCTTGTCCACGACCAGACCCTCCATCTGCGAGAACATCGGCGAATGCGTTGCATCATCGTCGGAACGGAACACCTTGCCCGGCGACAAAATCTTGATCGGCGGCTGGTTCTTCTCCATGACGCGAATCTGACCTGCCGAGGTCTGCGTTCTGAGCAGCAGCTCGGGGCTGACATAGAATGTATCCTGCATATCACGCGCCGGATGATCCTTCGGGGTATTCAGCGCGGTGAAGTTATAGTAATCGTTCTCGATTTCCGGTCCCTCAAAAATCGTGAAGCCCATGCCGGCGAAAATGTCGATCAGCTCATTGGCAATCAGCGTATTCGGATGCAGCGCGCCCTGCTTATGGGGCTTTGCAGGCATCGTGACGTCGATCTGCTCTGCGGCATTTTTCTTTGCAAGCTCGGCGGCTTTCAGGCGCGAATCCTGCGCAGTAAAGAAATCGAGTGCCCATGTTTTCAGCTCATTGACGATCTTACCGAATGCCGGACGGTCCTCCGGTGCAAGATCGCGCATATTCTTCATCAGCGCGGAAATCTGACCTGCCTTGTTGTCGAGGTACTGTTTCCGGAGCTGATACATTTCTTTGGAATCGGTAATGGCGGCAGCGGCGGCTTCGATCTTCGCCCGCATCGCTTTGATCTGCTCTTCCATATTCGATACCTTCCTCTCTTTGATTTTTCGGAAAACTCCACTCTATAGTATACCGCAAATCCCCGATATTGTCAAGTGCAGCGGGCAGCGCCCGCGAGTATTGATCTAAAGCATTCCGGCAGAATCCTGAGAGATTGATACGTCAGACTGTTTCCGTAAACATAATTGTTATAAATCAGAAGCGGGCAGCGCATACCTCAACTCCTCTCTCCTCGCTCCTCTTTTCGACTCATGCGGGCAGCGCCCGCGAGTATTGATCTAAAGCATTCCGGCAGAATCCTGAGAAATTGATACGTCAAACTGTTTCCGTGAACGTAATTGTTATAAATCAGAAGCGGGCAGCGCATACCTCAACTCCTCTCTCCTTTCTCCTGCCTCCTCGCTTGCAAAAGCCATAAGCACCGCAGAATATCCCCCGTATCACATCACGCCGTAGGGATTCATAATCTTTTCAATCATCTCATCCGAAATGCTGCTGTTTGTGCGCTCCCATGCCTCCCTGTGGCTGACGGTTCTGGCAGGCTTTTTCTCGGGCTTTGTGTCCTTCTTCCGCGGCGGCAGAATATCCGGCTGCAATGTAATCCTTGTGCCTGTCCGCATCCGTTCGCGCGCGGTCACAAGTCCCTCGCGTTCCAGCTCACGCAGCAGCGTGTCGATATTCCGCACCGAGCAGTGAAGCTGTGCGGCAAGCTCCGTCTGCCGGACACAGACCGTATGGCTGCCGAGGTCGCCGTTGAGCAGCAGCGACAGCAGAATCAATGCGCTCGGCGACAGTTCCCCGATCAGGTGAACCGGCATGCGTACCCACGTAAATCCCATGATGCATCCTCCTTTTGTGCAGACCGTTTCTTCTGTCTTCTTCTGTCTTTTTCTGATTATATAGTACATCCGGAAATATTTTTCCGCGCAGACCGGAATCAGATTGCAGATCAGACAGGAACAGGGTGTCAGGTCAGACCGAAAGATTTGTTCCGGTTACTGCCCTTCTGTAAACGGGTGCCGAAAACGAAAAAAGTTGCACGTTTCCGTACAACAATTCGAGAAATAATTTTGTTTTAACATGGAATGCGCAGAATTATGCATGGCGGACATCAGACGCCGCGGGCTTTTGAAAACACGCATTTCAGAAAACTGTTCCTGCGATAGAACAAAACATGACAGGAAGGAGGGAGAAGGCAGGAAATGAAGTTAGCAGTTAGCAGAGAGGAGTTGTTCCTTTCCCCTTTCGCTTGTTGTGATGAATTGGCGAAACATCGCAGGGCGAGCGCCGTTCCCGTTTTCAATCTATGCGCGCAGCGCATACCTCAACTTTTCTCTCCTCTCTCCTACCTCCTCCCTTCTCCTTCCTACTTAATATCGCAGCGCTCCGCTCCATATACGACAGAAAACCAAAGCAGCCTTCTCGCGCATGAGAAGGCTGCTTTGGTTACGGGTAAATTTCGAGAGGGCGATTGATTTATCACTTAGAAACGGCGAGCAGGATAAATCAAAAGCGGAGGAAAGGATGGATGCCGAATTACAAACGCTCACCTTGCTTATATTATAGCAAAGTGCTTGATTTTCGTCAAGTGTTTTTTGACATATTTGGCAAAAATCAGCATTGTGCGCAGTTTCACAGCCGCCGGTTTGTAAAACTTGACGGAGAATATACTATGAGTAATCATGTAAACATACATCTGATGCGCGAAATTGTACGAACAAGCCGCGATCTGAACGTCGTTTTCTGCGCAACTTGTACATTTTCCGCCGCAAGAACCGGTGTCCGCGCAATCTCAACGGCACCGCATCGCCAGATCATTTCGCCGATCTGATCGCCGCGCTGTACGGGCGCCGTCAGGAAGGGCTGCAGCACTGCCGTCACGCTGCATTCCGGCGGCTTGCCGTACCATGCGGTCAGCTTCGGCGCCTCGCGGACATAGCCCGAAACCGCCTGCACATCGCCGCCCTCAACCTGCACCGTCAGCGGCTCCGGCAGCGGCGGCGTATAATCCTCCGCACCGGCAAAGCCGTAATCATAGAGCGCCTCGTGATCGGACCAGTCATTGCGGTCATTGAGCGTCACGCAAATCAGCGTGCGTTCCTGCCGCCTTGCCGCACTGACGAGACAGCGCCCCGCGGCATCGGTAAAGCCGGTCTTGACGCCGATCACCGTATCATCCGTGCCGAGCAGCTTATTCGTATTCGTCAGCGTGCGCGCATAGGGCGGATTCCCGTAGCAGACGGTCATGGTCTGCCGGCAGCAGATCGCCGCAAATTCCGGATTCCTGAGTGCCTCACGCGCCAGCAGCGCCATATCATACGCCGAAGCGCCGTGTCCCTCTGCATCCAGCCCCGAGGGCGAGGCGAAATAGCTGTGCGTCATGCCGATCTGCTTGGCGCGCGCATTCATCATCGCCAGAAACTGCGGGATACTCCCCCCGACGCTGACCGCCGCGGCATTCGCGCCGTCATTGCCCGAGGGCAGCAGCATCCCTGCGCAGAGCGCCCGCCGCGTGACGGTATCACCTTCCTGCAAGCCCATAGACGAGCCCTCGACGCGGATTGCCTCGCTGTCTGCAAGGAAGGGCGTATCGAGATCGCCGCTTTCGAGCGTCAGCAGCGTGGTCATGATCTTGGTCGTGCTTGCCATGGGCAGCTTCTCCTGCGCATTCTGCTGAAAGACCGCAAAGCCTGTCTGCGCATCCACGAGGACGCAGCCCTTCGCGGAGATATCCGGTGCATCGGCAGCAGCAGGCAGACCGTACAGACAGCCGCACAGCACGGCAGCGCAGCAGATCAGCTTCCGGAACATTTGTATCATACAGAATTCCCCTTTGTTCGGTTTCTGTTTGATTCTATGCACAGCCCGCGGGAATTATGACATAAAATTCCCCCATGTACCAAGTGCCTGACAGTACACGGGGGATATCCAGAGGAAGTTATCAGAAGATTTACAGATTCACTTTTCTGTATCATTTCAGCAGATGAAAGGATACAGAAAAGCAAACCTTCGGTTCATTCAAAAAAATGACACAGCCGCCGAACAATCCGTGCGATGTCACTGCGTACCGGTATACATCATGCAATTTATGCACGGTACCGTCAGCGGCTGCGCTTGAAAGGTATATTAAGCTGTCATTTGCGGACAAGTTAAATCGTTGTTTACGGAATCAGATAAAGCTGTCGTTTTGTCTGACTGTAAAGCGGTCATTTGCCTGAATGTTCCGGCATCACTGTGCGGACGAAGCATCTGCCGCGCCGCTGTCGAAGGATTCCGCCGCCGTTTCGCCGCATGCGCAAAGCGATGCGCACATCATCAGTGCAAGCAGTGCTGCTGTGATTCTTCTTCCGGTCATTGTTTGTGCCCCTTTTCAGTTTTGTGACGGGATGTTGTCCATTGTTTGCAGGACAGACTGCATAATCGGCAGTGTCGTATCCACCTTCCACTGCCCGTTGATGCGGATGACAGCGATATCCAAGCCGACCGCCGCCTCACCGAGTCCGAAGCTGAACTGCATACCGCTGCCTGCCTTGCCGCCTGCCTCTGCCGCAGCCTGATTCTGGATGCGGTAAATATACACACCGTCCACCCGAAAAACATTGGACATACCGGTCTGATGTCCCATTTGATCCAGCGTTTTCATCGCCTGATTGTATTCGTCAACTTTTTCCGGACAGTATACCGGCTCATTCTGAAACATACCGGCTGTTCCGGCATCGGATGCTGAGAGGTCCTTTCCTGCGCACATATCCTGCACAAAATTGAGGTAGTCCTCGCGGGTACCCAGTTCATTGTTCTGCATATAATAGAGCATCTCGATATTGTATGCGTCAATAAAGCCCTCCCAGTCCAGCTCAAGCGAAGACTGTTCATACTGATGCGCAACAAGCTGCACCTCAGCGAGTGCCTCATCCGTACCGGGCTCTGCGCCCATGACCGCAGAGGATTCGTCTGCGGATGCAGCAGCCGGTTCGGTTTCCGGTGCAGTTGTCTCGCCCTCGAAGGTCTGTTCCTTCATTTCCGGCGGGGCAGTGGTTGCGGCGCGTTCTGCTTCGATCTCTGCCGCAAGGCTCGAATCATTTCTGAGGAGTGCCTCGGCAAACGGATCGCCGCAGCCGCTGAGCGATGCAGCCAGCATCAGCGCCAGCAGTGCGGCAGCCGGTCTCATTTTCTTCATTTTCATTCCCTTTCAGCCTGTCTGCACATCCGGTGCAGCGCAGTGCGTGATACCTCATAAAAATAACGCGGCGTATCGGGCAGTACGTTTGTAGAGGGTTCGTACTGCCCGCTGCGGAGCGCTTGTGTCAATATCCGTTGATGTCCTGTGCTGTCATGTCCTGCGCTGTCATGTGCTTCTGCCGGACGGTGCGGTCATTGCATTGCTGTCGAAACTGTGATGTCGCTTTGCTGCATTGCCTGTGTCAGACTGTGCTGTCATACTGCGGTGTCTCTGCTGTGCTGTCACTGTGTCGCCTCTGTTCTGTCAGACTGTGATGCCGCCTGTCGCCCGATTGCTGTCAAGCTTTGCTGTCTGAACTTCGCTGTCATGCTGTCGCTTCATTCATTGTCTTACACGGTTGTCTTGCTTTGCTGTCTGACTGTGCTGTCATTCTGTCGCTTCATTCACTGTCTTACACGGTTGTCTTGCTTTGCTGTCTGACTGTGCTGTCATTCTGTCGCTTCATTCATTGTCTTACACGGTTGTCATGCTTTGCTGTCTGAACTGTGCTGTCATGCTGTCGCTTCATTCACTGTCTTACACGGTTGTCTTGCTTTGCTGTCTGGACTGTGCTGTCATGCTGTCGCTTCATTCATTGTCTTACACGGTTGTCTTGCTTTGCTGTCATGCTGTCGCTTCATTTATTGTCAAAACAAAGTTGTCAGGCTTGCTGTCTTGCTGTGCTGTCATTTGTGTCAGTTCTGAATTGCCGGTCATGTTGTCAAACTGTGCTGTCCTGCAAAGCTGTCTGTACTGAGAGGTCAATCACTTTTGCCGCTGCGGATTTCTCTGCAAATGCGGCTGTATGATCCGATCGAATCTCTCCGGAGGGCTGTCCGTTTCCGGTCTGTTCCCTCCCGATGTTCCAATGATACCACGTTTGCCATGATTTTGCAAAGCCTGAGAAAATGCCGTCTGATTTTTAGAATGAATATTTCGGCAGTTTCCTCCGGATTGCTCCTGATTCCTCACTTTTTCATGGTAGGTCACGGTTTTGGAGGAACCAGTCTATCACATCATAAAATCAACATATCTTCTGAGAAAACTTTTTATATTTTCATCGGATGCTTCTCCGCATCTGCGGATGCTATTATATCTTTTGACTATAATACGTATTCCGCGCAGCTTCCGCTAACAGAAAGGACGGAAAAACAGGCAGTCCGGTTACACATCCGCTGCAAAAACCGGCAGTCTGCACAAAGGCGGACGCACAGTCCCCTGCACATCCGCCCCGTATGATATTCATTCAGGCAGCCGCCTGCCGCTTGCAGACCGCCGCCGATATCCGGTGTGAGATCAGAAAGAGCAGCGCCGTGCCCAGTGCCGCCGCCAGATAGAGCAGCTCATCCTGCATCAGATAGCTGCCCGAAAGCGCCGCGCCCCGATAGTAGATCAGGTACATCAGGCAGAGCGTCAGGCTCAAAAACACCGCACACGCCCCCGCACGCTGCCCGAACCGCAGCAGCACCGGCAGATAGACCGCAGGCATCAGCAGCGCAGCCGTCCCCATTGTCCAGATCATCTGCGGCTTGGTCATCAGCGTCATGAAGGCAAATTCGCCCTCGGGCATCGTCACGCGGCTGAAATGTATCCTGTCTGTATAGATGCTGCGGAAAAAGCCCAGACGGGTCTCCTCCGGAATGCAGCAGACAGAGAGCAGCAGAATGCCCGTCAGCAGCGCCGTCACCAGATAATACAGATCGGCACGCGCCGACGCCTTCTGCGGCATTGTCCGGACATATGCATCAAACCGGCTCCGCTCATCCGCACCCGCCGAAAGCAGCGGATACAGCCCGATTGCAATGGCAAGCGCATAGTAAAAATAAAAGCTCTTGCTCGTGAAAAACGGCGGCAGAATCACCGCAGCCGCGATGCCGGTCAGAAACAGCAGCCGGAAGGTATACCATTCCTTCAGCAGCAGTCCCTTCATGTCTGCACCTCCGTTTCCTGCCGGACAGCTTTCTGATTCAGGCAGGATGCAGCCGCTGCATTGCAGGAATATACAAACATTCCGACAATCAATATCGCAGGCAGCAGCAAAGTCGCTTTCAGATCAGTCAAAAAACCGCTGCACATATAATCAAACCGGAATAACAGATGCATACATACCGCAAGCAGCACACCTGCACCAGCAGCGAAGGAACCTGCTTTCGCGCCCTTCCGCAGCATCACCGGCAGATACACCGCAGGAATCAGTATCGCAGTCAGCCCGAGCAGCAGCGCAAAGTGCGTATGTGTCTCCAGCGGACCGAATTCAATATAACCGTGCTCAACTGCTACGGCAATGAGACTGATCCGGAACATGGAATCCCGCATCAGATAGATCGTATCCTCACCCGGGATCAGGCATACTGTCAGCATCAGCAGCACCGACATGCCCGCAACCAGCAGCATATAGACACGGATCTGATCGGTCGTTCCGCAGCCGCTTCTGCAATACGAGAACAGCGGATACAGCCCGATCAGCACAGCGAGCACATGGTACAGATGAAAACTCAGTCCGCAAAATGTCTGCGACAGCACCACAGCCGCCAGCACAATGATGCACAGCAGCGGCAGGAATTTCCGGCATTCCGCATGCAGCAGCGATTCCATGTTTTGATTCTTCATAATGTTCCCCTCATTTCTGTCAATATTTCTTCGTTTGCAGCGCCCTCGCGCTCAGACACCGCGAGACCGCAAACAGCAGCACAGGCGCCGCAACCGGAAGCAGTCCGGCGGTCAGGAACGCTGTCAGCTCCTGCGGCGGAACGACGAGTAAGCCCCAGAGATCAATCACACTGACAATCAGCAGCACATACGGCAGAATCATTCCGATTGCCGTCAGCCTTCCCGCAGCAATCCCGAAGCGGAAGGTTACAGGCAGATACACCGCCGGCGCAAGCAGACAGAGCACCGTCAGTATGCCTGCAACAGTCGCCCAGCCCTCATCCAGTCCGACCCAGAACCAGATCACCGTATGCACCGACAGCAGCAGCAGCGTCAGCATTGCAGTAAACAGATAATATGCATCCGCATAGCGCTGCCGTTTCAGGGGCAGAATCAGATGCCAGCGGTCAAAATGCGAGACCGCGTCATCATTCAGCGCAACTATCGGCAGCGTCGCAATCATCAGCGCCGCAAAGGGCTCCATGCACAGATACAGCATCTTATGATAACACATGCACGCGAGCAGCGCCGCAGCCATTGCAAGCAGCTTGAAACGGTGCGTATACCACAGTCTTTTCAGCAGTCCGCGCATGATGCTCCACCTCCTTTTTCTGTATGCAGGCGATTTATGTCATGCGGCATTCACACACCGCTGACACGAATCTCATTCCTGTTTTGATATTCCGGTTCAAGCGGACTGAACGGCTGACCGTTTCCTTCCTGATAGCTGACTGAACCGTTCCGCGAAAATTCTTCCCTTCCCATTTTCATGGAAAGCTGATAATCAAAGGTTTTGGATGCGGTATCGGCATCCACATTCAGCGCCACATCCGTCATCTCCCAGCAGCACGGCACAATTACATCGACCGGTATGCACACAGGCTCCGGCATGTTTTCCGTCTGAAAGGTAACTGCAAACGGCTGCGAACCGTATTCCCCGCCTTCGCAGCGGAATCTGCCGCCGGATTCCAGACTCTGAAAATCCGAGACACTGTTGATCTGTAGATTTGCCAGAACCCCTCCCTGCACATCACTGCTTTGCAGCCGGCAGGGTTTGCCGTCTACGTGCACGGTTACGCTGCAAGTCATGCGCGGACCGGAATACAAGTGACAGTAAACCGCATGCGCGAACCCCTCATGCACGCACCACAAAAACAGCAGCGCTGCTGCGATCAGGAACGCAAATGCTGTCAGAAGGACCGCAGGCTTTATCCTGCGCTTTTTCTTCGTTTCCGTCTGTGTCATAAGGATCCCCCCTTTGCTGTATCTCATTCTGCTGACGGATCAGGCGCCGCTTGCATATACCCATTCGATGTCCCAGTATCTTTTATTCATGCAGCTTTCGCTTTGCAGAGCACCTGCTCCTTTATAGTAATCCACGCCGTTGCTGCTGTCAGCATAGCCATAGCTGGTTTCGTGAAAATCCGGCTCGCCGATCGGCACGTTTCTTCTTTTTCCTTCTCTCCGCGTCGCGGTATAGGAAAAAGTTCCCTTTGCGGTGTCCGCTTCAATGTCCATGGTATAATTTGCCTGCTCGACTATGTTGCATCTGCCGGGCGCAACAGGGAGATATAACGGTTTCTGCATATCCTCCGTCTGAATACGGATCTCAAACGGATGGTTGCCGTATCCAATGCCCCAGAGACCGACGGTTCCGCCCTGTTTTGTCGGTAAGACATATGCGGTCGAAGTCGGGCTGACGTCGTTCCCGATCGCCAGACCGGACACATTTTTGCCGGTAAGCCGGTACGGTTCCCCGTCAACAGTCAGCGTTACGCGGCATTTCAACCGCGGCAGCGGATAAAATGCCGCATAGAGATCGTATGCAAATGTCCCGATGATCAAACGCCAGAACAGCAGAAATCCGATCAGGAAAGCGGCGGCTTTTTTCAGCTTTTTCTTATTTTTGAACATATACAGTCAACTCCTTTCCGTTCACCGGATATCTGTATTTTCCGATGCAGATGCAGTTTCATCCGGTTCCGAAGACGCTTTCCGGCGGCGTTCCGCACCACACCGGATAATACCGGCTGCCAGATAGATCAGTGCAGCCGCAGCCAGCGGCGGCACAAGATAAAACAGGAATTCAGAAGAATGACCGGCGCATAATTCGCAGGAGCATCCGGCAGCTGAAAGTCTGCGCAGCGAAGCCGCAGCAATGCAGGCAGCGGCTACCCCGCAGATCGCAAACATGATCGTTTCGCGGCTGATGCGCTGTGAAAATCGACGGAGCAGGTTCGCGATCATGCTGATGACTGCCGCAGCAGCGCAGCCGATCGTCAGCCAGATCAGAACAGCCGTCAGCATCGAAATCGAATCCAGATCGTTGAACGCAAACAGCAAAAGCAGCATCACAAGCGATGCGAAAACGAGCCGGACAGTCTTTGCGCTTTCCGTTTCCGGCGAATACGTTTGAGCAGTATATTTCATAATCTGTCCTCCTTATCACTTTGTCAAGTCAGAATTCCCGTTTTTCGATGATGCGGACGGAAATCATCCGCGAAATGCCGAACAGCAGCAGTGCGGCAATGCCGGGCAGCAGTGCATCCGCCCCGTAGTGCACCGTGACAGTGCCGAGCTCGCCGCCCTCCGGAGACGTATAGAATAACATCGTCATCAAGAGTATCATGGATACTGCCGGAAACATCATAAGCACCAGCACCAGACCGACCGCAGCCGCCTTGGTGCCGAACCGGAACGCAAACGGCAGGACAATCGCAGGCACCGCCAGACAGATCGCCGACAGTTGAAATATCCGGAGAACAGCCTCCGCCTTGTTATAGTGCAGCATAATCAGTGCAGCCCAGAGCACCGCGCCGGCGGTCAGAAGCAGCGTCAGCAGATAATACGCATCTGCAATCCGTCCGCGCGGAACCGGCAGGAGCGTCTGCCAGCGTGCAAAGCGCGATTGTTCATCGAGCAGCAGAAGCAGGAACGGCAGCGCGGCTATGCAGAGAGACAGCATTGTGATGATCGAACATGCAAGAATCGGGTTGATCAGCGTCAGAATCAACAGTGCGGCTGCTGCGACAATCACCGGAATCCGGATCGTATACCACATACGGAGCAATATACTTTTCATTGTTTGTTACCTCTTGAATTGTCAGAATTCTCTGCGGCGGAATCCCCATAAAGAGAGCAGCCACGAGAGCAGTGTCAGAATCAGCGCGCCGGAAACGGAAACTGCAATAATCTGCGAGCTGTCGGCATCGAGCAGCATGCACAGCAGCCGCGAAACTGCTGTATTGCCTGCCAGAAGCGGAAAGCATCCGTGCAGAACCTTTGCGGAAAGCAAGCCGTGTGCTTCTGCCGCTTCCGTGACGGCAAGCTCGCCGGTAATCAGAACGGCAAAGCTGACAATCAGCAGAATATAGACCGCCTTCCCCTTGCCGTATCCGAAACGAAAGCAAACCGGAAAGTAAACCGCCGGAATCAGAATGCCGCCCATGCAGGCACGCACAATCCAGAGCGTATAATCCGAGACAGACATCTCACCTTGCAGCAGAAACCGCAGCATGCCGATACTCAGCAGCACTGCCGAAACAGCGGTGCAGAACAGCATCAGCAGATATTTTTCCGTGACGATTCCAAAGCGCGACACCGGCATCGTCAGCTGATAGCTTTCCCAGCGGCTGACAGCATCCTTCGGCATACCGTCAATCGGCAGCATTCCGATCATCAGCGCAGAAAATGCAAGAAAATACGGAATTTTCAGTGCAGTGCCCGCAAGGAGCATTGCCGTAAATACCAGCAGCGGAACGAAGATGCCGGAGAGGTCTTTGCAGAGCAAGCCCTTCACAGTCACCCCTCCTTTGCCATGTAGACAAAGAGTTCCTCGATTGTGACGGGGCGGATATCGAAGGTCTGCGGCACGAGTTTCCGGTCTACGAGCGCCTCTGCGCCGTACTGCGTGACACGTTTGCCCCTGATTGCGGCAGGCTCGAGTGCATCGAGGTTTTCGGCGGTTGTTTGCAGGAATCCGTACTGCTCGAGCAGACGGTCCTTTTCCTCGCAGAGCATGAGCTGTCCCTTATGCAGAAACGCAATATAATCACAAACTTTTTCGAGATCGCTGACAATATGCGAGGAGATCAGCACTGCATGCCCCTCGTCCCGCGTGAACTCATTGAGGATATCGAGCAGCTCCTCACGGACAAGCGGATCAAGTCCCGCGGTCGGCTCATCCAGAATCAGCAGCTTTGCATCGTGTGACAGTGCAATCGCCAGCCCGAGCTTCATTTTCATGCCCTTGGAGAAGGTCCGGAAGCGCTTGTTCTCCGGCAGATTGAACTTCTTGATATATTCAGCAAATACGTCACTTTTCCAATTCCGAAACGAGTATTTCATGATCTTTTCAATCTGCGGGATACGGAGATTTTCCGGCAGCCCGACCTCATCGAGCACCACGCCGGTCTCATTGCGCAGATCGGCGGAGAGCGGCTGACCGAGCAGTCTGATCTCGCCGCTGTCGGGATGGTTCATGCCGAGCAGCGCCTTGATGGTTGTCGTCTTGCCGGCACCGTTTTCGCCGATCAGACCGAGGATGCAGCCCGCCGGAAGCGTCAGAGAGAGCGGACCGAGCGAGAAGCCTTTGTATTTTTTTGCGATGTTGCTGATTTCGATTGCGTTCATGATGAAGCTCCTTTCGTGTCAGGTATCCAGCAGGTCAAGCATTTGGATGATATCCTGCTTTGACATGCCGCAGGCGGCGGCGAGCTGCCGGATCTCGAGCAGATGATTTTCGATTTGTTTCAAGTGTTCCTCGCGGAGAAGCTCGGTATTTTTCGGTGCGACGAAGCATCCCTTCGCAGGGACGGTATAGAGAAAGCCCTCGCGTTCGAGCTCATCATAGGCGCGCTTGGTCGTGACGACGCTGATGCGCAAATCCTTTGCGAGGCTGCGGATCGACGGCAGCGGGTCATTTTCGCTGAGTGCGCCGCTGATGATGAGTGCCTTGATCTGCGAATAAATCTGATCGTAGATCGGCGCACCGCTTTTGTTGTCGATAAACAGGTTCATGCTCTCACCTCGTTCTGTTTCACTGTTCATATACAGTATACACAGTTAGCACAGTTTTGTCAAGAGGTTCCGCATAATATTTTTATTTTAACATGAAAATATGCCGCCGCGTTTCACGATTCCCCGTTCACGCTTCACGGATTTTCAGAGCGCCGCCGCAATTTCACATTTCGCCGTAAGTCTTCATGAAAAAATCATATTTGGCGGATGAAAACCGCTTGCTTTTTCGTATGATTTCTGGTATAATATAATCTGTATAGATTTCGCAATATGAACGCAAAAAGGAGGACTCCGCTTTGGATTCTTCATATGATATCATCTCGGCGCTCAGCAGCCTGCACGGCGTATCCGGCAGAGAGGCTGCCGTCGGGCAAGCCGTCGCGGAGCGCATCCGTCCCTATGCACCGGATGTCCGCTGCGATGACGGCAATGTCATTGCGCATATCGGGCAGGATGCCGGCAAACCGACTTTGCTGCTCTGTGCGCATCTCGATCAGGTCGGCTTTCTCGTCACCGATATCACGCCGGACGGCTTTCTCCGGATCGGCGCAGTCGGCGGCATAGATCACCGGCTGCTGCTCGGTCAGCCCGTCACGGTCGAAGGCAGTTTGCCGCTCTCCGGCGTCATTTCGATTCTGCCGCCGCATCTGCTGAAAGGCGAACAGGCGGTGCCGGAGGATGCACAGCTCTGCGTCGATCTCGGATTTGATTCCGCAGAAGCGCTCGTCGGCAAGGTATCGCGCGGCGATGCGGTATATTTTGCGGTCGCCTGCCGGAAGATGCAGGGTTCCCGCATGACCGGTCCGGCGCTGGATGACCGCTGCGGCGCAGCAGCATTGATTCTCGCGGCGGAACAGATCAGCCGCATGCACGATCTGCCCTGCAATGTCACATTCGCATTCGTCGGGCAGGAGGAGCGCAGCGGACACAGAGGCGCAAAGCGCGCCGCATTCGCAGAAACACCGGATTATGCGATTGCCGTGGACGTCACCTTCGGGCTGGCACACGGCGAGGACCCGCAGGAAACCTTCCCGCTCGGCGGCGGTCCTGCAATCGGCATCTCGGCGGTGCTGGATGCAGCACTTTCCGATGCGCTGACCGATGCTGCAAAGGCGCTGCATATCCCCTATCAGCTTGAAATCATGCCCGAATCGACCGGCACGGACGCGGATGCGCTGGCACTCGCGCCGCAGGGTACACGGGCTGGCACGGTCTCGATCCCGCTGCGCTATATGCACACGCCGGTCGAGGTCATTGATACAAAGGATGTCGAACTGACCGCGCAGCTTCTCGCGGCATTTGCAGGGAGGTGCGGCGCATGAACCGGCAGGAACTGAATACCCTCTGCGAACTCTGCGGCACATCCGGCAGAGAACACGCGGTCCGCGCATATATTCTCGATGAAATTGCAAAGCTCCGTCTGCCGGAGGATGCCGTCACGGTTGACCGGCTCGGCAATGTGCTTGTGCATAAAAAGGGCGCATCTGCTGCAAAACGAAAGGTGATGCTCTCCGCGCATACGGACGAGGTCGCGCTCATGGTCACATATATCCACGAGGACGGCACGCTCGCCTTTGACACAGTCGGCGGCATCAGTGCGGCGGCGGTGATCGGACGGCAGGTACAGGTCGGAAAAGACCGCATCTGCGGCGTCATCGGCTGCAAGCCCGTGCATCTGCTCTCGAAGGATGCGCGCACAAAGCCTGCGGATATGCACAGCCTGTTCTGCGATATCGGCACCGGCTCGAAGGCGGAGACCGAACAGCTTGTCCGTCTCGGCGACATCATTTATTTCTGCGGCGATGCGCAGGATTTCGGCAATGATTCGCTGAAAGCAAAGGCAATCGACGACCGCTTCGGCTGTGAGATTCTGCTGGAGCTGCTCCGCAGTGATCTGCCGTATGATACGGATTTTGCATTTGTGGTGCAGGAGGAGGTCGGGCTGCGCGGCGCGGGTGTTGCGGCAGCACAGCTTGATCCGGAGATTGCTGTCATTTTCGAGGCGACGACTGCGGCGGATATTGCCGGTTCCTCCGGCTCCGACCGCTGCTGCGAGCTCGGCAGAGGCGCCGTCATTTCCTATATGGACGGCAGAACCGTCTACGACAAGGCGCTCTATGATCTTGCGGTACGCATCTGCGAAGAAAACAGCATCCCGTGGCAGACAAAGACCAAAATCGCAGGCGGAAATGATGCCGGTTCGATTCAGTCTGCCGGACGCGGCGCAAGAGTGCTTGCCGTCAGCGTGCCTTGCAGATATCTGCACAGTCCGCTGTCGGTGATTCGCCGTGCAGATGCCGATGCCTGCGAAAAGCTCGCATTTGCTCTGATCTCCGCATTACAGGAGGAAGCGCTTTGATTACCGAAGTGAAACGTCAGACCGATCTCGACCGGCGCTCGCTTGCCGTCTGTCATTACGGGCGCAAGATTCTCTGCAATCTGGTCGCATACGGTACAAAATACAGCTTTTGCAGATTTTTCCGCATCCGCTCGCATGATAAAACGGCGTGGATGATGCTGCAAAACAGCACGCTGCTCATCAGCTCGCAGGCGGATTTTACGAATGATGCAGAGGCGGCGGAGGAGCTTTCGGTCTTCATCCGGATGCATCAGCCGTTCCGCGTGGAGGGTGCGCAGTCGCTGCTCTCTGGTCTGAAGCTGCAAGGCTATCAGACGCTCAACCGCTCCGTCTTCCGCCTGGAGCCCGGCGGCATTTCGCCGCTCTTTGATCCGGAGCAGGTCAACCGTGCCCCGAAGCTCGACGATGTCTATGAAATTCTTGCGGAGGGCTTCCCGAATCTCATTGCTTATGATATCTGGCTGACCGACACCTCGCATATGGTGCGGCGCGGTCTGCGGCAGTGCTATACGTATTTCAATGTCACCGCAGCAACAGCGATTTATGATTACGGCGATCAGGTACTGATCGGGCAGGTCGCAACGAAGGTCGCGGCACGCGGCAAGGGCTATGCGCGCGATTTTCTGCACTGGATCGCCAATGACCTCGAAGCACGCGGCAAGACCGGCATCCTCTATGCGCTGGATATCCGCAAGAGCTTTTATGAGGAGATCGGGTTTACGCTGCTCGAATCGGAATTCGTCTGGGAGCGTCTGCACGAAGCAGAGCCGGACGGCGGAAAGGGCATTCTGTAAGGCGAAGACAGCTTCATTACGGGTGTCGCGGTGCGCCTCTCCTGTATCAAAGCAGGACGCTTGCCTGCGTGCAAAAGACGAGACAAAGGCGAATTCCCGTATAAGAAACGAATTTCGGTGTTAAAATAAAAAGGAGAAATAATGCATTCGGTGTTTGATTTTGACAAGCGGCTGCTCGATGCTGCAAGGGCTGCCGAGGAAGCCGCAAAGCCGCAGTTTGCGGAGATCGACAATATCTCCCAGCACGGCAGCGCAAAGGTACTGCGCGCATTTCAGCAGCATAAGGTCTCTGCCGCCTGCTTTGCCGGCGCAAACGGCTACGGCTATGACGATGTCGGGCGCGATACGCTCGACAAGGTCTGGGCGGAGGTCTTTCATACGGAGGATGCGCTCGTCCGGCATCATTTTGTCTCCGGCACGCATGCGCTTTCGACGGCGCTCTTCGGCGTCCTGCGCACCGGCGATCTGATGGTCTCCGTCACCGGCGGTCCCTATGACACGCTCGAGGAGGTTATCGGCATCCGCGGGCAGGGCAACGGCTCGCTGAAGGATTACGGCATCCGCTACGGGCAGCTCGATCTGAAAGCGGACGGCACACCCGATTACGATGCGATTCCGGAAGCCGTCAAAGGCGCAAAGGTTGTCTATTTGCAGCGTTCGCGCGGCTATTCGCTGCGTCCGGCGCTGACGGTCGCCGATATCCGCAGAATCGCGGAGCTGACGCGGCAGACGAATCCCGATGCGGTGATTATGGTCGATAACTGCTACGGCGAATTTGTCGATTATGATGAACCGACCGATGCAGGCGCCGATCTCATCATCGGCTCGCTGATTAAGAATGCGGGCGGCGGCATCGCGGAGACCGGCGGCTATATTGCCGGAAAAGCGAAGCTCGTCGAGCAGTGTGCCTACCGCCTGACCTGCGTCGGCATGGGCAAGGAGGTCGGCTGCTCGCTGAATCAGTGCCGCTCGATGTATCTGGGATTGTTCATGGCGCCCGAGGTTGTTGCAAATGCACGCAAAACCGGTGTTTTTGCGGCATCGCTGTTCCGGTCGCTCGGCTTTGAATGCCTCCCCGCAGCCGGTCAGACCGCAGGCGATATCATTACGGTGCTGGCGCTGCGCTCCCCTGCCGCAATGGAAGCCTTCTGTGCAGGCATTCAGGCAGGCTCTCCGGTCGATTCCTATGTCACGCCGGAAGCATGGGACATGCCCGGCTACGAAAGCAAGGTTATCATGGCAGCCGGAACCTTCACAGGCGGCGCCTCGATCGAGCTCTCCGCAGACGGTCCGATGCGTGAGCCCTACGCAGTTTATTTGCAGGGCGGCATCACCTACGGCAGCGGCAAGCTCGGCATTCTGACCGCAGCACAGTCCATGCTGGACCGCGGTCTGATTACATTCTGAATCTCAATACGGAAAGGAAGTTTTGAATATGGCAGATAAGGAACATACCGGCGAGCTCTCGATCAACAGCTATTTTGACGAAGGTCTTGCAGACGGCACCGAGCCGAATAATCCCTTTGAGGTTCTGGAACCGGAACAGCCGAAGAAAAAGAAGAAGAAGGTTGTCCGCCGCAATACGGTCAAGCGCAAGCGGATTCTTGTGATCTTCTGCATTTTGCTCGTGCTTGTGCTGGCAGCGGTGATCTTCATTTTCATCCAGCGCCGCCGCAATAACGGACAGCGCTATGCAAAGCTGTATTCCAAGAATATCAACGAGAAGATTTCGACGGCGCAGAAAGCCGCAGGCATTGCCCCGAAGGACCGCTCGTCATTCTCCACGCTCAATAATATCTATTCCTCGTATCAGGGCATCGCGGAAAGCAGCAAGACCTGCCGCGTACAGGGCATCAAGCTGCCGGAATGGGCAATCTTCCTCAATACCGATGCCGACGAGCTGACGAATGTCACCTACTATAACTATGAGCTGCTCGAGAAAAACATCTTCGGCACCGAGCGCAAGGCATATATCGACCCCAAGCAGGTACCGGACGGCTCCGCACCCGATGCCGTGGAGCTTGTGCTCGACCTCGAGCCCTACCGCATCCAGTATTTGCAGGGCAAGACCGAGCTGCGCGAATACCGCTACTGCTATGAGGACGGTGATACGGACGAGGTCGTCGCCTATGTGATCACCGCGGTCTGGGATGAAAACGGCAAAATGTCCATTTTCGATACCAGAAGAAACTATATCGGTACGCTGCTTGCAAGCCCCGAGGTTTAATAAATTATCGTCTGAAATCTGCGTGATTCTCCTGTCCTGTTTTGTCGAAACCGCCGAAAACAGTTACAATAATGCTACAATTTGAAAGCAAATCGGTGCAATCATCCGAAAAACATTGACAGAACGCCGGATTCCTGATAAAATGTATGTTGGATTGTCAGAATAGTTTTCTGCGCATGACATCCCGTGTGACATCACAGCAAGGATGCGCAGATTTTGGGAAGGAGTTTATGCAATGAGCGATCTCAAGCTCTGCTTTGGCTGCATGGAGCCGCTGGGCGACGGCGAGAGCGTTTGCAAGCGCTGCGGATACGATCAGCACACAACGTCTCTCGCAAATTACCTCAAGCCCGGCACTCTGCTGCATGAGCGCTTTCTGGTCGGAAAAATGCTCGCCGCAAACGGCGAAGGCGTCACCTATATCGGCTTTGATACCTCTGTAGAATGTAAAATTCTCATCCGCGAATATTTTCCGGAGCGGCTGTGCAGCCGTGTGCCCGGCAGTGTCACCATTGATGTCAAATATGAGCATCTGGCACAGTATAAGGCACTCATGGCGGAATATACCGAGCTCAATAAGGCGCTCGCACGCCTGCGGAATCTCAGCCACCTCAATCCCGCGATTGATATGTTCGCGGAGAATAATACCACCTATGCAGTCTATGAATATCTCGAGGGCAGCACGCTCCTTGATTATCTCAGGGAGAATGCCGGCGAGCTGAGCTGGAATACTGTCCGCAGAATTTTCCCGCCGCTCTTTACGACCCTCAGCCTGCTCCATAATGCAGGCGTCCTGCACCGCGGTCTGAGTCCCGAAACAATCTTTGTCACCGATAAGGGCGAGATCAAGCTGACGGGCTTCTGCATCTCCGCAGTCCGCACGAATGATACCGAGCTCGACGCAGAGCTCTTTGACGGCTACGCTGCCCCCGAGCAGTATTTTGCAGACCGGCAGCAGGGCACATGGACGGATGTCTACGGCATCTGTGCCGTGCTCTACCGCATCCTCACCGGATGCAGAGCAAGCGATGCGATGTCGCGGCAGGATTATGACAGCCTCGTTCCGCCGAGTGAGCTGAACCCGAAGATTCCGGAGAATGTCTCCGAGGGCATCATGAAGGGTCTGCTGCTGGACGGCGCCGCAAGAGTCCGCACGATCACCGACCTTGTGACGCTGCTCTTCCAGACGGAAGCGTCCGCAGAGCAGGATGCACCGGCAGACGCAGAATTCAGCGATCCGCTGCCTGCATCCAAGAGCTCGACCGCCGTTTTCCACCCGCAGACGCATCATACCGGCGAGCATCAGAATGCCGGTCATACGGCACATCCGCAGAGCGGCGCACCGAACCGCAGCGGGAATCCGCAGCAGCGCCGCCCCGCAGGGCAGAACGGACAGCATCCGCAGCGCAGACCGGCAGGTCAGGGCGGACAGCATCCGCAGCAGCGCCGTCCCGCGGGACAGAACGGGCAGCACAGACCGCCCCAGCGCACCGCCGATGCCGTCGCAAGAGCCAAGCAGTCTGCAAACCGCAGCGGCAGTCCGCATCCGCAGCAGCGCCGTCCGGCAGCCGCAGCAGCAACCGCCGCACGCAATCGCAAGGCGGAGGAATATACGCTCTTTGAACGCATCCGCGCACCGCTCTTCATTGCGATTCTGTTCTTTGCCATTGCAACGCTCGTTGTCTGGGCGATTGTCAAGCTGCTGAGCGGACTCGGCAATGACAGGGATTCGCTCTTCCGCGATAAGAACAGCTCCGTGACGGATAATCTTGTCTCGGGCGAAGACAATGAAGACGAATTCGGTGAGCATCTGGACTTCATCGTCCCCGATCTCGTCGGCAAGAGCTTCGCAATCCAGAACGAAGAAATGCAGGAGTATCATTATCTCGTGCTGGAGCCGGAGTATGTTTTCCGCGAGGATCATCCGAAGGATTATATTTTCGAGCAGGATATCGAACCGAATACGCTCGTCGCAACCGGCAGCACGCTGAAGGTCAAGGTCAGCCTCGGTACGCCGAATCTCGTGATTCCGGACTTCAAGGGACTCAAGCTGAACAGCTATCTCAAGAAGCTCGAGGATATGGGTCTTGAGAAGGCAATCGACGGCGGCGGCAATAACAACATGTCGCCGGGTACGCAGAGTCAGTATTACTGGGGCTATCAGGCAAAGATGACCACCTCGCCCAATCAGACGACCGCGCCGACCACCTCAACCACCACGAAGGACGGCAAGACGCATATCGTCAAGTATATTTCCAAGGTTGACTGGAACTACCAGAACAGCTATGTCTGTGCAGTAGAGCCGGAACCCGGCACGCCGTTCAACGCGAACGAAAGCTACGAAATCACCGTATATTATGCGTATAATCCGGTTTATATCAATGTCACGCAGACCGGCACCTCGACGACCCGTACCGGCACCGGAACGAAGAATACCAAGCTGACGGGCACTTCGGGTCTCACCACAAAGACGACGGCAAAGCTGCCGCCGGATGAGCCGGAAGTGACCACAAAGCAGCAGCAGGAGCAGACGCAGGCACCGGCAACCGCAGCGACCAATCCGCCGCCGGTTGAAACCGATCCGCCTCCGGTTGTGACAAATCCGCCTGCCACGGATCCGCCGCCTCCGCCGCCTCCGTCCACGGATCCGCCGGCAGAGACGCCGAACGAAGAAAACGGATAAGCACATATAAAAATGTAAGCCATAGTATTTCTGATCTTAGATCAGAGATACTGTGGCTTTTTTATTTAAGATAAATCAGACTTTTCGGCACAACGCTCCAAATCAATCATATAAAATCATAATCGTCACTTCTCCCCTTGGAACGGGGGTGACAACCCAAGGGGACATGGGGAAACTCGCTGTGCTCGCATCCCCCTATCCCCTTAGGTTTTCGCCCCCGAGCCCCCGCTTTCCTGAACCCTTAACCCCCTAAGCTCCGCGCACCTCAGAAACCGCGCCCCGCGAAAAGACCGCCGGACAAAAGATGAAGATAAAAAGACGAAAACAATACAAATCAAAATAATAACAGAATCAAGTCTGCCACCTCAACCACCTCCCGCAGTATATCATATATTGTGTATAAAATGCAAATCATCCGGAAATACTATACTCAAAATATGAAACGAGAGGTGTTTCCGAAAATGAACGAAGCACGGAGCCTGATCCGGCTGCCGAATCCGCCATCCGTTACCGCATGGAGCAGTACCGTCGGGCAGAAGGAAGCCGAAGGACCGCTCAGCGGCTGCTTTGATCTCACCGAGCCCGACAGCCGCTTCGGTCAAGCCACATGGGAGCAGGCAGAGAGCGAATTGCAGCGCCGCACGCTCAACCTCCTCCTCCGCAAGGCGGACGTCACCGCAGAGGACATCAGCTGCCTGTTTGCAGGCGACCTCATCAACCAGTGCACCAGCTCAACCTATGCCCTGCGTCACCTCGATATCCCCTACTACGGCATTTTCGGCGCATGTTCAACCTTCGCCGAGGGCATGCAGCTCGCCGCCGCTATGGTTTGCGGCATGGAGCTTCCCCGCTGTGCCGTCCTGACCTCGTCGCATTTCTCGAGCGCGGAGCGGCAGTTCCGTTTTCCCCTTGCATACGGCGGGCAGCGTACCCCGAATGCTCAGTGGACCTGTACGGCAGCGGGCGCGGTGCTGCTCGGTCCGACCGGTGCGCCGCCCTATATCCGCGGCATCCTCGCAGGACGCATCCGCGATCTCGGCATCACCGACGCAAGCAATATGGGCGCGGCTATGGCGCCTGCCGCGGCGGATACCATTGCACGCTATCTCTCGGCAACGCGCACCCGTCCGGCGGATTATGACGTGATTCTGACAGGCGATCTCGGGCTTGTCGGCAGCCGTCTGCTGATGCAGCTCATGGAGCAGAACGGCTATGATCTCCGCGGCATCCACAGAGACTGCGGCGTGATGATGTTCGATCAGAACCGGCAGGATACCCATGCAGGCGGCTCGGGCTGCGGCTGCTCGGCAAGCATCGTCTGCGGCTGTTATCTGCCGAAGCTGCAAAGCGGCGAGCTGCACAATGTCCTCTATGCGGCGACAGGCGCCCTGCTTTCCCCGATGCTCTGTCAGCAGGGCGAAAGCATCCCCGGCATCTGCCATGCGGTGCATCTCTCACACGAAAGCGGAAAGGAGCAGGCTTCATGAATTATCTTTTGGCATTTCTTGTCGGCGGCGTCCTCTGCGTGATCGGACAGCTCCTGATCGACGACACCAAGCTGACACCGGCGCGCATTCTCGTCGGATATGTGGTTGCGGGCGTCATTCTCGGCGGATTGGGCATCTATCCGCATCTGGTTGATCTGGCAGGCGCAGGCGCAACCGTCCCGCTCTCGGGTTTCGGAAATCTGCTTGCACAGGGCATCCGCAGGGATGTCGATGCAAACGGACTCCTCGGCGTCCTCACGGGCGGTCTGACATCGGCGGCAGGCGGTATCTCGGCAGCGCTGCTGTTCGGACTCCTCGCCGCGGTCTTCTTCCAAACCAAAGCACGCGAATGATGGTCGGCAGTGCCGACAGCCGTTGATCTAAAGTTCGCCGGCGGCGTTCTGAGAGATTGATAAGTCAGGCTGTTTCCATGAACGCAATTATAATAAAACAAAATTTAGATTCGTATTATTTTAGTAATTCTCTCTTTATCATATGTCCGAATGTATCATTTTGCTGGGCGCGCATGTTTCGCAAAGCGAAACTGCGGGGCACGCGAATGCGAGGGCAGGAACCCAAGGCGAGAAGGGAAACTCGCTTCGCTCGCATTCCCCTCTCTCCTTAGGTTCCCTCCCACACCGTTACGCCGGTGTAAAGCTCCCTCCTTCCTGATCCTCTTACCCCTAAAGGTCGCGGTTTCTGAAAATCGCGGAGCTTAGGGGGATAGGGTTCAGGAAAGCGGGGGTTCGGGGGCGAAAACCTAAGGGGAAGGGGGAATGTGAGCCTTGCGAACTTCCTCCTTCCACTTGGGTTGTCACCCCCGTTCCGTGGGGAGAAGTGACACTTATGGTTTTATGTGATTGATTGGGAGCGTTAAGCCGCCAAATTCTGTTATGAGATTACGTCTACGGAAACAGCTAAACTTTCAAATCGCTCGGAACGCCGCCGGAAATCTTTAGATCATTAGAGGCGGGCAGTGCCCGCAGGACAAGAATCTGATATAAACGCTCAGTTTATACAAGGATTGTAAATAATCTGCGAAAAAGCGGAAAATACCCCTTGCATTTTATTCTGATATATGTTAGAATAAACATGTCTGGGTATACAGACAAACGGTTACACTGATTTTAGGAGGAAAGAGTATGAAATACGGCTTTTTTGATCTCGCAAACAAAGAATACGTGATCACCCGTCCGGACACGCCTTCCGCGTGGTCGAATTATCTGGGCGATCCGGAATACGGTGCAATTATCACGAACAACGCTGCCGGATACAGCTTCGTCAAATCCGGTGCAAACGGCAGAATCGGCAGATTCCGCTTCAATTCCATGATGGCACTCCCCGGCAGATACATCTATCTCACCGATAAGGAAAATATGGATTTCTGGTCTGCATCGTGGCAGCCGGTCGGCAAGCCGCTCGATCAGTACAAATCCGTCTGCCGCCACGGCACGGCGTATACCGTCCTGACCGCGGAATATGCAGGCATCAAGACCGAAACGACCTATTACGTGCCGGATACCTACGAGGTCTGGCAGTGCAAGATCACAAACAACTCCGACCGTCCGCGCAAGCTCGCCGTGACCGGTTTTATCGAGTTTACCAACGAGAGCAATTATCAGCAGGATCAGGTCAATCTCCAGTATACGCTGTTTATTTCGCGTACCAGCTTCGACGGCGGCAACCGCATCATCGAGCATATCAACGAAAACAGCGGCAGAGATGCCTCCGGCTCGAATCATAAGGAGCGCTTCTTCGGCGTGGCAGGCGCACCGGTTGCATCCGCAAACGGCGACCTCAGTTCCTTCATCGGACCCTACCGCACCTACTCCAACCCGATTGCAGTCGAGAAGGGTCAGTGCGACGGCACGATGAACTACAACAGCAATGCCTGCGGCGCGCTGCAATCCGATATCGAGCTCGCACCGGGCGAGACAAAGGTGCTGATCTATGTCTTCGGTCAGCGCAATTCCGCCGAGGCAGCCGAGATTCTCAAGAAATATGAGAATACCGCAATCGCTGACAAGGAAATCGCAGACCTTCGCGCATACTGGCATGAGCAGCTCTCGCACTTCGAGGTCAAGACGCCTTCCGACGAGTTCAATAACATGATCAATGTCTGGAACGCATACCAGTGCTTCATTACGTCGATCTGGAGCCGCGCGGCATCGCTGATCTACTGCGGCGAGCGCAACGGCTACGGCTACCGCGATACCGTACAGGATATTCAGGGCATCATTCACCTGAATCCGGAAATGGCACTCGAAAAGATTCGCTTCATGCTCTCCGCACAGGTCGATAACGGCGGCGGTCTCCCGCTGGTCAAGTTCAACCACAATGCCGGTCACGAGAATACGCCGGATGATCCGGAGTATGTGAAGGAAACCGGTCACCCGTCCTACCGCGCAGACGATGCGCTCTGGCTGTTCCCGACGATTGTCAAGTACATCGGCGAATCGGGCAATCAGGCGTTCCTCGATGAGGTCATCGTCTATGCAAACGGCGGCGAGGACAGCGTCTACAATCACCTGAAACGCGCAATCAACTTCTCTATGGAGCGTCTCGGTGCGCATCATATGCCTGCCGGTCTGCACGCAGACTGGAATGACTGCCTGCGTCTCGGCGCAAAGGGCGAATCGACCTTCGTCGCATTCCAGCTCTATTACGCAATCCGCGAGATGATGGAAATGGCAAAGGCAAAGAACGATACCGAGTATCTTGCATACCTCGAAAAGACGCAGGCAGCACTGACCGAGACCCTCGAGAAGTGCTGGGACGAGGATCGCTTCATCCGCGGCATCCGCGAGGACGGTACAATCGTCGGCGCAAAGAAAGATCCCGAAGCGAATATGTGGCTGAATCCGCAGAGCTGGTCGGTTATTTCGCGCTTTGCATCGCCGGAGCAGGCGGACAAGGCAATGGAGAGCGTCCACAGCATCCTTAATACGCCCTACGGCGCAAAGCTGCTTGAGCCGCCCTATGTCGATCATTATTTTGACGGTGCGCTCATGCACATCTTCAATCCGGACACGAAGGAAAACGGCGGTATCTTCTCGCAGTCGCAGGGCTGGCTGATTCTGGCGGAATCGCTGCTCGGGCACGGCGACAGAGCGTTTGAATACTTCATGGAGAGCTCCCCTGCCACAATGAACGACAAGGCAGAGATTCGCGTCATGGAGCCGTATATCCACGGTCAGTTCACCGAGAGCAAGCGCTCGCCGTTCGCAGGACGTTCGCACGTTCACTGGCTGACCGGTACCGCATCGACCGTTATGGTCGGCTGTGTCGAGGGCATCTGCGGCATGCGCACCGAGCTGAACGGTCTGCGCATTGATCCGTCGATTCCGGCAGCGTGGGACGGCTTCAAGATTCACAAGGCATTCCGCGGCAAGAAGCTGAATATCAATATTCAGAATCCGAAGCATGTGCAGTGCGGCGTGAAGGCAATGACCGTCAACGGCAAGCAGATCGAGGGCAACTTTCTGCCGGCAGATCAGCTCGCAGACGTCAACGAAATCGAAATCACTTTGGGATAAACGCAAAGAACTATGCAAGCGTGATTCGCTCCCTTCTCATCGGAGCGGATCACGCTTTTTTCATATTAACATTTACAGGGGAATATGCTACAATGAAAATTGATAGCGCAGGCAGCATGAGTGAAAGGAGCGAGAATATGTCTGATCTCATCGAAATAATCAATGCAATCCCGCATCTGTACCGCGGAAAGGGATGCACGGATGAACAGCTTGCAGCGGCACAGGAAGCGCTCGGAATGACATTTCCGCCGGAATACATTGCATATGTCCGTGCATTCGGCTGCATCGAGTGCAATGCACATGAATGGGCAGGACTTGGTTTTTCCCAGCACACCGGCAATGAAATCAGCGGCGCATTCAATGTAGTCAACTTGACACAGCGCGAACGGGAAATCAATGATGACTTTCCGACGAAGATGCTTGTATTGGAAAACGCCTGTATCGACGGCATTTTAATCACTGTGGACGAGGCAGGCGCAGTCTATCAGGTGCAGTATGAGACATGCAGGAAGCTGTTTGATTCGATTTCCGCGTATTTGGACTGGTGTATGCTCCCCGACGAAGAATAAACACAGCAGCGTTCTGACGGCGATCAGGACGCTGCTTTCATATTTCGTCACAATGGGAGAAAAAGCAAAACTCCCAAGCAAGACTGCCTGAGAGTTAAATGGAAGCGGGCACTGCCCCAAACGATAAATTTACAGTCTGGCTGATTGGGAGAGCAAAGCAAAACTCCCACACATCACTGCATGGGAGTGAAATGGATGCGGGCACTGCCCGCATAAATCGAAGCAACAGTTTCACTCATTTGGGAGCGTAAAGCAAAACTCCCAAGCAAGACTGCCTGGGAGTTAAAACGGATGCGGGCACTGCCCGTATGGGCCATCAGGGACTCGAACCCGGGACCAACCGGTTATGAGCCGGGAGCTCTAACCAACTGAGCTAATGGCCCTCTAAAAAACATAAACCCAGAGCAAAAAACTCTGGGTTTGGTGCCGGCATCGATCTATTTTCCCGGGTCGTCTCCAACCAAGTATTTTCGACGCGAATGAGCTTAACTTCCGTGTTCGGAATGGGAACGGGTGGAACCTCATTGCCATTAACA
>JAFZPP010000045.1 GCA_017550285.1 Oscillospiraceae bacterium
GATGTCAACGGCGACGGCATCATCAATGCAGCAGATCTTTCCCTCGCAAAGCTGGTGTTCAGCGGCAAGCTGACGGACAGCAATGCAAAGCGCGGCGCCGATGTCGATCAGAACGGCACCGTTGAAAAGGAAGATATTGGATATCTTCTCGACTATCTGCTCACGAAGATCACAAAATTCCCTGTTGCCGAGAAGCCTGTCCCGCAGGTCGATTTCACCGAAATGGCACAGAAATTCGGCAGCGTGAACCTCGCAAAATGCTATAAGGGCGAAAACGAACACAATCCGCTCATTACCCAGTATTTCGGCGCGGACCCCGGCGTTATGGAGTATAACGACAGAGTGTACATCTATATGACGGATGACCACCTGCTCTATAACAACGGACAGGTCACGAAGGAAACCTACAGCACGATTAACTGCCTGCGCTGCATCTCCTCTGACGATCTCGTCAACTGGACAGACCACGGTCTGATCAATGTCGCAGGTCAGAACGGCATCGCAAAATGGGCAGGCAACTCCTGGGCACCGACCGCCTGCCATAAGAAGATCAACGGCAAGGAAAAGTTCTTCCTCTACTTTGCAAACAATGCAAACGGCATCGGCGTGCTGACTTCCGACAGTCCGACCGGTCCGTGGAGCGATCCGAACGGCAAGGCGATGATCGACCGCAAGACCGCAGGCTGCACCGATGTCCCGTGGGTCTTCGATCCGGCAGTGCTTGTCGATGACGACGGCAAGGGCTATCTCTATTTCGGCGGCGGTACGGAAAACAAGCCTTCCGATCATCCGAAATCCGCGCGCTGCGTCGCACTCAGCGACAGCATGACCTCGATCGTCGGAACACCCGCAGTAATCGACGCACCGTATATGTTCGAGGACAGCGGCATCCATAAGTACAACGGCAAATACTACTACAGCTACTGCACGAACTGGAGCACCGGCGGCAACCAGTACGGTCTCTCCACCGCCGCGATTGACTACATGGTCAGCGACAGTCCGCTCGGACCGTTCACCTATAAGGGTGAGGTGTTCAAGAACATCGGCAACTTCTTCGGCACGACCGGCAACAACCACCACACCATTATGGAGTTCAAGGGCGAGTGGTATCTCTTCTACCATGCACAGTATCTCCAGGATGTGATGAATCTGAAGGATATGGGCTACAGAAGCTCCCATATCGACAAGATCACCATGAATACGGACGGCACGATGCAGCAGGTCAAGGGTACCAAGACCGGTGTTTCGCAGATCAAGGCGCTTGATCCGTTTACGACGGTCCGCGCAGCGACCTTCTCGCATCAGGGCGGTCTCCAGATCGCAGGCAGCGGCAATTCCACCGTGACCGCGGAAAAGGGCGACTGGTTCAGAGTGACCGGCGCTGACTGCAAATCTGCAACCTCGATCACCGTCAAGGCATCTGCACAGAGCGGCGGTATCATCAAGGTCTGCACCGGCAGTGCTTCCGGTACGCCTGTTGCGTATGTTGAAATCCCATCGGGCGGCTCGATGCAGGAGATCGTCGCACCTGTCTCCGGTCTCTCCGGCAAGACGGACCTTTATTTCGTATTCAACAACAATATCTCCATGGATAGCTGGAAACTCAGCTGAATCAAAATCAAAGCACCTGCTGTATTTCTCCCCTTCGGAATACAGCAGGCGCTTGGCTTTTTGACGGGCATTTCGCTTTTCTGTTATTGACTTGCTGTGTTTTTATTTTTCGATATTTGAAAAGTAAGCGTCAGATACCCTTACGATCGATAGTCGATAGTCGTTCATATGAACTTGACAAAAGTAAGCGTAAAGTAAGCGTATTCCCGTTATAAAAACAAGCAGTCCCTGCATAGCGTTTGCAAGGACTGCTGCTTTTATTCATCGGGCTGCGGCGGGTTGTCTGACTTTGTCAGATGTTGCCGTTCGGCTTTGACTTATTCTGAAATTATCGTAAATGTGCGAGGTTTTGGACTGAGCAGATCATTCCCACTCCACAGGACGCAGCTTTATCTAAACCATTTTGCTTAGATGTTATATTAGCTTTTCACTTTGATTATTCGGTCTGATAACCGTTATCCGGTCTCGCTGGTGCTTCGTTATCATTTTGTTACCGTGCATCGCTGCGCAGCGCATCTGCGGGATTCATACGGGCTGCGCGCATCGCAGGCAGCACACCGCAGAGCATGCCGAGCAGCAGACTGCCGCCGCATGCCGCAAGAATTGCCCGAACCGGAATAAACAGCACGGGCGTCAGCTCCAGCGTCTGGATTTGCCGGCTGATGACTGTAATCAGATTGGCAAGATCATAGCAGATCAGTATGCCGAGCAGTGCACCGATCACCGCACCGCCGACAGCCATGATCACCGCTTCGGTGAAGAATTCGGTCATAATGGTGCCGTTTTTTGCACCGAGCGCCTTCTTGATGCCGATTTCGCGGATACGCTCCTGCGCGCTGATCAGCATGACATTCATGATGCCGATGCCGCCGATCAGAAAGGATACAATCGCAATGACCGTGATAAACTTCCGCAGCAGGTCCACATATTTCTGTATGGACTGCAATTCATCGCTCATCAGCATCACTTCGATATGCCAGCCGTCATGCTGCATCAGAGAGGAGAAATAGGTCTGTGCGACATTGCGCAGCATATTGACATCCGAAATACCGGTCGTATTGAACCGTACAGTATCGGTGTTATTCGGAATGTCCGGAAAGTGCGCCTGCCAGCAGGTATAGGGAATATAGACCGTGGGATTTGTGAGCAGCCGGTTCTGTTCGGGCGTCGGATATGTATCGCCGGAATACCGGTATACACCGACAACCGTGAACTGATGCGGCACATTCTGCTCGTCCTCAAACCAGATGTACTGTCCGAGCGGATCGTTTCTGCCGAAGCAGAGCTCTGCCGTCAGGGATGAAATCACCGCGACAGGCTGCTGCTGCTGCAAATCTTCTGCTGTGATGAACCGTCCTTCTGTGAGTTCCATTTCATAGACGAAGCGTCCGTCCGTACCGAGTCCCAGCATCGAGCAGACGGACTTCTCCGCCGCATTCGTATAGCTTTTTCCGGTGCAGGCGGGCGATTCCTGAAACAGTGTCACGCTGCCGTTCCATTTCTTTTCAAAACCCGAAAGAATCGGTTCGGTGAATGCCATATCCGCCGGAATCGCTTGCACGGAACGCGCTTTGCTGTTGCTGTTCTGCACGACCTCCACAAAGATCATATTATGTCCCTCATGGCTGCCGAAGGACTGCCGGATGCTTGCATTGATGCTTTCGCCCAGCGTATAGAAAATCACGATGCTGCATACGCTGATGCAGATGCCGAGCACGGTCAGAAAGCTCCGGTGCGGATTCTGTGCCATGCTGCGGATCGCAGTTCTGACATATCTGATCATAGGGCATCCTTTCCGAGTACCTCTGCCGGATTCAGCAGAACGGTATCATCCGGATGCAGGGCGCCGTCCCCGATGATCTCTGTATAATAATCGCAGTGCAGACCGGTGCGGACAGGCTGTCTGACCGGATTACCCGCATCCATGCGCCAGACATATTCGCCGGTCTCGTCGGTGCAGACGGCATCATACGGCACACAGAGCGTCTGATCTGCGCGCTGTAAAATGATGCGTCCGCTGCACGGGCTGCCGCCTCTGAGCAGATCGTTTGCCGCCGGATCGACAGAGATCACCGTCTGATATGCATTGCCGCTGTCCAGCCGGATATCGGTGATGATACCGTCCGCGGACTGTTCGGGCGCGGTCGCCGGCGTAACCCAGACCTGCATACCGGTGCAGAGCTTTGCGCGTGTTTCCGCAGAGACAGTCAGGACGGCTTCAAAGGCATCCGTGCTGCCGATCTGAACCGCAGGCGTATACTGTCTGCCGGATTCGCCGGTTTCGCAGAGCATTTCCGTAATGACGCCGCTGCACGGCGCCTTGACCTCGGTCTGTGTCCGCATGGCTTGCAGCTGTAAGAGCTGCTGCCGGCAGCTTTCCGATGCAGATGCGGTGAATTTTTGCAGCGCGGCGCTGTACTGCTCTGAATCCTTTGTCTGCCGGAGTGTTTCATCGGCGGCGGATTTCTGCTCCTTCCAGCGTTCTGCGGCGGCTTCTGCTTCTGCGAATATCGTTTCATAGCGTTCGCACTGATTTTGCAGCGCCGCTGTCTTTGCAGCGACAGCCGGATCGTCAGAAACGGGATGCTCCGTGATCCAGTTTTCATATTCGGTTCTGCCGGAATCCAGTGCGGATTTTGCATCAGCGAGGGTCAGCAGCGCGTTCTGATACTGTGCCGCCGCCTGATCGGCAGCGCGCAGGAGCAATTCGTTTGTGCGCTGCTGCTGTGCCTGACTGTCCGTCTGTGCCTGCATTTCTGCGGATTCCAGATTTTGCAGCAGCTTTTCGCATTCCGCGATATCGGCATCCAGTTTTTCCGTATCGTAGCAGAAAAGCAGATCGCCTTGTTTGACCGGATCGCCGGTCTGTACGGCAACCGCACCGACCGGACAGGGGATCGTATAGAGAACCGTTTCGCCGGATGCGCAGCGGATTGTTCCGACTGCGCCGACGGTCTGAACAAGATCGCGTTTTTCGGCTGCGGCAGTCCGCGGGACGGGCGGTTCCTTGCGGTTTGCCGCGATTGCCAGCGCAACCGTCACGATCAGGACAGACAGAACAAGCAATAGACCGAGCGGTGCTTTGATGTTTTTTGTAATGAATTTCATGTAAATTGCCTTTCGTTCCGTATGATTCAAACGCTCATTTCAGAAATGTGTCCCTGCAATAAATCAGAATTTGCCGGTGTGGTATGGGGTACGCTGAGGGCTCCGCCCCCAATATAATCCACACCATATCAACAAGTTTTGTTTTATCTCAGGAGCACAATTTCTGAAATGGGCTATTCAAAGCGCAGAGCGTCTGCGACGGTCATGCGCATTGCCTGTTCTGCCGGATACAGACCGGAGAACCAGCCGCAGAGCAGCGTGACGGCAATCAGAAAGACCACGGCAATCAGAGAAGGTGTCAGCGAAAGCTCCGTATGCAGGATCATATACTGATATTCCTCGCCGATGACGGCAGTGAGAAGCGCAGGCAGTCTGCCGGAAAGAATATGCTGAATCAGCAGACCGAACGCCGTGCCCAGTATGCAGCCTGCCGCACTGATGCACATGCTCTCGGTGAAGAATTGCAGCCGGATGAGCCTGCTGTCCGCGCCGACTGCCTTGCGGACGCCGATCTCCATGGTCTTTCTGCGGACGGAGACCAGCAGCACATTGACCATACCCATGCAGCTGACAAAATAGGTCAGTCCCGCGACGCAGAGCAGTGCAGCCGTCAGTGCACGGATGCGCTTCTGCATATCCGCGCCCAGCGGTTCCGGTGCATAAATATGTATGCAGAGATGCTCCTGCGCAAGCTTCGGATTGAAGAATTGCAGCATCTCATGCATCGCAGTGCCTTCATTGAGCGTGCCGGTCTGATATGCCACACGGAATTCCGTCAGGCGGGAAGGCTCTTCGAGGTTCCAGCAGGTATCGACTGCCGAATAGGGAGCGTAGACGGTCCGGATGCTGTCCGGATCGCCGGTGCTGATCCATTTGTATACGCCCGCAACGGCAGCAGGGAACAGAATGCCGTCCGCATCATAGAGGGATACGGTTTCGCCGAGCGCATCCTGCTCCGAGCCGAACATCCGCACGGCAAGCGGCTGCGGCAGCACCACAGCCGAAATTGTGTTTTTACAGTCTGCATCGGTCAGGAATCTGCCGCAGACCAGCGTCAGCCGGTCGATGTGTTCCGCAGCCGGTGCGCAGCCCCTGAGCAGAAAGCGCTCCTGCGCAAGATCGCCGCGGCAGAAGACCTCCGGCATGCTGCTGCTCTGATAATCTATGCCGTAAACATGCGGATGCGATGCATCTGCAAAGGCATAATACAGCTCCGCAGGCACAGCTGCCGGCGTATCGGAAATCCGGTTATCCGTATAGGCGGCGCTGACCGAGAGATAATTGCCGTCGCCTTTTGCGGTCATATATGTCGTGATGACCTGCGCAGCGCATTTGCTGACGCACAGAATCATCAGCGTCACGGCGATGCCGAATGCCATGCCGCAGACCGCAAGCAGGCTGCTGACCGGCTGTTCCTTCAGATCGCGGATGCCGCACCGGATTGATTCAAGTATTCTGATCATGCTGCGATTCCGTTTCGTTCCGTGTGACGGCAGCACCGTCATAAACGTCAGAGGGTTCGAGAATGATCTGCGCACCCTGCTGCAATTCATCCGAAATGATTTCGGTATAATCCTGATCGACGATGCCCGTTTTGACTTCGTGCCGGACAGCGATTTCCCTGCCGTCAGCCTGTTGCTCTGCCGTATAGACGCAGACAGTGCCGTCATCGGTATAGCAGACCGCTGCGTTCGGTACGGCGCAGGCTTCCTTTTCTTCGAGAATCAGCGTGACATACGCCTGCATGCCGATCAGCAGACCGTCCTGCTGCTGCGGCTGCAATCTGACTGCGAAGCCCTCCGTATCGCGCACGGCGCTGATATCCGAAATCGTGCAGGCATAGGCTTCCGCAGAGGCATCTGTCCGGAAGGATGCCTTCTGACCGGTTTTCAGCGCCAGCACAGCCTGATCGGGCACATAGAGCTGCACGCTGAATGCATCGTCGGGCATAATTTTTGCGAGCAGACCGTCACAGAGCTGACCGGCTGTTCCGATGCATTCGGAGACAATGCCTGCGCACGGCGCCGTTACGGTCAGCGAATTGCTCTGCTGCCGCAGCTTTTCAAGCGTCTGTGCATCCGAACCCGCCGCATCGTTCTGCATGGTTTTCAGCTCATATTCCTGCTCGGAGATTTCTTTTTCCAGATCAAGGCGGGTTGATTCGGTATCCTGCTCTGCGTCGTGCAGCTCCGCCTCCGTCTGCGCGATCTGTAATGCGAGCGAATCCGCAATTTCACAGAGCGAGCCGTACTGTTCGGCTGCTTCGCTGTATTCTTTTTCTGTTTCGGTATAGTTCTCCGCATCGGGCTGCATGGCATTCAGTGTCTCAGCGAGCCGATTGACCGTCAGCCGCGCATTCTCGCAGCGTGCATCGGTCTCCTGATACATCCGCCGGAGCTGACTTGCCGCGTTTTGCAGTTCCTGCTCTCTGCGCTGCAATGCCTGAACCTGTTTTGCCATGCTTTCCTTTGCCTGTGCAAGCTGCGCTGCCGCATACTGATATTTCAGGTCGGACTGCTGCTTTGCAGAATCCGCGTCCTGATTCAGCTTGCTGATTTGTTCCTGCAAAGCCGTACCGTCCAGCCGGAAGAGAATGTCACCTTCGTTCACGCGCTGTCCCGCACGGCATAGCACCTCTGCGACGGGCAGCTCTGTAAGCGCCGTCCGGACCGGTACGATGCCGTGTTCCGAAACGATTCTTCCGTTCTGCTCACTGGCACGGGAGAGCGGCTGCGTTGTGAGGGAGTAGGTATTGACCGCGGCAGCCGGATCGCCGCATCCGCTGAGCAGGATGAGACTTGCAGCTGCGGCTGTCAGGAAACGCTTTGATTTCATTTGATACACCGTCTTTCTGCATAATAGAAATAGTATGAATGGAACAGTGATAATCCCGACTGTGGTTCAGTTGCCGGTTATTCTATATATAATATTATACTTTGTCTTGCAGCGATTGTCAATCAAAAATCCGTAAAATAAGTAAATCTTAATACGGGTTTGCAGTATATGCGCAGCGCGGCACCGATGCATGTCAGGCTGCGCACCGGTGCCGGCGTATTGTTCAGATACGATGAGCGTATGCAGGGATTACCAGCTGCAGCAGGTCGAGCAGGTCCAGACCGTTTTGGTATCGCAGCGCTTCTCCGGATGCTTCGGCGGAAGCATTGCGCCCAGATTGATCAGTGCATTGGAATTGGTGTACTTGGTCTTCTTGCAGTCAGCCTTGCAGCCGCCTTCGCGGCTGTACTCGCGGTGATCGCACTTCTGTGCTTCGACTTCAAATTCGATTGTGCTGAGTTTCTTGATTTCCATGATATTTTATCCTTTCAAATAATAATAGTATAATTCGGATGTCATTAAAGCAGGCAGGTGGTTGCGCAGGTCCAGACGGTCTTTGTTCTGCAATAATAATGCTTTCCGCGGTCAACTGCGTTCCAGAGCCACGAGGAATTGATATATTTGACAACACGGCAGTCCGTGTGGCAGTCATAGGGCTTTTTCGTATTCGATTCGCCGTGGCTGCACTGTGCCGCAATGTCAAATTCGATTTTGCCGAGCTTTTTAATTTCCATTTCCATGATGTCCTTTCTGTACACAAGACAGTCAGGCAGCGGCTGAAACCGGAATTTCTGCCGCTGCCCGCCGTCTTATACTGTGTTCACTTCTGATATCGGATTACCAGCAACAGAGTGTGGAACAAGTCCATACGGTTTTCTTCGTGCAGTTCGGCATGAGATCGCCCCAGAACCAGTTGAAGATTGCATTGGAATCAACATACTTGGTCTTTTTGCAGTCTGCATGGCAGCCGCCCTTTGAGTCCGATTCGCCGTGACTGCACTGTGCTTCAACGGAGAATTCAATCTTAGAGAGTTTCTTGATTTCCATTTTCATTCATCCTTTCATCAGTTGTGATGTGATGACAGCCGGTATACGATTTCCTGTGAATATTACGCACTATCCAAAGAGAACCACAGTCCGGCTGCTTCAGCAGAAACAGTAGTGAATTGCGGTGCAGAGATTACCAGCAGCAGAGTGTGGAGCAGGTCCAGACAGTTTTGGTCTCGCAGAGCTTCTTGCCGCCCTTTTTCTTCCAGTATGCATTGTAGACAGCGTTGGAGTCAACATACTTGGTCTTCTTGCAGTCAGCGTGGCAGCCGCCCTTCTTGTCAGATTCGCCGTGGTCACACTGTGCCTCGACAGAGAATTCGATTGTAGAAAGCTTCTTGATTTCCATAGTAGTAATGTCCTTTCATAATAAGATAATATAGATTTGGTAAATTATATCCAAACCGCAACTGGCATTGCGTACTGCCCTTTGCGGTCAGATAACAAGAGTAAGATGATCGCATAATCTTCGCTGAAACTGTGCGGATTCTGTAGTATGTGATTTTGCGGAAGCGTTCAGGCAGCTGCGGCTGCTTTTTTCCGGATCAGTCCGATCAGGCTGCCGAGCAGGAAACCGGCAGCGCACGGTCCGAGAAGAATGAGCAGCACAGTCGGATCGGAAACCAGCGAAAAACTGCCGGATGCGATCATCGGGGCAGCATATGCCGCGATTGCAATGAGGATTGCGGCAAGCCATGCAAGCCCGCTGCGCGCTGCTGCCGGAATCAGGCAGCAGATACCGCTGACAATCGGCAGAATTACAGATAAGCCGATGACGGTGTACTGAATCAGTGTGCCTTCGTCGCCCTTTCCGTCAAGTATTTTGCCGTAAACGGCAATGCCGAGAATGACAATCAGCGCAAGCACAGTCATAACGACGGATACAGTTTTCGATTTTTTCATGATGCAACTCCTTTTATTTTTTCATAGATTTTTGTCTCCGAGACCGTTCCGTTTTCGATCCGGAGCACGGCATCACACCGGTGCAGAATATCCTGATTGTGTGTGATGATAATTAAAGTTCTGTCAGAGAAGCTGTCATACAGTACGTCAGATACATGCTGTGCGGTTTCTGCGTCAAGTGCGGCGGTCGGCTCATCGAGAATGATGATCTTTCTGCCGCTGAGGAGACTGCGTGCCAGTGCGATCCGCTGACGCTGACCGGCAGAGAGCCGCAGCCCGCTTTCGCCGATACGGGTATCGAGCTGATGTTCCGTCTGCCGGAAGAATTCCGCAAGCTGCATTTTTCGCAGCGCTGTCCATATCTGCTCGTCGGTGATCTCCGGATCAAACATGGTCAGATTGCTGCGCAGCGTATCATTGAGAATCAGCGGCGAAGAGGAGACATAGGTGACGGTTTTATCCATATCCGGATAGGCGATTTCGCAGCAGGGAATGCCGTCTACGGTGAGGGAGCCGTTCTGCGGCGCCCATAAGCCGTAAATCAGTCTTGCAACCGTGCTTTTTCCGGCGCCGGTCTTTCCGATGATGCCGTAGCTGCCGCCGAAGCGGAAGCGATAACTGAAATCTGAGAAGATCATCGTTTTGCCGTCGTCATAGGAAAAATCCAGATGTGCGGCTTCGAGGACGGGCGTTTCGGAAATTGCCGGATTTTGCTGCTTTTCGGGCAGCTCTGCGTGAATCAGTGTGCTGATCTTGCGGTAGACCGGCGTTATGCCGGAGACGTCAATCGAAAAATCAAGCAGCTTGCCGATATTGTCCACGATCTTCTGTGAATAGTTGATAAAGACAATCAGCTCGCCGATGCTCATTGTGCCTTTGATGATGCTCCAGCCGCTGTATCCAATGACGCAGCAGAGCGTAATTGCATTCAGAAATTCGCCTGTATTGGCGCTGAACAGCTCAATCGCGCTGCTTTCGATGCCGAGCTTAATCAGATGAGCGGTCTTGTTTTTGTAATTCCGCATCATTTTCTGCGCTTGACCGGAAAGAATCAGCTCAGCAGGGTCGGAAACGATCTCCTGCGAGAGGGTATCGTATTCTGCGGAAAACGCACGGCTTTTTTCGCTGATCCGGATAATGCGCGGCCGCATGACTGCCTGAAAGATCAGAACAGTCGGCTGAAGCAGCAGAATGAGCACGAGCAGTTTCCATTCCAGAATCCCGAGATAGACCAGTGAAATCAGCAGACCGGTGATCGTCATAAAGACGGTGCTGAAATTGCTGATGACAAATGCGCAGAATTTGGAGGAATCGTTTTCGATGCTGTTATAGATTTCGCCGCGGCTGTTGGCAGCAAAATAAGCGCCGTCCCGCCGGAAAATACAGTGCAGCAGATCGAATTTGAGTGCGTTGGAGGATTCCAGCAGCAGGCGGGTATTCGCCATGCCGCAGCAGTAGGAAACGATGCTTTGCAGCACGGAAAGTGCGACATAGAGCAGCACGGTCCGCAGCAGCAGCGCTCCGCTGCACGACGGAACCACATCGTCAATAATTTTCATGAGCAGCGCCGAGGCTGCAACGGAACCGAGCGAAATCAGCGTCAGCAGCAGCGCAAGCTGCACGGTGCGCCGGAGGTTCCGCTTTATGACAAGGCGGTATGCATCCTCAAACATGGGCATCACCGGTTCCTGTTTCGCGGATGTACTTCCGTAACTTCTGCCGCAGATGTTCTTCTGCGCAGAGGACTGCGGCGGGTGTTGTGAGTTCGCCGGTCAGCTGCTGATTCAGAATCAGACAGCGCTGCGCAATGCAGTAGGGGATATTTGCACAGCCGCTGCAAGCGGGAACATCCTGCTGCACGGCACAGTTGATGCGCCGGACGGCTTCCGGATCAATGCCGCTGCGGACATCGCCGATGCAGTATTCCGGTTTGCCGGTAATATATGTGCAGGGGTAGATTTTTCCGTCCTGCGCGATCTGATAGCCGTCGCAGCCGACGGCGCATTTGCCGCGCGGCTGGATTTTTTCATCGAGCGTGCCGATTGTCGCTTCCTCGTGCACATTTGCAATGCGCCAGCGATGCAGCGCCTGATACTGTTCCAGCAGCTGATCGAACAGCGCCTCAGTCCAGTCCGGATCGAAATAATCCACGCCGGGGATAATCACGCGGAAGCCCAGCCCGTAGAGATACTGTACGCTGCGTGCCAGATCGGACACGGTATCGGAACGGACAACCATGCGCAGACGGACATTCTCCGCATGTTCCAGATAGTAGCGTGCATTGTCAATGACGAGCTGAAAGGTACCTTTTCCGTTGCGTGTGACGCGGTTCCGGTCGTGTACGGTCTGATCGCCGTCCAGACTGACGGTCAGCTCATCAATATAATTGCAGATTTCCGCATCATGGACAGAGCAGTTCGTTGTCATAGAGGTATAGATGCTGTAACCTCTGCGTTCTGCTTCGCCGGCAATATATTTGATGATGTCTGCATTCAGCATCGGTTCGCCGCCGTGAAAATTGAGCCAGATGCCGTCATAGTTCTGCTGCTGCATCATTGTTTCCAGAAACTGCAAGGTCTGATCGGCAGTTTCGCGGCTCATGTAGGCTTCGGGCTTGTCGGTGCTTTCATAGCAGTATTTGCAGGCGAAATTGCAGAACGAAGTGACCCAGATATTGCAGAACAGCGTATGCTGATCGCAGCTCAGATACCGGTTTCTTTTCACCATACGCGCAGCAGCTCCTTCTGTTTCAGTGCGCAGAAGAAATCCCGCTTCGGGTGATTCTTCTGCCGGTAGATATAGGTGACGCAGTTGTCGCAGAACAGTCTGGCAGGGCAGTCTGCGCATTCCGGACTGAATGCCGGATGACTGTTCCGGAACAGCTGATATCCGGCGGAGCTTTGATATCCGCCGCTGCGGTAGAAGGAAGCGAAATCGTCGATATCCAGAACATTGCCCATGCCGAATTCCGGCTGAATCATTGAGATGCAGGGGAACAATGTTCCGTCATAGCCGATTGCAAATTTTTCAAGGATTGCACCGCAGCTGACACCGACAGGCATATCATGCGGCGGAAAACAGTCGCAGCCCTTCGGGAACGGTACGGTCACCGGCATATAATCCGCATCGACGTCCTCCGGTACGAGATCAAGATGCGTTGCTGCTCTGCCGACAAGATCGAAATTGCGGATCATCGGCGTTGCGCCGAGTTCTTTGCAGAGGTCTTCAAACTTCTGCACGGCATGCTGATTCTGGCGGACTTCCGTAAAGGACAGCGAAAAATGCTTCATTCCGCGTTCCTTCATCCGCATAATGCCGCGCATGGCATTTGCAAAGACGCCCTTTCCTCTGACCGGTGCGCAGCTTTCCTCATCGGCGCCGTCCAGACTGAATGAAAAATCATCGAACAGTTCGATCAGCCTGTCGGCAACCGCCTCTGTAATGAGCGTTGCATTGGACATCAGCTGCATCGGGACTTTCAGCGTATCTTTTGCATACTGTGCAATTTCAAAGAAATCCTGCCGGATCAGCGGTTCGCCGCCGGTCAGCGTGAGTGCCTCGAGATGCAGACCGGAGAGCTTGTCAATGATGCGTTTCCAGTCCTCTGTCGGCAGATCGGTATCCTCACAGGCAGGCAGTGCATCCATGCAGCAGTGCCGGCAGCGGAGATTGCAGCGGTTTGTCAGCTCCAGCGTCACTGTATACGCCTCTTGTTCCGGCTCCTGTACGAGAATGCCGTATTTGATCATGACCTCCAGTGCACGGCGGAAGAAATCCTGATCATCCGGATCCTGAAACCAGCTCAGACCGGTTTCAACAGTCACATTCTGCCGGATCATTTCAGAGAGGACGTTGAAGCAGTCCTCCGTCATTTTGAAATTGAGCCCTGAGGTTGTATTCATGAGAATGACTTTTTCCTGATAGCGGCTGACGGCGTATCCTTCGCAAAAATAAAGCGGCAATGTCTGGTTCAGCGTCTGGTTCATTTTGTTCCTCCCTGTATTGCGGGTTTGATGAGATGATTGTAGAACAGATAAGCATACTGCAAATCATAGAGGCGCGGTTCGCCGAGGATGATGCCGAAAGCCTCCTCGATCACGCGCATGCAGATTTCCGATTTCCGGAGCAGAAATCTGCTTTTGAAGTCAATCAGATTGACCGTCCGGATGATCTGCGGATCATCGCACAGGAACAATTCGCAGAGCAGATACAGAAACCGGAGATAGGTTTCATCCGTTTCCGCAAGCTGTTCCTCGAGCTGTGCATCAAAGACAGCGCGTACATAGAGGTCATCGCCTGCATAGGGGACATCCGGTTCCGGTTCTGAGCTGCCTGCCAGCAGCAGCGCAGAAAGGTTCATTTTCTGATCAGGGTGCAAAAAAACAGCACCGGCAATATGTGCGGTTGCCAGTGCTGCTGAGCGGCTCGTACCCTGAAATTGTGTCCGGTTTCCGAACAAGCCTCTGCTCAGTACACTTTCCTGCGCACACTGCATCTGAATCGGATCCTCCGGACAAAACCTGTAGCGATTGTCCGGAAGCATTCCGCCGCGCACCCCGATGACGGTATCGTAACTTGCAGGTTCCGATATTGTTTCACCGTTTCTGACCGATGTGATCATGATTTTCTGTCTTGCAGCGATCTCGGCACAGGCTGCCTTGATCCGACCGGATTTTTTCCCGTCGATAAAGCTGGAGCAGACAGAAATGATATCTGCATCGGTGTTGCAGGCATATTCCAATGCGCGCAGAAAAACTGCCTCATTGGTCATGCCGGATGCGCTCAGCATGCGGATGATATAAAAATCAACATGCGTGAACTGATTGAGGATCGTGGAGACACACATGGTTCCATGACCGTTCAAATCTTCAGTTTTGGTATCCTCCCGCACGGATGCGGTCAGATAATCATAGCAGAAGGACCGTTTCCCGAGAATGCGGACATTCTCCGGCAGACGGTACTCCGCTGAAAGCCCGGAATCGAGCATTGCAATGCGGATGTTCTGGTTCATGATTGTGTCTTCCTGTTTCTGTAGTGTATTTGTGATACGTCATTGTGCTGCGCCGTGCAGCATGGATTGAAATGAATAAATTATCTGTTAGTGCGTTTAAATTGCTGAGATTGAATCATAACGATCTGTACCATACAACCTTGGGCTGTATTTCGGATTGCATTTTTATCTTACCATGTTTTTCGGTGTTTGTCAACCCCCGAAATCGGAAAACAGCCGTTCCGGCATTCAAAAATCCGCGACAGTTCTTGCAAAAAAATTTTTTTTTGCAACGCGGAAGCTGCAAAAAGCATGTATCTCCTTACTTGCGCCACAGAGCTGCAGTTTTCGCCGCAAATGCAGGCTTTTTTCGGGGTGCGGTTCAACGTGCGGCGGGTGCCGCTCAGAAGCTGTATGATTCGCATAAACTTGTACGGAAATTTGTATGTTTTCACGGTGCATCAGGGGGCGGCCCCGCCGAAAAAATGTGGCAGCAGTGCTCGGCTGCCGGAGCATTTCTGATGTTCTCCAATACGGAATCGCTATTCAGACGATGAACCGGGATATGGTTTCAGAGAAGAAAAGGAGTGTAACAGAATGAAGAAAGATGATGTTAGGGCAGGATCTTTGACTTGATGATGTACGCCTTATGCTCACATGTGTTCTGCTTTAAACGCGCTTTATAGGAGATAAGATACACCGCATTCGTGACTTCCGTAGCATGACGCAGAAACAGCTCGGTATGGCTGTCAGCTTTGACGATAAATCCGCCGATGTTCGTATCGCACAGTATGAATCCGGCACCCGCACACCCAAGCAGGCACTTGTCGAACAGCTTGCCGAGGTGCTGGACGCGAACACTCGTTTTCTCGCTGACGATGAGATCCTCGGAACGGAGGGTGTTATGATGATGCTCTTTGAGCTTGACGAGCATTACCCGATCAGCATTGCGGACTGCGAGGATGGCAACAATCGCAAGGACATTGTTTTCGGCTCTATCCTGATGACTGACCTCCTTTCTGAGTGGCAGATACGCAAAAAAGACCTTGCTGACGGCAAGATCAGCAAAGCTGAATATATGGAATGGAAACTGAACTGACCAGATACTGCCGACGACTACGGCGAGCATCTGCCGTCCAAGCAGTGGCGGGAGAACCCCCAAGCCACTGAGGACGCAGAATAATTTCCGTTTTCGCTCAGACGCATTGAAGAGATACTGGGACTAATAATATGGCTGCGGTCAAAGCGACCGCAGCCATTTGTATTGTTAGGACATATTATACTTTACGCTTACGAAAAAACTTATGATCGCAGCAATGATGACTGTCCTGCATCATAGGTTAATTTATTCGCGCGTTTGTCTATTGAAAAGCATTTTCGATTGACTCGCCATGCGGTTTGTATTGTACGGATTGCATGATTTCCGGTAACCTGTTCGCTGAAATAGTCCTGGAGTGATAATTCACGAACATATGCCGGTATCTCTTCAGCAGTAAATTGTGCAATGATCTCCAACAGAATTACTGACGAAATTTTCATAATGTCCGGTGCGGATTCCATGTCGTCGTCCTTCATTGTGTTCAGCAAATCTGGTATTTGTTCGAGCATTCTTCTAAGGTATTCTCGATAGAATGCGGTTCCGATCCCTTTTTGCACCTTGCGAACAATATTGCTTTTCATGACCTCAGTATTGGTCAATCCTGCCTGCACATGACAAATTACTGTTCTGCGAATAATCTCCTGTGATACCGCCTTGACATCATCATTTGCACTGATTACAACCGCTGGATAATGAATCAGTTTGTCCGCAGCACCGAAAGAATCATTTTTGATTGTTTCAACTGCGTGCTGAGAAAAGCGTGTTTGTGTCAGATCATCTACAATAATGGGCGCACCTTTCACCTGATAGCGCATCGCATCAATCGAACTGCGTGTAAAATCCGGCGCTGCAACTCTGGTTTTCTGTCCAATCATCATTTTCAATAACGTTTCTAAAAAAGTCGTTTTTCCGGCTTTACTTTGGCCGTAAATCAGACCAAAGATCGGATACGGAAGAAGATTCTGATTGTACCGAGCCGCTGTATCACGCATGACTGCCATAAACGGCGAACAGAAAAACCAATTTGCAAATTCATAATATCGCCGCTGCATATGTTCAAAATCACCGTGAAATGCAGAATAGCCTTCCATATATTGCAAAAACAGTTCAACGTCATTCCGAACTTCATCTTCGTGCGGATGCAGATCCCATTTTTTCTCATTGAGTGACACTGATCCTTGTTCCACATCAATAACAAGCTGCGGAAATTCCTTTCTTTTCGCTCGTTCCTGTTCACGAAATTCCGCAATATGTGTCCGCATTGTAACGAGTTTGGAAGGAGTCAAAACAATTTTACCGCTCTTATCCGCTTTCGGCTTATACGACTTGTAATCTCCGGACAGCTTGGAAACATCCAGGGCAAACTCGACCTCTGCTGCGTCTGTTTTGTCCGGGACAATTTCCAATGCTTTTTTCACTTTTACGGTCTGTGAAATCGGTAATTCGTCTACAGCAGTCTTCTCTATGCTGACGCCGAGTGCCTTTGCTGTGATCTCATCCGTGCAATCATCTCTCAAAGAGCAGTAGATGTCATAATACCAATCGTATGCCTCATCACCATCCAGATATGCGATGTTTTCTCTCTGGATTCCCGAAAAAGCCTGATATGACATATTGGCAGATCCCATAATGACTCGCTTGCGGCCGTCTTCCGACGAGAGCAAGTAGATTTTTTCATGTGACAGTTTTGTCCTTGTGACACGCATTCGCAGCGTTCCGTCAGAAATACGATCAATCAGTGCTTGCTTATTTTTGCCTGTCTGAATACGTTCAAGCACCTTTGTCTGAAATGCCATGATCTCATTCAGAGAGTAGGACATGACTTGCTCGCAGCCGAAAATGATTTCAGCATCTTCAAACTTCTTTATCAATCTACTGATAAAGCCAATACCGGAGGAGTATGTAATAGCGCGAAGTGTTTGATAACCGGAAAACAAATTCTCCCAGCTTGTGATTTCTCCTTGAATAAAACTCATTTTTACTACGCGCAAGCCTTCGGATGATGCTTCGACAGGAGTATCTGCTCGCTCATCCGAAAACAAAGACATTTGACCTTCCATAGTATTTCCTTTCTGTTAGGGTAAAGATTGTCCTCTTCGGTATGCTTCAACCATAAAGATGTTTAATTCAAATACGGAATCACAACCAAAATGCTGGCATATGCATGCGGCTTCTTCACCAGATGTAATGCCAAGTTCGATTGCAACTTCTGCTTCAGGAGAATAGCACTCATCATATAATTGTGAATTGATCATTGCATCAAAGCATACAATGATAAGCTTCCCAAAAGGGACATGTAATCTTGATGCCAATTCAGAAATCAAGCTGCAAGTGCCGATATCAAATCCGCATTCTTCTGTTGCGTGCAAAAATGAAGCAAAATAGTCTGATTCAAATTGTGATATGAAACTTGGTTCATCACTACAAAACTTTGTCAGTACACGTGATAATACATCATTTTTCGTTCTTAATTCTTCTTCATTTAATCTGTTATCCGAAATTGAAGGTCTCTCTTTTCGAATATAACTTGGGGTATAGCCATACAGCCTCTTTATTGCCCGGTTTAGTGCTGACTGATCTGAATAACCATATTTTTGTGCAATATCTGAAATACTTAAATCCAGGTTTTGTTGTAAATCCATCGCTGCAAAAAACAGTTTTCTGTTCTGGATATACTTTCCAAGTGTCATTTTACCATCTGTCGATAAACCAATGTAGCGGTTGAAATCCGCATCCGTATAGTTGGTTGCTGCATATAACCCTCGCTTCAACTGAACATTATCCAGTTCAATATGCTCGTCTATGTAATCCATAGCACTGTCAAAAATACTTTTCTCGCTCATAATGAGCACCTCCTTAATATTTGATGCTCTGAGTATAACACAATATTACATAATAGTCTTGACAGTTTTTAACAGAAAAATGTCAACAGTCCAATATTACAATCTGGAATAATACATTTCCAGCTTCTCATGCAGTCGATGTTGGTGTCGTATATGCAAATGAAAGAAATGCTTCCGGCAGCTACTCGAAGGTTGCTCGTGAGATTGACTTTATAGCATCCATGGGCGGCAAGAAAATTTATATTCAGTCTGCATTTGCTTTGCCTGATGAAGCCAAAGCAGCACAGGAACTAAAACCACTCGCTCTGACGGATGACTCGTTCCCGAAAATCATCGTTCGCAAAGATATCCGCAAACGCTGGTACAACGACAGCGGTGTACTGAATATTGGGCTTACAGACTTTCTTCTGGATGA
>JAFZPP010000046.1 GCA_017550285.1 Oscillospiraceae bacterium
GAAGGGAGAGCGCGAGAGGGAAACCCTAAGGAGAGAGGGGAATGCGAGCGCAGCGAGTTTCCCTTCTCGCCTTGGGGTGTCTCTCTCGCATTCGCGTGCCCCGCATGTTTGCCGCAGGCAAACTGCGCAGTTTCGCTTTGCAAAACATGCGTGCCCAGCGAAAAATACGGTAGGACAAAAGATAAAAAAGAATGACTTGGTGTCAGCAGGAAAAGAAAAACTTTCAAACCTCTCAGGACGCCGCCGGAAATCTTTAGATCAATACCCGCGGGCGCTGCCCGCAATTCTGAAAAGGGAATATAACAAAAGCGCGGCTTCTCTCAGAGCCGCGCTTTTACTTTGATATCTGTTATTTTGCCTGCAAATCCTGCGCATCTTTGTAATAGGTCTCTGCCCATGCATCCACGCCTTCATACAAGATGTTGGAATCTGCAAGTCCCTCCGCATAATACAGCAGAATGGTCTGTGCATCCGGCATCAGGGCTTCGGTTTCATTGCTGCACGAGACTTTTTCCCAGTACTGATGCGGAAAGACATCGGCGAGCTTCCGCTGCTGATCTGTCAGAGTACCCGTTCCTTTTGCGACTACAATCGCAGTGTATTCCTGCAAAGCAAGCTGTGCGTCCGTCACATCGACATTGCCGTCCATATTGACATCGCCTATCGGGTGGACATAATACTTGACAGCTTTTGCGTAATGGTAGTCCATAGCAAGAGCCGCGTCTCCGGTCTGGTATCCAAGTTCCTTTTTGATCGTGTAGGCAATTTCCAGATATTCCGGTGCGGGAACGTCATACAGCTCGCAGCCCTTCTTGCGTACCGAGTAAGTTTCTGCGGTTTCGTAGGTGATTGTACGCACTTCCCAGTCCGGATATTTTTCGGCAATCAGTGCAGTCAGTTTTTCACCGGTCTGCGGATCCTCTGTGCTGCCGCGAACAGCGTCGCCGTAGCAGTAAGTGCATAACCACGAATCTATATAGGTATGCTGTTTATATGCCTGAATGTTCATACGATAGGTAAATTCGACCAGTTCATACTTTTCATTCAGCGCAGCAAAAAGCTGATCGCATTTCTGCTCTGTTTCTGCACGCGCTTCCGGATCGTAAATCTGGACATTCAAGCCGGATTTCACGCTGAAATACATGACGCCTTCAAACTGATAGCTGTCGTCAAAGTATGTTTCGCAGACTGCAAGCAGTTCTTCTCTTGTGGCTGCATCCTGCGGCACAACGATTGTAAGCTCGGAATACGGCTTTGTGTCAGTGGAGAACAGGGGTTTGTATCTGCCCTCTGTGTTTAACCAGTTGGAATAGTACACGGTTCCGGTATCCGGATCGGTCCAGCTTTCCGGATATCGCTTTTGAATCGAATCATCATCCCTCGTATACGCCGCAGAGACCGGACATACCGGCAGCGCAGCGGCAGAGATAATACCGGCTGCAATCATTGCAAGCACGGAACGCAGCAGCTTCTTTTTCATAATTCTCACGCATCCTTTCATTTTCATATGCATTTGCATCAACGGTTCGACAGATTTTTTCTGCCCTTCACTCATTATGACCGCATCCGGCGCGAAAGGTTACCGATTCTGAATGTAAAAAAATGACATGCGGTTTTGTGGAATCCGACAAAAACCGCATGCCTTTATAAGCCGTATTTCTTTTTGATGCGCGAAAGCTTGTCGCCGATCGGCTTGCGCAGCACAATCAGAAACAGCAGATTGGAAACAGCATAAAGGCAGGTCAGCGGCACTGCCGTCGAGATTGCTGCCGCATATTCGCGCAATGTAAATTCCTTGTAGGTCCAGACCGTTGTCCAGATATCGAGCAGCATCGAATATGCAACGCCGGAGAGCATGCCGTAAATATACAGCAGCAGCGGCGATTTTTTCAGCGGCTTTGCAAAGATGCCCGCGAACAGCCCGATCAGTCCCCATGCAAGCATCTGAAACGGTGTCCACGGTCCCTGCCCCATGATAAAATTCGAGAGCACTGCCGATAATGCGCCGACTAAAAAGCCTGCCTCGGGTCCGAGATACAGCGCCGAAAGAACCGTCAGCGCGGTGATCGGCTTGATGAGCGGCAGCAGACGTCCGATCACCGAAAGCGCGGTCATCACCGAGACCAGAATCATCCGGCGCGTGCCAAGCTCACGGCGCTCAAATCCCGCCAGAAACAACAGCAGCGCCAGCAGTACCATAATAAAACTGACGAGCGCATAATACTGCGACTGAATGCCGAGCGGCAGCAGCAGCACAATCGCCGGCATGATCGCAAAGGGCAGCACAATGCGCAGCACTCTGCGGATGCGCTCCGATTTGATGACGAGCATCGCCTGCCCCCCTTCCCTGTCAGTTTGCTGCAAACAGATTCCGGAGTGCGCGCTTGAACCGGAGATACGATGCCGCATCCTCCGGACAGAGCTGCGCTTCCGGCAGATTCTGCGCTATCTGTGCATATAATCTGACCGCGGAATCATACGCCGCAGGCAGCAGTGCAGCATCTGCCTGCATGGTGATGCGCTGATCCGGCAGCACGGACAGATCATATGCGGCGACCGGCGGTGCACCGTTCAGATCGGTGATCCTGCGGTCATCGTCTGTCAGCGGACGCTGCTGCACTCCGAACCGCAGATACGGCGGCAGCAGCAGCTCATCCTCATTCGCTTTGCGATAATTGTCAAGCATCTGCGAGAAAAGAATGACCGGCGTTCCGGCAGGGACATGATAGGTCAGAAGAACAATCTGCTGCTTATCCCCGTAATCCGGCAGAAAACCGCGCTGCGAGGTCGAGGTGAATGCGCCGGTTTGCCCGCTTTGCAGACAGACCTGAAAATCAGACAGGCGCTCGACGCGGTATCCGGTCTGCGCGGTCTCCTGCGCGCCCTTCTGCGCCGCCGTCAGCAAACAGGCATACAAATGTACAAGCCGCGGCAGGTCGCGGAGCATCTCCGGATTGAGATGCTTGCCCTCCTGCACGCGCGTATATTCCGTTGCAAGATCATCATAAAGCAATGCATTCAGCGTGACATATGCGCGGGCATCGCCCCAGAAGGAATCGGCGCGTTCGTCCGCAGCAATATCGCCTTCATAGTATTTGACTGCATGCAGTTCATCGGCTGTCAGTTGTTTTTTTCTCATGAGCGTGCTCCGTTTCTGTTAATCGTCAGACTGCGGATTGCATTGTGCATGGTAAAAATCGAGTGTCGGGAAGTGCATGCCGAGGCGGTGCAGCACATACTGCTCGGTATACTGCGCAAACAGATCGGCACTTTTCCCTTTCAGCCGGAACTGGAACAGCCGGTCAAACTCCGTAAAGACGACGTGTCTTGCGGCGAGCAATACCGCTTCGGTCGCCGGAATATCATGATTGTCGGCGATCTCTCTGCATTCACGGCAGACAAAATCTGCAAAGCGCACCCGCAGAACCGGATGCTTCGGCAGATACGTCATGCACTCCTGACAGCAGACCAGATTCGGCATCATCCCGAGCTCGGTCATCAGACGCAGCTCGAACACCGACTTCACCTGCGGCAGCGGTCGGGAATGCTCCGATAAATGATGCAGTGCAAGCAGATACAGCCGCAGAATCTGCGGCTGCGGCTGATTTGTGACGGTATTCCGGATCAGCTCCGAAAAATACGAGGCGAGCGCAAGTGCATCGAGATCGTTCCGGATTCCGAAAAACAGATTCAGCGAGACGGCGCTGTCGAGAAACAGCCGGTCGCCGCTGCACCGCAGACAAAAATCCCCGTAGGAGAAAAGCTGCGTCACTGCGGCATATTTGCTGCCGGGCTTCCGTGCCGATCTGGCACGCACAGTGCGGATGCCGTCCTCTGTCAGCAGGTCGATGATCTTATCGGCATCCTGAAAGGCGGTCTCCCGTATCACGAGTCCCTTGAGATTGAGATGCGTCTGCATAGGTGTTGTCCTCATGCGTGCAGCAGGCACGGTATTCGAGATAATCCGCAACGCTGCCGCTCTGACAGAAGGCATCCCAGCGCTGCTGCTGCCGGTTCTCTGCCGTTCTGTCCGTCCAGTAAGCATTTTGAATCCGCATATGCGATCCTCCTTTTGAAGTCAGCATATGCGGAATCATTTTTTATAATCATGGAAAATATTACTGATTGAAATTCAGACCGAACTGCTCGATCATCATATCGCGGTTGCGCCAGTCCTCCTTGACCTTGACCCATGTCTGGAGATTGACCTGAATCCGGAAGAACTTTTCCAGCTCGCGTCTTGCATTGGCGCCGACCTTTTTCAGCATCGCGCCGTTCTTGCCGATAATCATGCGCTTGTGCGATTCCTTCTCGCAGTAAATCAGCACGGAAATATTGAGGATATCCTTGTCCTCACGCTCGGAAAAGGATTCCGTCACGACCGCAATGCCGTGCGGTACCTCATCCTGCAAAAGATAGAGCAGCTGCTCGCGGACAAGCTCCGCTGCCAGCACACGCTCCGGCTGATCGGTAATCATATCCTCGGGGAAATAATGCGGTCCATCTACGGCACGGCTGAGCAGCTCATCCAGCACATCCTGCACGCCGTCATTGCGCGTGACGGATACCGGAATCAGCGCTGCCGGATGCCAGCGCTGATCTGCCTCCGCAAGCAGCGGCGCCAGCGCGGATTTCTCTTTCAGCAGGTCGATTTTATTGTACACGAAAATCACCGGTGTCCCCTGCTTTGTGAGATTGTCCAGCATGATCTGCTCCTGCTCGCCGAGGGGCTTTGTGCAGTCCTGCATGAAAATCACACAGTCGATCTCGGAGACGGCTTCCTTCGCCGCTTTCAGCATCTGGTCGCCGAGCTTTGTCCGCGCATGATGCAGACCGGGCGTATCGGTAAAGACGAGCTGCGTCTCGCCGATATTGCGGATGCCCGTGATGCGCGTGCGCGTGGTCTGCGGCTTCGGGCTGACCGATGCGATCTTCTCGCCGATCATCGCATTGAGCAGCGAGGATTTTCCTGCATTTGTATGTCCTGCAATCGCTGCAAACAGGATCTTTGTTTTGCCGTTTTCCTGCATGGATTATTCCTGATCCTCCGGTACGATATAGCTTGTATCTCTGGAGAAGCCGAGCTTTTCGAGAACAGACTCCTCCTTCTCGCGCATCTGTCTCTGCTCGAGAGAGGATTTCTCATGATCGTAGCCCAGCAGATGCAGCATCGAATGCACCGTCAGGAACGCAACCTCGCGCTCCAGAACATGTCCGTACATTTTTGCCTGCTTGACCGCCATTTCCATAGAGATCACGATATCGCCGAGCAGCACAAAGCCGTTCTCGGTGTTGATCTCCAGATGATCGCCCTCGCAAAGCGGGAAGGAGAGCACATCGGTCTCCATATCCTTATTGCGGTACTGCGCATTGAGCTTGCGGATCTCCTCGTTGTTGACGAAGGAGACGCTGACCTCGGTATCATGGCCGAAGCCTTCCGTTGTCAGCACTGCCTGACAGCAGCGGCGGATCAGCAGGCGGATTCCGACCGGAATCTTGACCTCATGCTGCGTATCCTTGATATAAACTTTCAGTTTAGCCATTTTTGCTTCTTTTCCTTTCATGATGATTTTGTATGTTTTTGTGCTCGTAATTCGCATATGCCGTGATGATATCCTGCACGAGTCTGTGACGGACAACATCCTTCTCCGAGAACGTGTGAATTACGATGTCATCGACGGTTCTGAGCACACGCATCGCTTCGATCAGACCGGAGCGGCGCGGATCGGGCAGGTCAATCTGGGTGATATCGCCGGTGATGACCATTTTGCTGCCCTCGCCGAGACGGGTCAGGAACATTTTGATCTGCTCGGATGTGGTATTCTGTGCCTCATCCAGAATGATAAAGGCATGATCCAGCGTTCTGCCGCGCATGTAGGCAAGCGGCGCGATCTCAATGATATTCTTCTCGAGGTCGCGCTCGACGGCTTCACTGCCGAGCATTTCAAAGAGCGCATCATAGAGCGGTCTGAGATACGGATCGACCTTATCCTGCAAATCGCCCGGAAGAAAGCCGAGCTTCTCGCCCGCTTCGACCGCGGGCCGCGTCAGGATGATGCGGCTGATCTCATGGCTTTTGAGTGCCTTGACCGCCATTGCGACAGCGAGATAGGTTTTGCCGGTACCGGCAGGTCCGATGCCGAGTACAATGGTATTTGCAGCGATTGCATCGAGATACTTCTTCTGACCGACGGTACGCGGCCGGATCGGTTTGCCGGAGAGCGTCACGCTGACGGCATCCGCGGTCAGTGTCTTGACCTCCTCGGCGGCATTGTCGGCGACCATTGAGACGACGTAGCGCACGCCCTGCTCATTGATGCCGGTGCCTTTGCGGGTGTTCTCGAGCAGCACATCCATTGCCTCGGCGGCTTTCCGGATATTCTCCTCCGGTCCGGTGATCTTGACGCCGGTGCCGCGGTTGACAATCACAACCTGAAACTTCTTCTGGATCAGGTTCAGGTTCGAGTCATAGCTGCCGAAGACGGCGGCTATTTCATCGGGATTTGCTGCATTCCAAATCAGTTCTGCCATGTGCTTTTTTTCAATCTGCTCCTTTGTCATAAACTGCTTTCCCCAAGCCTGCATCAGGCCGCAGAAAGCGCATGATAAATTCTATGTCTATTATATCACAAACGAATGAAAAATGGAATAGTTTTAGGATAATTTCACAAAAATTTCACAGCTTTTCCCGATAACGCCCTCGAAAACATAGTTGATTTTCAGCGAAATGCCCAAATCAGACTGCGAAAAATGGATATTTTTGCTGATGAGCCTGTCATCTGCGTGAAAATTCTGCACATACCGCTCCGCCGATTCGGTCAGCATGGCACGCAGCTCCGCCTCCGTAAAAACGGTAATCGCCGTCTCCTGACGGGTGTAGCGGCAGCGGATCAGCGACACCGGAAGCTGTCTGCCGAAGCAGTAAAACGGCTCGCGGTCCTCCTCGTAAATCAGATTCTCTGCCGGTGCCGGACGGACAAAGCCGAGCGTCAGCGGAATGCGCCTGCCGAACACCGAGAGGACGGTCTCTGTCTCTGTGCTGCCCCGAACGGGCAGTTCGGACACATACGGAAGCATCTGCTCGAAGGTATCAAAATAGGTGCCCGTGACGGTGCCCTCGGCGTGATAATAGCGGCAGATGCCGAAGGCGTCGGTCTGTGCGCCGCTGATCAGCAGGTCGCCCGCACGGACCGTATCGCCGACCTGCTTTGCCGCAAAGCCGCTGCGGATATCCATGCCCGTGATCTGTGCGGTCTCGGCGGCGACAATATTCGCGGGGACTCTGCGTTCATCCATTGCAGGCGGCAGGCGCTCCTCCGTCAGATCGACAATCAGTCTGCCGCCGCGGTGACGCATCGTGATCCATTCGATATCGTGCACGGCAAGGCGCATCTGCTGCTCAATATAACGGTACGGCAGATCGCGGAACGGCACGCCGTATGACACGCCGAGCTCGGACAGCGCACGGATGATCTCTGCATCCGGAATACGCGTATTTCCGGTGATCTCAATGCTGCGCACTGCGGCATTGCACCAGAAGAGAAACATGCTGCCGAGCAGCATCCCGCAGAGAAAGCCCCAGCGCCCGCGGAAAGATGTCAGACGATAGCGCAGTCCGCGGCGTGCGGTGATCTCAACCGCAATCTGACCGTGTGCAGCGAGCGCATGCAGCATTTTCTGATCGCCGGCAGAAATTTCGGCGGAGAATACCTCACCGCTGACCTGCTGATTCCGGCAGCGGACGCCGTTTCTGCGGAGCGCATCGCGGAAGGCTGCAAGCTGCGCGCCTTTGGCGGTAAAATGTACAGAAGCCATGCAGCACCTCACAGTCCGCCGTCAAATTCAATCGCGCGGATTTCGCCGGAGATATGCAGTCCGCCGCTGCTGTAATCGGACGCGGACAGACCGTGTCCCCAGACGGCAACGCGGCTTCCGCCGAGCTCCAGAAGCATCAGCATATCGCTGCATTCAAGCAGCCGGCGGCAGCGGTCGATATATAAATCGGAATTGCCGCAGAGCTCCATGCGGTCTAAAAACATCGCGGGCGTTTTCACGGTATCGCATCCCTTCACACTCTCTGTTGTAATACAGTCTATGCGGCGGAATACGGCTGCATGAATTGCGCAGTTTCAAATGAATTCTGCATGACGAAACCGCCTGATGATTCAGACGGTTTCATCGGATGATTTACCATTTCTCATATTGCCGGATAATATTCTACCACGCCCGACGCGCTTTGTCAAGCATTTTTCGGATATATTTCAGAATTGTATGCTGAATCAATCTGTCATTGCTGCATGAACATGGAACGCTGATCGTCCGGCGGCTCCGGCAGCTCCGGCAGAAGATTGACCGTCGGATCGGGAAATGCGCCCTGCTGCGCGGCATTTGCACCGAACAGCTCTGCCTGCAAATCTGCGACCGATTCCTCCGGCAGCGTTTCCAGCAGCTCTGCCTTCTCTTCGGCACTGCCCAAAAAGCTCTGCGCCTTACCGCGCGGAAGCAGTGTACCCTGCGCGGCGCCGAAGAATGCCTGCTCCGGATCGACAACCGCATCATACGCCCGCTTCGGCTTTGCCGGTACTGCCTGCTTCTGTACAGGCTGCTTCTGAACCGTATATTTTTTCCGCTGTATTTTTTGCAGAGCCGCCTGCGGCTCTACCTGCATTGCAAGCTGATTCTCCCTGATTTCGAGATGCTTCTGCTGCATCTCACGGATCATCTGCGCGACCAGCTCCGGTGCATGAATCTTCCGCAGCGTCAGATTCTGCGCCACTCTGATCTCTCTGCGCGCCGCATAATCCATGGTCTCCACGCGGTAAATAATGCTGAGATCGCCGACCCGTTCAGCCGTGCGGGATTTGGCAGGAAATACCGTCACCTCGTCGATCTTGTCATAGCTGATAAATTCAATATCCTCCTCCGAGCCCTTCTCCTCATTGCCCCGCTGGGTATACAAACCGTAATTCGTCAGCCAGTAAACCGTATCCTCCGCCCGATGTACCGCGCTGATTGCACGGACAAGGTAAATCCAGAGCGGCAGCAGCAGAATCGGCGATAAAACGCTCATCGCCGAAAATAAAAAGCCGAGGAAGCCCTCCACTGCCATAATCGCAAAATCAATCATCAGGATGAGCGACGTCCAGACGCAGATCGCCGGAAAGGAATCCGGCAGGAATGCCTGCTTCAGATAGGTTCTGTCGTCGATTTTGCCCTTCCAGAGCACCTTTTCATCCTCATGAAACAGTCTCTCAATTTTCATACTGTCAGTCCTTTCAAATGCTGTCTCCGGTTATCTGCTGTGCGGCGTAAACTCCCCAGCCGGATTCTGCTGCACCTCCGGCAGCTTCGGCAGCGGATTCACTGTCGGGTCGGGGAATGCGCCTTGCAGCGCTGCATCTGCGCCGAACAGCTCCGCCTGCAAATCTGCAACCGTTTCCTCCGGCAGATCACCGAGCACGCCGTATTCCTGCACATGCTCCCGTTCGGCTGCCTCCTGCGCCGCCTGCCACGCCTGCATCAGAATCTCATACGCCGCTTTGTAATCCCGCAGATACGCCATGCGAAATGACTGCTGATATTGCGAAAACGGTTTCCGATATACACAGACCAGTGTGCCGGTGCCGTTGCTTTCGCGCACCATTCTGACTCTGTGAAATTCTGCATGTGAATGATAGATCGTTCGGGGAACGCCGACCACGAACTCATAATAAATTCCTCTGCCGGTGATCGCATAACGGATGCCGGAATCGGTCTCATCCGGTTCTTGCCTGTGCCCGATGCCGCCGCAGATTCTGGCTGCAATGCCGCCGGCTTTTACATTCTGTATGAGGGGAGGCGGTTCCGATCTGCCTGCCCAGAGAATCGGCTCACTGCAAAATTCTTCAATACGCATGATTTACCCTTTCTGTCACTGCTGCAAAAACTGTCCCTGCTCTGATTCCGGCAGTTCGGGCAGCGGATTCACCGTCGGGTCGGGGAATGCGCCCTGCTGCGCTGCATCTGCACCGAACAGCTCCGCCTGCAAATCTGCAACCGTTTCCTCCGGCAGATCATCCGGAAGCGGCGCATCAAATGCATCTGTCACGGCAGGCAGCGGTACCGCCTCCGCCGGTGCATGCGCATCCGCACTGCGCCTGAGCGCTTTCTGCTCTGCCTCCCGATACAGTGCAAGCTGCCTGACGATGATATCCTTGACGCCCTGATAATCCACAACATGCTTCAGCGGAACCGATACGGACCCGAAATCATTTTCACGGCGCAGCGTACAGGTCACGTTGCCGTAATCAAGCGTTTCCGCATCGCAGCTTATCTCCTGTATATGTGCATACGGCACAAATATCACAGAGGTTTTCTTTCCGGTACCGGTCTGGAGATAAACGCCCTTGTTCGTCACGCAGTATTCCATTGCCTTCAATGCGAAATACTGTCCGATGCTGTAGATCAGATAGCAGAAAAACGGAATCAGACAAAAGAACATGAGCCACTTGCCGCCGTCTATCCAGTCATATGTATCGGCTGCAAGCAGCACCTGCCGGGCAATGCCGCCTATAAACAGAAACGGCACGGCAATCACCAGTCCGGCATTCAGCAGACTGTATCTGATCGTTGCTGCGGATGCTGTGCCGCCGCGTTGCAATACCTTTTCGTTCCGTTGAAGAAGCTCGTCTATTTTCATGTCATACTCCTCAAAAGATGCAGTGCTTACATGCCCTGCATCAACTGTCCGTGCTGCATCGGATCATCCGCTTCCGGCGGCGGTGCTTCCAGCGATTTCATCTCCGGCTCCTCATTCATGCGCCAGACGCCGCGCTGCTCCGGCGGCAGCGCATACGGGCTTGCCGGATTGCCGTAAACCGGTGCGGTCTGCGGCTGCGGCATCGGAGCCGCCTGCACCGGCTCTGCAAACTGTTCCGGAAAAAACGGCAGCGGATTGACCGAAGGATCGGGAAATGCATCCTGCTGTGCTGCACGTGCGCCGAACAGCTCACTCTGCAAATCTGCCACGGAATCCTCCGGCAGTGCTTCAATCACCTCGGCATCGGATGCATAATCCGGATCAAGGAATGAGCGCTGCTCACCTGCCGCCGGTACTGCGATACGGGCGCTGCCGAAAAATGCTGCATCCGGATTGCCCTGCACTGCGGCGGTTTTCTTTTCATTTTTCGCCTTGCGGCTGTGCTCCGCTCGGAATGCTTCTGCCAGTGCATCCGGCAGCGTCTCTGTCTCCGGCTGCGGTAAGACGTCATACATCGTTTTGGCATCCGCAGGCGCTCCCTGCTCCACAAGCGATTCCGCACGGCGCTTATATTTGTACTTCGGATGATATTCCAGCGGCGTCGGCGCACGGAACTGCTCTGCCGCACTCCTGCCGCGCTGACTGATCTCCTTCTCCTTTTCCGCCCTGCGCTGATCCGACAGCTTCCGGATCAGCGACGAAACATACTCATAATCCGGAATGGAGCGGATCGTAAACTCTGCCAGTGAGGCACTGTCAGCGCCCGTTCCCGATTCGTCTGATGCGGCGCAGTAGTATCTACAGACAACATCGCCGACATGCTCCTTGCTGTCAATATCATTCTGCACGATGCGCGTGTCACGCAGACGCTCCAGATACAACAGCTCGGTGGATTCTTCGCCCTCTCTGCCGGTTTCGATATACACGCCGCGGTTTGTCACACAGTAACGCGCCGCCCCTTGTTTCTGCTTTTTGCGTGTGAAAATGCTGTACAGATAGATCCAGACAGGCATCATCAAAAACGGAAATAAGCCCATAAGCGGTGAAAACAGTGTCGGCTCCCAGCCAATTACAATCAGATCCCTGATCATGAGATATGTACAGAACACACCGGAGATCAGCGCCGGAATCAGCCATTTGCTGTGCAGTACCGCGGCTTTCAGCGAACGCAGACCCGTTCGCTGCCCCTGCCACATCACCCGCTCGCCTGGCTTCATCAGTTCTTCAATCTTCACGGTCAATCCCCCCTTTTTTCATATGGTGGATATTCTATATAGTATACCATATTGTCAGCAGCTTTGTCAAGGCGGCAAAAAGGGGGAAAGCGCGGCTGATCGGGTTTTTTTGCACATTGTCGGCACCCAAGCTCGCGGGCGCTTGCACGCATGGGGAATTTCGTGCTTTGCGCAAACTGCGGGCGACTTAGGGCGCCGTCCTTTGGGAACCTGCGAGCTTTTGAAAAAGCTCGGGCGAAACTTTTATCTTTGACCGCCGGAATGATTCTATCAATGCCGTGACTGTTCAAGCACGGCAAAAATCCGCCGGATGCCGTCCCGTTTTCTGTGCAGTGCGGCTCTTGCAAAATCCGGCGCAGTATGGTATAATTAGTTCTGTATCCGGCTGCGCGAATGCGAACGGACACGGAAAGGAGAAATACACCCCATGATCATGAATCTGCATACGCATACGCATAATTCTCCGGACGCAAAACAGACCGTTGCTGAGCGCGTCAAAGCGGCAAATCAGCTCGGACTGCGCTTTATGGCGATTACCGACCATGTCGAAATCAACCGATACTATCCGGCAGAATATTACCATGCAGAGGAATCAGAGATGTATTTCTATGACGGCTGCGGCGTCTTCGCACGCTCGGCTGCCGAAACCGCTGCCGCACAGGCGGACTGCGCGCCGCTCCGGCTCCTCTTCGGCGCCGAGATCGGTCAGATTCCGCAGGATACCGAGAAAGCTGCGCTGATCTACAATGACCCGCGCGTCGATCTCGTGCTCGGCTCTGTGCATGAGCTGCCGGATATGCCGGATTTCTATTTTCTCGATTACAGCAGCGCGGATATCCCTGCGCTCGTGACTGCGTACTTTGAAGAGGTGCTGCGGCTCGCACGAACTGACTGCTGGGATGTCCTTGCACACCTCACCTACGGGATGCGCTATCTGCCCGACCGCAGAGCCTATGATCTCACGCCGCACCGTGCACTCATCGACGAAATACTCCAAACGGTCATCCGAAAAAACAAAGCACTCGAATTCAACGGCTCCGGTCTGCGCAAGCCGCAGCCCTATATTGATCCGGAGCTGACCATTCTCCGCCGGTATTTCGATCTCGGCGGCAGAAATATCACAATCAGCACCGATGCGCATGATACGAAATACCTCGGCTTCGGGCTCGATCTGCTCGAAGATATGGTCCGCGCGGTCGGCTTTACGGAGCTGACATGGTTTGATAAGCATGAACCGCGAAAGGTCGCTCTGTGAAGCGAGCCGGACGATTACGGCAGACTGCTGCGCTGCCGCTCCCCCTTATCCCAATCATAAAAGGAAGCATAAAACGTGAGCATTTTTGACCTTTTCAAGCAAATTGAATCCAATGCGCCGGCTGTCACCGGTCCGCCTGAATATATCATCGCGGGGCTCGGCAACATCGGCGAGAAATATCAGAATACGCGCCACAACGCAGGCTTCATGATGATTGATGCCTTCGCGGAAAAACACGGCGCAAAATTCGGCAAGCATCAGTTCAAATCGAATACTGCCACAGCAGAATGCGGCGGCGTCCGCTGCCTGCTGCTCAAGCCAGATACCTTTATGAACCTCAGCGGGCAGGCTGTCACCGAGGCGATGCAGTTCTATCAGATTCCGCCGGAGCATATCATTGTCATCTATGATGACATCAATCTCGGCGTCGGGGAGCTGCGCATCCGCAAAAAGGGCAGCGACGGCGGGCATAACGGCATGAAGAATATTATCTATCTCTCCGGTGCGGACACCTTCCCGCGTATCCGCGTCGGCATCGGACAGAAGCCGCATCCGGACTACGATCTCGCGGACTGGGTGCTCTCGGCATTCTCTCCGGCTGAGCGTGAGACACTCGCAGATACGGCGAAAACCGTCAGCGAGGCACTGGCGCTCATGGTAAAGGATCAGACCGATCTTGCCATGAACCGCTATAATACCGGAAAACAGAAAAAGCCGAAGGCACCGAAATCCGATGCCGCCGGACAGCAGAATGAGGAGGGCGGATCATGCACCTGAAACAAATCGCCGCGCTGCTCATGACCGCTGGCTGCATCCTTTCAGCCGGCTGCGCCGAAAGCACTGCCGCCGAAGAAAGCAGCGGCTCCGGTCTCTGGCTCGGCATCGAACCGGCACGCGAGGATGAATTCGGCAAGGCAACCTATGAGGACGGTCTCTATCTTTCGCAGAAAGTCCTCGAGCCGCAGCCCGATCCCTATAAAAAGGATAAAACACTCGTCCGCGAGGGCGAAACCGATGAAGGCATCCGTTATGCGCTCTATGAGGAGCATGCCGAAATTACCGGTCATACTCCGGATTTCAATGCCGAGGAGCTGGTCATTCCGGAGACAATCAGCGGTCTGCCCGTCACGAAAATCGTTTCCGTTGCCGTTTCGGAGGACAATAAATTTGAAGCGGACAGGGAAGGCGGATTCTACAGCTGCTATACGCTCTCGAAGGTCACGATGCCCGAAAGCATGTATGCAATCGGCGACTACGCCTTCTACGGCTGCAAGAATCTGCGCGAGATCAATATCCCCGAAAGCGTCATGCATATCGGGGCGCGCGCATTTGCCATGTGCTCGAGTCTCACCGCGCTGACCGTCCCCTCGGGCATTGATACAATCGGAGACAGTGCATTCGCGCTGACACCGTGGTATGAGGACCTGCTCTTTCACCGCGATCTCATCATCTTCAACGGCAGACTCTATGATGTCGGCAAGCGATGCACCGGTGAGATCATTGTGCCGGATTATGTCGTATCCGTGGAAGATTTTGCATTCTTTGCCTGCGATACGGTCACGGCGGTCGTCCTGCCGGAAAGCGTCAAATCCATCGGGCGGTATGCATTCTGCGACTGTCCGATGCTGGAAGCCGTTGTCATTCCGAATCCGAAATGCAAAATCTATGACGACAGATCAACCTTCAGCAATAAGAAAAACAGCGGCGACAAGGACTTTTACCGCGGCATGATCTACAGCGAAAAGGATTCAGCCGTACACAGATTCGCCAAGAAATACAATTACCATTTCAGCGAAACTGACGCATACACGCCGGAAGCGACAAAGCATTCCTGAAAACACAAAAAAAAACACAGGGGGTATCCGCTCGGATATCCCCTGAAAGCCTTGCTTACCCGAAATAAGGAGACAAATATGCAGTTTTTTACCGAAGCAGCCGCGAAGCTGCCAGTTCTCAAAGAACTGAAAGCCGCCTGCGCAAAGGGCATCTCGCCCGTTTCGCTGACGGGCGTTTCACAGATTCATAAGGCGCAGCTTCTGCTCACGCTTTCGCAGGAGCAGCCGCTGCTCGCCGTGCTGCCCGATGAATCCGCCGTGCGGCAGCTCTGCGAGGATATCAATTTTATGGCGGGCAGCCGCATCGCTTATCCCTATCCGGCGAAGGAGCTCAATTTTCTCGAAGCTGCCGGTATTTCGCGTGAATACGAGCAGCTCCGGCTCAGCGCCCTCACTGCACTCTGCTGCGGAAGCTGCCGCGTCATTGCTGCCTCTGCCGAAGCCGTCATGCAGTATACCCTGCCGCGCGATGTGCTCGAAGCGCGCATTCTGCACCTGAAAACCGGCGAAAGCTATGAGCGCGAGCCGCTGACCGATGCACTCACTGCACTCGGCTATCTGCGCTGCGAGCAGGTCGATGCGCCCGGACAGTTTTCTGTCCGCGGTTCGATCATCGACATTTTCTCGCCGCAGAATCCCCTGCCCGTGCGTGCGGAATTCTGGGGCGACGAGATCGACAGCATGGCTTGGTTTGAGCCCGAAACCCAGCGCCGGACCGATATCCTCGATGCTGCGGAGATCATCCCTGCCGTCGAGGCGCTGCCCGATGCAGAATCGCTGGCGGAACGCATCCGCGAAACCGCAAAGCTCATCCGCGGCAAGCACGCTGCCGATCTGAAAGCACAGCTCACAGGCGATGCAGAAAAACTCGACAGCGGCGTTTCTTTGCTCAATATCGACCTCTATTTTCCGCTGATCTATCCGGAACAGGCAACTGTTTTCGATTATTTCAAGGGATGCATTGTCCTCTGCGAGACAAGTGCGCTCACCGATGCCCTGCAAGGGCTGCAATCCCGATACAATGAGGATGTCAAGCTCATGCTCGAGGACGGCAAGCTCTGCCGGCAGCTCGCCGGCTATTATCTCGATGCGAATACCGTGCTCTCGCAGGCAAAGGCACACCCGCTGATCTGCATGAACGCTTTTCTCAGCAGCACGAGCAGCTTCAATTTCCAGAAAATGCTCTCCGTCGAAGCGACACAGAATGCGCCGTGGGGCGGCAGTACGCGCATCCTCACGGACGATCTGCTCGAGCTCTGCAAGCGCGGCTACCGCGTCATGGTCTGCGGCGGCACCGAGAAAACACTCCCGATTCTCATGCAGGATTTGCAGGAGAGCGGCATCGACTGCGCAATCGCGGATGAAGATTCCAAATCCGAAGCAGGCAAGGTTCTGCTGATGCGCAGCGGTCTCTCCGCCGGATTTGAGTATCCGGCTGTCAAATACGCCTGCATCGCACAGAGCAAGGCGCAGAGCACCGTCCTCAAAAAGCGGCGCTTCAAGAAAGGTCAGGAAATCCGCGCGCTCTCCGAAATCTCCGAGGGCGATGTCGTCGTCCACGCGGCACACGGCATCGGGCGCTTCAAGGGCATCAAAAAGCTCGATATGGAAGGCATCACCAAGGATTATATCACAATCGAATACTTAGGCGGCGATGAGCTCTTTGTGCCCGTCACACAGCTCGACCTCGTCTCGCGCTATATCGGCGGCAAGGACGATGTCGCGGTCAAGCTCAATAAGCTCGGCTCGCAGGAATGGCAGAAAACACGCACCAACGTCAAAAAAGCGGTCAAGGATATGGCGGCGCAGCTCATCCGGCTCTATGCGGCACGGGAACATGCGCAGGGCTTCCGCTTCGATCCCGACGATGAAATGCAGCGTGATTTCGAGGAGCGTTTCCCCTATATCGAAACCGCAGACCAGCTCCGCAGCGTCGAGGAAATCAAAAAGGATATGGAGCGCGAACGTCCCATGGACCGGCTCCTCTGCGGCGATGTCGGCTTCGGCAAGACCGAGGTCGCATTCCGTGCCGCGCTCAAATGCATCCTCTCCGGCAAACAGTGCGTCATTCTCGCGCCGACGACCGTGCTGGCGCATCAGCACTATGAAACGGCAATCCGGCGGTTTGAATCCGTCCCGATTCATATTGAACTGCTTTCGCGTTTCCGCACAAAAAAGCAGCAGACCGAAATTCTCAAAAAAACTGCGAACGGTACAATCGACCTGCTGATCGGTACGCACCGGCTGCTCTCCAAGGATGTCAAATTTGCATCGCTGGGACTCGCTGTCATTGACGAGGAGCAGCGCTTCGGCGTCGCACACAAGGAACGCTTCAAGGAAGTCTTCAACGGCATCGACATTCTGACGCTCTCCGCAACGCCGATCCCGCGCACGCTCAATATGGCGCTCTCCGGCATCCGCGATATGAGCGTCATCGAGGAGCCGCCGCAGGACAGATACCCCGTGCAGAGCTTCGTCCTCGAATACGACGCCGGACTGATCGTGCAGGCGATTCAGCGTGAGCTCAAGCGCGGCGGTCAGGTCTACTATATCCACAACCGCGTCGAGACAATCCGGCAGTGCGCGGGCAAATTGCAGGATATGCTCCCCGATGCGCGCATCGGCTATGCACACGGCAAAATGAGCGAGCTCGAAATCAGCGAGGTCTGGAACCGGCTCGTCGAGCATGACATTGATATTCTCGTCTGTACTACTATTATAGAAACCGGCGTCGATGTGCCGAATGTCAATACGCTGATTCTCGAGCAGGCGGACCGCTTCGGTCTCTCGCAGCTCTATCAGCTCCGCGGCAGAGTCGGACGCTCTAACCGCCGCGCCTACGCCTATTTCACCTATCAGAAGAACCGCTCGCTGTCCGAAGTCGCGGAGAAACGGCTCGATGCCATGCGCGAATTCACACAGTTCGGCAGCGGTTTCCGCATTGCGATGCGCGACCTTGAAATCCGCGGCGCCGGCAGCATCCTCGGCGGTCAGCAGCACGGACAAATGGAGCAGGTCGGCTATGAAATGTATCTGAAAATGCTCAATGAGGCAATCGCGGAGGAGAAGGGCGAACCCGTCAAGGCGCCTGCCTGCACCGTCGATATTCAGGTCGAGGCGCATATCCCCGAGGACTATATCACCAGCATGACCTCGCGTCTCGAAATCTACCGCAGAATCGCACTCGTCGAGACAGAAGCCGATCAGACAGACCTCATTGACGAGCTGATTGACCGCTTCGGCGATCCGCCGAAAAGCCTGCTCAATCTCATCGGTGCGTCGCTCCTGCGCAATACCGCGGGGCGGCTCGGCATCAATGAAATCACACAGAAGCGCGGGGCACTCTTCTTCTTCGTCACGCAGCCGAATGCAAAGCAGCTGCAGGCGCTTATGGTCAAATATTACGACCGCATTGCATTCAACGATAAAACCGCGCCCTACTATGTTGCCGTTCGCATCAAAAAGGGTGAGCTTTCGGTCGATCTCATGCGCGATGTAATCGCAATATTTGAGGAGAACGCAGAAAAATCTGCCTGAATGAAGCAATATTTGGTTTTCTTTTGTGCAGAATGATGAAATCATCACAAAATATTTTCCACATGTTTGTCATTGTGGCGAATAGACTTTTGTGACAGAAAAGTGATATAATGATTCTATAGAATTGGTATTGCTGCAAGGCAGTACTATGATGTATGGAGGAAATTAACATGAAGATCAAGTCTATGATCGCAGCACTGGCTGCAAGTGCAATCGCAATCACTGCTCTCGCTGTTCCGGCATTTGCTGAGAAGAAAGTTACCAACGGCAACGACGGTGACCAGATGACCTACAATGTAAATCAGGATGATGCAAAATGGGGTCAGATCAAGGGTATCAAGTTCACGATCACACCGGCTGACGGCTGGACTAAGACCGGCTTCGGCGCAGGTGTTGCATATCAGGGCAAGGATATCAAGTGGACAGATTATGAGATCAATATCTCCGGTGAGGGCGTCGCTGATCCTGAGAAGAATGAGGTCAGCTTTGAGAAGACCGGCGATAACACCTTCGCATTCACGCTCGATACCGATGAGCCGTGGTTCAAGGATATCGTTGATGCAGATAAGACCTGGGCACAGGTTATCATCCAGAACTGGTGGGGCGCTGAGATCGCTGTTGACAACGTAGAGTTCATCTACGCTGAGGCTCCGGCTGAGACCACCACTGAGGCTCCGGCTACCACGACTGCTGCTGATACGACCGCTGCTCCGACCACTACCACCACTGCTGCAAAGTCTGCTACTAAGACCGATTCCACCAAGACCGGTGACGCAGGTGTCGGCATCGTTGTTGCTGCAATGGGTCTGGCTGCTGCTGCTGCATTCGCAAGCCGCAAGAAGCACTGATTCACAGAAGCCGCGTAAATGCGCAGATAAAATGATATTTCCGGATGCCCTTTGCGCAATGCAGAGGGCATTCGCCATGAACAAATGATTTCATATGGAGGAAAGAACTATGAAAAAAATGCTTGCAATCATCGCTGCAACGGCGATGCTCGGCACACTCGTCTCCTGCGGCAAGGATACTGCGGGTACCACCGCTGAAAGCTCTGCCGCTGAGACAACGACCGCTGAAACCTCTGCGGAATCTTCCGAGGAGAGCAGCGAGGAGGAGTCTTCCGTTTCCGATCCGCTGCCGAGAGATGTCGGTCCGGTCGATGCAAATGCAATCACCTTCGAGGACGATGATCTGCACACCGCACACCAGATGGGCGGCGGCGGCGATGAGACCGATGTCGAAATGGGGATTGTCGATCTCGACGGCGACAAGAAGCTGAAAATCCATGCAGTCAGAGACGATGCCTCCAAGGATTACGGCGTTGTCAAGATCGTATTCAATCTGCCGGAGATGCTCGGGCTCGAGAATGTCGGCAATATCGGTCATATCACCGTCGATTTCACCTGCATTGCAAATGAAATGTGGAAGAACGATGACGGCAGCGAATCGCTGGTCGTCGGCAACTTCCTCGGCGCACTCGCCGGCAATATCGCTTCTGAAAAGGGTACCGATGAGGAAGGCAATCTCATCCAGAATACATGGTCCAATCACTATGAGTTCGCGTATCAGGACTGGGAGCACTCTGAGGGCAGCTGGCGCTGCGAAACCGATATTCCGGCAAAGGGTATTCCGGCAAACGGTTACGCTGCGAACGATGAAGGCACCACGCTCGTGATCATGCGCTGGGGTCAGAAGAATGATGTCGATATCTACATCGACAACATCACCTTCTATGATAAGGATGGCAATTCGATGCCCGTTCTTGCCTCCGGCACCGTTGAAGACGGCGAAGGCAGCTCCGATGCTGCTGCCGAAGACGCCGCGGCTGAGGAATCCTCTGAAAGCAGCGCGGATGCATCCGAATCCGCTGCGGAATAATCTGCTGTATCAGAATACCGTCCCTGCTTTTGCGCAGGGACGGTATTTTTCTGCTGTGAAATACACGGATTTTATGCAATGAAATGCGCGGTACACTTGCATTTTCCGCGAAAATGTGGTATGATAAAAGAGAATCCATGCATATCTTAAAAGGAGGCTCTTATTATGGCGGAACGCTTTACCGTTACACTCAAACAGATCATTGACGAATTCCGGCTGGAGGTGCTCTACTGCCCCGGCAGCCCTGAGGAAATCCTCATCTCTGAAAATGATATCACCCGCCCCGGCTTACAGCTCATGGGGTTCTATGAATACTTCAATCCCGAGCGCATCCAGATCATCGGCAAAATGGAATTTGCCTACCTCTCCACGCTCGAGGAAACCGAGCGCGCAGAACATCTCAAAGTGCTCTTTGCGCAGCATATCAAATGCCTCTGCCTGAGCCGCGGTCTCCCCTGCTTCGCGGAAATGCTTACCCTCGCGCAGCAGTATGCCGTTCCGGTGCTCCGTACCTCGGAATCCACCTCGCACTTTACCTCGAATCTGCTCTCCTTCCTCAATCTGCATCTCGCGCCCCGCGTCACAAGACACGGCGTCCTGATTGAGATTTACGGCGAGGGCATCTTTATCACCGGTGAGAGCGGCGTCGGCAAATCTGAATGCGCAATCGAGCTCGTCAAGCGCGGTCACAGACTCGTCGCGGATGATGCCGTCGAGCTGCGCAAGGTCTCCAATACAAACCTCGTCGGTACATCCCCCGAAAATATCCGCCACTTCCTCGAGCTCCGCGGCATCGGCATCATCAATGTACGCAGACTGTTCGGCATGGGCGCGGTCAAGCTCCAGCAGGAGATCGACATGATCATTGAGCTCGAGCCGTGGGATTCCTCCAAGACCTATGACCGCATGGGCGTCGATGAGCAGTATGCCAATATCCTCGGCGTCAAGGTTCCGTCTATGACGATCCCTGTCAAGCCCGGCAGAAATACTGCCGTCATCATGGAAGTCGCGGCAATGAACAGCCGTCAGAAGAAAATGGGCTATAATGCGACCGAAGAGCTGCTGCATAATCTCGGACTCGAATCCATGCAGGGCAAGGAGATCGTCAAGGACTTCGATCAGTTCTGAGGTACGCGATGACAGATATCCTGCAAATCCGCGCGGATGTGCATACGCATACGGTCGCATCCACGCACGGCTATTCAACAATCAACGAAAATGCTGCCGCTGCGCAGGCGCTCGGGATGCAGCTGCTCGCGGTCACCGATCACGGTCCGGCGATGCCCGATGCGCCGCATGTGTGGCATTTTCATAATTATAAGGTGCTGCCGCGTGAGATCGGCGGCATCAAAATGCTTTACGGCGTCGAAGCGAATATCATCGACGAAAACGGAACCCTCGATATGGACGAACATGAGCTTTCGTTCTGTGAATGGGTCATTGCTTCGTATCATTTGCAGTGTGTGAAATTTGAACGCACCGCGGAACTGGTCTCGCAGGGCTACCGCAAGGTCTGCGAACATCCGCTCGTCGATGTCATCGGACATCCGACAACCGCGATGTTCCCCTTTGATTATGAATCGGTCATCAAAGTCTTCAGGGAATCCGGCAAGCTCGTTGAAATCAACGAAAGCTCGCTGAAATGGAAGCGCGGTGCACTCGATAATGCAAAGATTTTCTATGCGCTCTGCAAGAAATATGAGGTGCCGCTCGCGCTCAATACCGATGCGCACTATGCAGGGCTCATCGGCAGGACGCCGCTCGCTGCGCAGCTTCTGCATGATCTGGATTATCCGCGCAGACTGATTGTCACGCTCGATCCGGAGCAGATCATGGATATGGCGCACAGAAAGCGCGGCATTTCCTTCGATTCCGATGTGAAGCAGTTTGAAAAGGAACCCTCCTGAAAACAATTTACAAATCAGAACAGGGAGATACAACATGTTTGATATAGAACAGCTTTCGGCAGTCTGCCGGCGCGCCGGTGCAGAGCTGACACCGCAGGTGCCGCTCACCGGACTGACAACCTTTAAGATCGGCGGCTGCTGCGATGCACTCGTCACGCTGCCGGATGCCGCCGCCTGTCAGGCGGTGATCGCATTTCTGCGCGAAAATCAGATTCCCTTTGCACTGATCGGACGCGGCAGCAATCTGCTCGTGCCCGATGAAGGCTACAGAGGCGTTGTCCTGAAGCTCGGCGGCGCACTCGCGGAGGATATCTCAGAAAAAGACGGCGCTGTCACCTGCGGCGCGGGCAATTCGCTCAAAAATCTCTGCCTCTATGCAATGGAGCAGAACCTCACAGGACTCGAATTTGCATACGGCATTCCGGGCTCTGTCGGCGGTGCGGTGTTCATGAATGCCGGCGCCTATGACGGAGAAATCTCGCAGGTGCTCGAAAGCGTCACGATGCTCGATGAAAACGGCGATATCCGAACACTTGATGCATCGGCGCTCAGGCTCAGCTACCGTCACAGCATCTTCATGGAACAGCCATGGATTATTTTGCAGGCAACGGTCAGACTGGAAAAAGGCGATCCGGAAGCAATCCGCGGAAAGATGCAGGATTTGCTCGGAAGACGGAAATCCAAGCAGCCGCTGGAATTTCCGAGCGCAGGCAGTACCTTTAAGCGTCCGGTCGGCGGCTATGCCTCCAAGCTGATCGACGAATGCGGTCTGAAAGGCTATACCGTCGGCGGCGCACAGGTCAGCGAAAAGCACGCCGGCTTTGTCATCAACCGCGGCGGCGCATCCTTTGCCGATGTCATGGCGGTATGTCAGCATGTACAGGAGACCGTCAAGGCGCAGACCGGCTTCGTTCTCGAGCTTGAGCCGGAGATTCTGGGGAACGCATAATGGCGCATACACATCGTTTCTCGGTCGTCGTTCCGGCGCACAATGAGGAGAATTATATCGGAAAATGCCTGAAAGCAATCCGCGAAGCCGAAAAACAGGCAGCGCCGGATACCGTGCAGATCATTGTCGCTGCAAACCGCTGCACCGACCGTACCGCCGAAATCGCAAAAGAATACGGCGCAGAGGTCATCGGCAATCAGGATAAATGCATCGCAAGCATCCGCAATGCGGGCGCAAAATGCGCATCCGGCGAAATTCTCGTGACAGTCGATGCGGATACGTTCATTGCGCCGGAAACCTTCTGTGAAATCCGTTCGCTGCTCGAAAGCGGCAAATATATCGGCGGCGGCGCGATGCCTGTTTTTGACCGCGCATCGCTCGGCATTGCTGTCTCCTCATTCTACATTCTGCTGCTGATGCTCCCCGAGATTTTCCGCAGCAAAGCGCTGCTTTCCGGCGCGGTTTTCTGGTGCAAAAAAACGGATTTCGATGCCGTCGGCGGATTTGACGAGACACGCATCAGCCTCGAGGACCTCGATTTTGCCAAACGCCTCAAAAAGCACGGGGAACAGTCCGGCAAAAAATACGGCACGCTCAAAAAATCGAAAATCTACACATCTGCACGGAAATTCGACCAGTTCGGCGACTGGTATCTGATCAAAAACCGGAAGCTGACCAAGCGCATCTTTACCGGAAAGGACAGAGAGGCTGCCGATCAGTTCTATTATGATGTCAGATAATTTGAGGATAACTGTATGATTGTCAATGAATGCGCAATCTCAAAAGAGGATGTCGCGTTTCTGGTGAGCCGCGGCATGAAAACACCGCAGAAAAAGATTCTGCGGGTCATATTGCTGCTCGTCGGAATCGCAGGCTGCGGCTTCGGTCTGTTCGGTATATGGCTGATAATCCGCGCAAAGAGGGTGCATCTGGAACTATCCGGCGTACACTGGGCTGTCATTGAATGGAGTGTATTCGGCATTCTCGGACTGCTGTTCTTTTTCTTCGGCGACAAAATCGCATACTGGCGTGCGATGCATTCCAAAGCATGGAAGGCAATGATCGGCAGTCCTGTCAGAAATGTCCTGGACGGGGAGAGCATCACGGTCTCGCGCAGCACGGTCGGAACGGACACGCAGTCGAAATTTGCATACAGTCTGATTATCAGCTTTGCCGACTGCAACAACACGCTCTATCTCTGCGTGAAGGCGGACAATCAGAAAAAATACATCATCCTGCACGACGACGGCTACCGCGAAGGCACAAAGGCGGATGTCCTTGCGCTGCTGCACAGCCGCGGCATTCCGCAGGAGAACCCGAACTGACACAATGTATTTCCGCACAATCATCATTTCATCGCAGCATCATCGTTTTCCTGAAGTGAATTCCGCAGAACGGAGGGAGCATTATGATCGAGACATATTATGCCGCGGCACTCGGCGTCTCACTGCTGCTCGTGCTTGTGTACTGTCTGCTGTATCACAGGCACTTTGATGTACATATCTCTCTGATATTTGTGCTTGTGCCGATCAACAATCTCGCACAGCTCCTCATCTGCCGCGCCGAATCCCATGAAGCGGCGCTGCTCGCAACCAAGGTGCTCTATATCAGCGGCAGCTACCTGATCTTAATGGTCACGCTTGCCGTATTCAGTCTCTGCAAAATTCAGCTGAACCGCTCCCTGCGCCTGCTGCTCTATCTCTTTACGACTGCCGTGTTTCTTTGCTCACAGCAGATCGGACGGAATCAGCTCTTCTACAAAAGCACAGAGTTCCGGCGCGAAAACGGCGCAAGCTATCTCATCAAGGAATACGGTCCGCTGCATCATATCTTCTATGCAATGGTCCTTCTGTATTTCGCGCTCAGTATCGCCGCAATCGCCTACAGCTACTTCCGGAACAAGCAGGTTTCCAGACGGTTTATCTATCTGCTGGCACTGCCGGAGGTCATTTCAATCGTCAGCTTCTTCGGCGGCAGAAAGATCATGCGCGCAGTCGATTTTATGCCGAATGCAGAGCTGATTCCGCTTGCGTATGATATCGCGCTCGTGGTCTATCTGATGATTGTGCACCGGCTCGTGCTCTATGATGTATCCGAGACGGTCATTGATTCGATTGTACAGAAGGGCGACACCGGCTTCATCTCCTTCGATGAAAAGCTGCGGTATCTCGGCAGCAACGATACGGCAAAGCGCATCTTTCCGGAGCTTCGCGCACTGACCGTCGATCAGCCCGCCGACCGCAATGATGCGATGCGCGGTACGGCGCTGAAATGGCTCGCGGACTTCAAGGCAGACCGCAAAAAGGATAAAACACTCTTTCCAAGAGATGACAAAACCTATCTCATCAGCATCAGCGATCTCTCCGACGGCAGCCATAAGCGCGGCTTTATGCTCTATATCACCGATGATACGAAGAATCAGCAGTATATCGCCCTGCTGGACAGCTTCAATGCCGACCTGAAAGCAGAGGTTGCCGAAAAGACACAGCATATCATCGAAATGCATGATAAGCTCATTCTCGGCATGGCAACCATGGTCGAAGGCCGCGACAATTCTACCGGCGGGCATATCCGGCGGACAAGCGAGGGCGTCCGCATCCTGACAGACGAAATCCGGAAGGGAACGGATTTCCCCGCGGATGATGTGTTCTATCAGGATCTGATCAAGGCGGCGCCGATGCATGATCTCGGAAAGATCGCCGTTGACGATGCTGTCCTGCGCAAGCCCGGACGCTTTACGCCCGAGGAATTTGCAATCATGAAAACGCATGCGCCCGAGGGGGCAAGAATCGTGCATGAAATTCTGCGCGGCACCGATGATGAACGCTTCCGCATGATCGCGGAAAATGTTGCGCACTATCATCATGAGCGCTGGGACGGCTCCGGCTATCCCGAGGGGCTGAAAGGCGAACAAATCCCGCTCGAAGCGCGGATTATGGCAATCGCAGATGTCTATGATGCACTCGTCAGCAAGCGCGTTTACAAGGACAGCATGTCCTTTGCACAGGCGGACAGCATCATCCTAGAAGGCATGGGAAAGCATTTCGATCAGCGGCTGGAGCCGTATTATATCGCTGCGCGCCCCCGTCTCGAAGCATATTACAGCGAGGTGCTGCATGATGCTGACAGCACGCCGGCAACGAAAGGAACAACAGAAACATAATGGAAATGGTACTCATCACCGGCATGGCAGGTGCCGGAAAAACAAGCGCGCTTGATGCGCTCGAGGATATCGGATTCTATGCGGTGGACAATCTGCCGCTTGCCATGCTGGAGCCCTATCTGAAGCACTGTCTGGAAAAGGGCGGCAGATACTCCCGCACGGCTGCCGTCATTGACCTGCGCTCCTGTCACCGCTACTCCGAGCTTGCAGAAGCCTATCGCATGATGCAGGACAGGTACCGGCAGGATATCCGGTTCACGCTGCTTTGCGTCGAAGCCTCCGAGGAGGTGCTCATGAAGCGCTTCCGGATGTCCCGCAGAAGTCATCCGGTTGCATCGCGGAAATTTGAGGGCGATCTTGAGAAAGCAATCCGCTTTGAGTATGATGAATTGCAGGTGCTCCGCGCAACTGCCGATTTTCCGCTGGATTCCTCGCTGATTACCGCAGCACAGCTCAAGGAACAGGTCAAAACGCACTTTTTGCAGCGCGTCACCGATGCCATGCCGATTCAGGTCATGAGCTTCGGCTTCAAATACGGTGTGCCGCTCGAAGCAGACCTGATCTTCGATATGCGCTGCCTGCCGAATCCGTATTATGTCGATGAACTGCGCGCGCATACCGGCGTCGAGAAATGCGTGCAGGATTATGTCATGAATGCGGAAGAATCGAAGGAATACTTTGAGAAAGTCGTAAATATGCTGAAATTTCTCGTCCCGCTCTACATCCGCGAGGGCAGACCGCAGCTCGTTGTCGGCTTCGGCTGCACAGGCGGTCAGCACCGCTCCGTCACCTTTGCTGAGCTCGTTTCCGAGGAGCTGCGCAATGCCGATATGCATGTCATCACGCATCACAGAGACTATAAGAAAAACCGTTGACCCAGCGGGATTCCGTCACGCGGAATCCCGTTTTTCAGGAGTATACGATGAACACAGAACACGAGATTCTTTCGCGCCTCCGCTGCAATCCGGAGATGATCCGGCTGCATGTGTTTGATTCGGTCACCTCGACAAACGATCTGCTGCGCGAGGCGGCTGCAAACGGCGCACCGGAATTTACCGTCTATGCGGCAAAGCAGCAGACCGCAGGCAAGGGCAGACAGGGCAGAGCCTTCTATTCGCCGCCGCAGACCGGACTCTATCTCAGCATGCTCTTCAAGCCGCAGATTGCTCCCGCCGAGGCACTCATGCTGACGCCAATGGCTGCGGTCGCAGCTGCGGATGCCGTCGAACAATGCACCAAGCAGCGCGTACAGATCAAATGGGTAAACGATCTGCTCCTGCACGGGAAGAAAATCTGCGGAATTCTCGCAGAATCGCAGTTTTCGGATGCTGCATCACTCGATTTCGTCATTGTCGGCATCGGGATCAATCTGCTGCCGCCGCCGCAGGGCTTTCCGCCGGAATTACAACACATTGCAGGCGCGGTGTATCCTGCCGGTGCCGATGCAGATACCGCTTTCCGTGACTGCGCTGCGGCACTGATCTCCGCGCTGCTTGCAGAATACCGCGGACTGACACAGAAGCATTATCTCGCCGGCTACCGCAGCAGGCTGTGCATGCTCGGGAAACAGATTACCGTCTGCGAAAACGGCATCGAGCAGCCTGCAACCGCACTGGCTGTCGATGATGATCTGCGGCTGCTGGTGCGCTATCCGGACGGTGCCGAGCAATGGCGCGCGACCGGCGAAATCCGCATCCGAATCTGAGAAAGGACTGCCGATATGTACAAAATATTCTTAGTCGAAGATGACCGTGCACTCGCAGATACCCTCTCGCAGATGCTCACAGAACGCGATTTCGAGGTCTGCTGCGTCAGGGATTTCCGCCGGATTCCTGAGGAATTCGATGCCTTTCAGCCGCAGCTTGTCCTGATGGACCTGATGCTGCCCTTCGACAACGGCTATCACTGGTGTGCCGAGCTGCGCAAGCGCTCCGATATTCCGATTGTCTTTCTGTCCTCGGCGGCGGATAATCTCAATATTGTCACGGCGATGCAAATGGGCGGCGACGATTTCATCGCAAAGCCCGTCGATGTCAATGTGCTGGCTGCCAAAATTCAGGCGATTCTCCGGCGCTGCGGCGGAATGGCTGCACAGCCGCTCTCGCTGCACGGTCTGACGCTGCATCCGAATAACAGCTCCGCCGATTTCAACGGCACACGGCTCGAGCTGACGAAAAATGAATGCCGTATTTTGCAGACGCTCATGGAAAACCACGGCAGAATCGTCAGCCGCGATACGCTGATGATGAAACTCTGGCAGGACGATTGCTATGTCGAAGAAAATACGCTGACCGTCAATGTGACGCGCCTGCGCAAAAAACTCGCTTCCGCCGGCCTCTCCGATTTCATCCGGACAAAGGTCGGCAGCGGCTACCTGATCGGAGACTGAACCATGAAATGCTTTCTGCAATATCTCCGGACTTTCCGCCGCGCCGTGCTGATGCAGCTCCTCTGCGCGGCGGTTTTCTGCACGGTATTCTGGATATACCGCCTCCCGACGGAGCCGGTGCTCTATGCACTGCTGCTCACCGCAGTCATCGGCATTGCCGCCGGATGCGTGCATTTTCTTCGCTGGCGGCAGCAGTATCAGGCGCGGGAACGGCTGATGCAGCCCCCTGCCCTCTTGCAGGATACGCTGCCGGAGCCGGACAATCCCGCTGAGGCGCAATATCAGCAGATGCTGCAAAATCTGCGCAGTATCCATACTGATGCGGTCAACCGCACGGCGCAGGAGCGCACCGATATGACCGACTACTATACCCAGTGGGTGCACCAGATCAAAACGCCGGTCTCGGTCATGCGCATGATGCTGCAAGCGGAGGATACGGAGGAGCACCGCGCCCTGCAAGCTGAGCTCTTCCGCATTGAGCAGTACGCGGAAATGGCACTGGTCTATTCGCGGCTGGACAGCAGCGCGCGTGATCTGGTCATCCGCGATACGCCGCTTGATCCGGTCATTCGGGCGGCAATCCGCAAATATGCGCCGCTCTTTATCCGCAAACGGCTCCGCATCGTCTATGACGGGACGGAGGAATCTGCGCTGACCGATGAGAAATGGCTGCAATTCATCTTAGAACAACTGCTCTCCAATGCCGTGAAATATACCGATTCCGGCTCGGTGACGGTCACAGTCTCCGGTCAGACGGTCTGTGTTGCCGATACCGGAAAAGGCATCGCGCCGGAGGACCTGCCGCGCATCTTTGAAAAGGGCTATACCGGCAGACTCGGACGCGCCGACAAGCAGGCGACCGGACTCGGGCTCTATCTCTGCAAAAAAGCCGCATCCAGACTCGGTCACCGGCTGACTGCCGCATCCGAATACGGCAAAGGCGCCGCCTTTACGCTGCATCTGCAATCGGATACATTCACCTTTGAATAATCTTACAGAAATGTCACATCAATGTCACCTGTTTCAATGTCGCATCGCTGCAAAATATGCTATACTGGTGTCAGTAAAGGAGGTCTGAATCATGGCAATTTTAGAGGTTCAGGGCGTTGAAAAAATCTATACGACAAGATTCGGCGGCAATCAGGTACAGGCACTCTCCGATGTGCATTTCTCGGTCGAACAGGGTGAATATGTCGCCGTCATGGGCGAATCCGGCTCCGGCAAGACTACGCTGCTGAATATTCTCGCGGCACTCGACAAGCCGACAAAGGGCGATGTGCTGCTCAACGGCAATCCGCTTTCCAAGATCAGCGACAAATCGCTTGCCGCGTTCCGCAGAGAGAATCTCGGCTTCGTCTTCCAGAATTTCAATCTGCTCGATAATTTCACGCTGCGCGACAATATCTTCCTGCCGCTCGTGCTCGCAGGCATGCAGTATGATGACATGGAAAAGCGGCTCCAGCCTATGGCAAAGGTGCTCGGTATCCATGAGCTGCTCAATAAATTCCCCTATGAGGTCTCCGGCGGTCAGCAGCAGCGCGCCGCAATCGCACGCGCAATCATCACCGAGCCGAAGCTCCTGCTCGCAGATGAGCCGACCGGTGCACTCGATTCCAAATCGACCGACAGTCTGCTCGATGTCTTCTCAAAGCTCAATGCAGGCGGTCAGACGATTGTCATGGTGACGCATTCCGTCAAGGCTGCAAGCCGCGCAGGCAGAGTGCTCTTTATCAAGGACGGCGTCATCTTCCACCAGATTTACCGCGGTGACGCATCCAATGACGCCTTCTATCAGCGCATCTCGGATACCCTGACACGGATGATGAGCGACAGTCTGCAAGGCGGTGAGCAGGATGCGTAAGTTTTTCTATGCGCGTCTGGCGGCGGACAATCTCAAAAAGAACCGCCGGACCTATCTGCCCTATCTGATCTCGGGCAGCGTCACCTGCGCCATGCTCTATATCATCTGCTCGCTCTCGCTGAATGACGGGCTGCAAAATCTGCAAAAGGGTTCGGTCATTCTTCCGGTAATCCTGCGCATCGGCACATGTATCGCCATGTTTTTTGCAGCGATCTTCCTCTTTTATACGAATAGCTTTCTGATGAAGCACCGCCGCAAGGAATTCGGACTCTATCAGCTGCTCGGCATGGAAAAACGGCATCTCGCAAGGGTACTCTTCTTTGAAACCGTCTATACGCTGCTGATCACCATGCTGTTCGGTCTGGCGGCAGGCATGCTGCTCGATAAGCTGATGTATATGCTCGTGCTGCGCATTATGGGCGGCATATCTGATGCACAGATTCCGCTCGGGTTTTCGTTCAACGGCTTTGCGCTGCTCTGGGTCACCGCTTTTTTCGGCATCGTCTTCTTCCTGATTTTCCTCAATGCGGTGCGCATCGTCCGCTTTACAAAGCCGATCTCCATGCTCTCACAGGCAAATGCAGGAGAGCGTGAGCCGAAAACCAAAATCATCATGGCAATCCTCGGCGTTATTCTGCTTGGTACCGGATATACCATGTCGATCTGTGCAAGAAACTCCGAGCTGATACTCAAGCTGATGCTGCCGGCTGTGCTCAGCGTCATTGTCGGCACCTATTTTCTCTTTATGGCAGGCAGCATCGCATTGCTCAAGCTGCTGAAAAAGAACAAATCCTTCTACTATAAAACACGCCATTTTACGGCGGTTTCCGGCATGATCTACCGCATGAAGCAGAATGCGGTCGGGCTTGCGGGCATCTGCATTCTCTCGACTATGGTGCTCGTCATGATCTCCTCAACAACCTGCATGATGATCGGCATGGACGATCTGCTCAAAACAATGTTCGCACGCGAAGTGACTGTTACAAAAATCTGCGAACCCGATGAGGAATCTGACTTCGTCAGCAAGATCAATACCGCGCTTGCGCAAAAAGACATCGAGCCGGAAAACGCTGTCACGTATTTCAGATTCTCGAAAGCCTGTTCCTTTACAGACGGCAAATTCATTGATTACATTGCCGACAGATATTCTGATGAAAACGCACCGCTTTTTCTCTCTGTCACCGCCAATAATTTCTATGCCGATATGACCGGCATTTCGATTCCGCTGGAGAAAAATGAGATTCTGCTCGCAGGCAATGCGGCACTCCCCACACTCCGGCATCAGACCGAAATCTGCGGGCAGAAATTTACAATCCGGCAGCTCACGGAGCCGATCCGCGGCTACAACAATTCTGAGCAGAATGTGCTTGCCGTCGTTTCCGATTCGGATGTACTGAAAGCGCTTGCAAAGACAGATAACAAAAACATTGAATATATCTATGCATTTGATATGCCGGAGGAACGCACTGCGGAAATCTTCGGTGATATGTTCACACGCTGGGAAGATGAAGCGCTCATGGAACGGTTCGATCATGCAAACATTGACTGCCGGAATGAATACCGCACAGAGTATATCAGCGTTTTCGGCGGACTCTTTTTCATCGCGCTGTTTCTCGGCGTCCTGTTCACCGTGCAGATGGTTCTGATGATCTACTACAAGCAGATTTCAGAAGGACACGATGACCGCAGCCGCTATGTCATCATGCAGAATGTCGGCATGAGTCTCGGCGAGGTCAGACAGACAATCCGCTCGCAGATTCTGACCGTCTTCTTCCTGCCGCTCGTCACGGCTGCGATTCATACGGTCTTCTGCATTCCGGTCATTAAGACCGTGCTTTCCGAAATGGAACTGATCAATCTCAAGCTCACATATCTCATCCTCGGTATCACCTTCATCGTTTTTTCGATCCTCTATGCGCTGATCTATGCCGCAACCGCGAAAATCTATTACCGCATCGTCAGCAGCAGAACCGCAGAGGCAGCCTGATATCACAGCAGACACAGCGCAGCAGATCAAGCTGCGCTGTGCGCTTTTCCCCTTGACATATCTGTGCTTTTCCGTTATAATATTATTAACTATGATGATGATACGGAGGTGACGGATATGGCTCAGGAAGAAGCGCTGCTGCGCTGTGCAAAAAAACTGTTCCCGACTGCGGTACTTTGTCTGGGGTCGCTCCATGACGGCAGAAGCACCGTCACCGAGGCGATTGCTGCCGCAATGCGCGCCGCACCGAAGGCATGGGAGCCGGAAGCCGTCCGCCAGCTTGTCCGTATCTGCCGGACACGCACGCCTGAACGCATCATGCAGCCGAATCTGCCGCAGGATTCCGCACTCAATGCCCTGCTGCCGATCCTGAAGCTGCCTGCCGGAAGCCGCCGCGCTCTGGCACTGACAATCGGCGGTATTCCCTCTGCGGAAGCCGCTGCCGCTGCCGGTCTGAGCGAGGAAGAGCTTGTGCAGAAAACCGAAAAAGCCCTCCGGCAGCTGACCTTCATGCAGAACGGCAATGCGCCGGAGCTTGCAGACCTTGCAGCTGCTGCAAAGGAAATCCCGTGGCATGTCACCGATACCGAGCTGCTGCTCTCCGGCATCGCCGAGGCAGAACAGCAGCAGGAGGCAGAACCGCCCGCTCCGGCAATCCGTGAGATCAAGCGGACTGCCGTCCAGAAGCCCTCAGGTAAAACAGTCGCCGTCCCGCTCTGGGGCATGGTGCTCGGCATTGTTCTGCTGATTGCACTTGCCGCCGCGCTGCTTCTGCTCTGGAGTGCGCGCCCGCACCGCAGCATGCCGGAAACATCCGATACGCCGCATTCCGGCGAGGTCGATACGCTCTTTGCATCCTCCTATCTCAGCATCGGAGAAGCGCAGCGCATCGCTGCGGAACAGGTCGGCACCGATCCGGATGCCGCATGCTTCCTCAGCACAAAGCTCAAATCCGATGAGACACCGCCCTGCTACTCCATGAGCTTCACAGTCGGCAGCGATCAGCTTTATGAATATAAAATCGACGCAAAAACCGGAGAAATCATCAGTCAGACAAATTCGGAGGCAGAGAGTGTGCTTGACACCGAAAACTGGCTTCCGGCTGAGGATATCCGACAGGCTGCCATCACAAAAACCGGTCTGCATGATGTGCTGATGATCAAGGAGAAACGCGGCTCGGACGGCGATACAGGCTACTATAAATTCGAGCTGCTGGACGCAGGCGGAAAGCTCTATTCCGTGCAGGTTGATGCGCGCAATGCAATGCTGATAAAATATACCGCTGAGGAGCTGACTGCCGAGGAGCCTGAAAATATCATCTCTCCGGCGCAGGCGAAAACCCGTGCACTCTCGCGCGTCGGTGACCTGAATCTCTCGCAGGTGATTTTTACCAAGGTCAAGCTCGACGGCGGCGCTTATCTGATCGCGTTCACGCTCGATGACGGCACGCAGTATCTGATTGAGCTGAATGCCGCAACGGGCAGTATCAATACCGTGGATGTGCATCCGGTCTCTGCGGATATTACGCAGGCGGTCGGACTGCTGAAGGCACGCGATACTGCACTGCATATGGCGGAGCTGACGGAGCGTGATCCGGTCGATTTCACAAAGGCAAAAATCGACCGCAGCAACGGCGCTTATGTCTATGAGCTCGAATTTGAAACGCCCGAATATGAGTATGAGGTCTCGATCCGGACGGCAACCGGCGAGGTGCTGAAATACCGCGTCTTCCACCAGTAAACAATAGAATCATGATTTTTCGCCATAGTATTTCTGATATGCGGTCAGAAATACTATGGCGTTTCTATTGATGTTGCGGGCAGCGCCACGGTTATTGATCTCGTATTGTTTCGTCACTCTTTCTTTATCGTTTGTCCTGTGTTTATTTTAACTGGGCGCGGGGCGCGAATGCGAGGGGAAGAGGGAATGTGAGCCTTGCGAACTTCCTCCTTCCACTTGGGTTGTCACCCCCGAACCATTGGGAGAAGTGATGCTTATGGTTTTGTGTGATTGATTGGGCGCGTTAAGCCGCTGAATTCCGATTTATCTTAGTTACTGACTAAAAACAATGCCCCGAAGCGCTTTCTTATTCCGCTTCGGGGCAAATTATCTTGATAAAGCCTTGATTTATCCTGTCAAAAACTGCGTTTATGCTTCCCTTTTCTTGCTGTAAAGCAGAATCTTTCTTGCAAAGAAATTCCAGAGGAACGAAACTGCCGTCGCAACCAGCTTTGCTATGATCTGAAACAGCGATGTCCTGTCGCCGAGCCAGAGCTCAAAGAGCTTCGTGATGCCAATCGTAATCAGCAGACCGACTACGCCGATTGCCGCAAAACTCAGGAACTCAACCAGCTTGTTCTCCACCTTCGAGTTCTTGAAAATCCAGAAGGTGCTGATGATATAATTCACTGCGAGTCCCGCGACAAATGACAGCGAATTCGCTACCCAGCCAAACTGCTTCCGCTCGCCGAATGCAAACCGGAACAGCAGATACGAAACTGCAAAATCTACGAGAAATGCGAGTCCGCCGACAAAGCAATACCGAAAAAACTGTATCAGCGTGTTTTCCGTATCGCCGACAAACAGCTTTTTGAATTTGCCCGTTTTGCAGATATCGAGCACCTCTTTCAGCGCATCATTCATTTTTGCTCTCCTTTAATGCCAGAATACAAACAGGGATTCCGCACGCTCCCAAAGCAGCGGATAGTTTTCGTGCATCGGACCGTCACGCGAGCTGATCAGCAGCAGCACGAACAGCAGAACCGAGCTGACGCATGCCAGCCAGATCACGCGGTAACGCAGCTCCGAATCAGGATTCGCAGCCGACAAAAGCACGACTGCTGCGAAGATGCAGAACGCCGGCGCAAGATCAAAGATATACTGCGCACCGTTTCCGGCAAGACAGAAATCCATCCATGCAACCAGACATAACGCGGCAAAGCCCGTCAGCAGCACTGCCTTCTTTTGCAGCGCAGTCACGCCCTGATACGGTGTTTCACAGCCGCGCTTGCAGACCGTCCGCAGCAGCAGCACGGACAGCGCCAGCATCGGTACCCACAGAATACCGAAATTGAGATATGTAAACCGGTAGCGCTCATAATTCGGCAGCCCCTGCCATGAGTATCCGATGAACGGGAATGTTCCCTTGAAATCAGGCGGCTGGAGCATATAATGATAGATTCCGTCCGGCAGCGCATAAAGCCGGAGCTGATTTGCATTGATGTTGCTGACCGTCAGCTGATACTGCGCGCCGAAATCGAAGAACGAGCCGAACCGCGCATGATTGTATGTCAACAGTCCGGTCACAATCACAAAGAGCGGCAGCGCAAATGCACCCGCTTTCAGCAGCTTCTGCTTCCATTTCTCCTGCTTGTTCAGCAGAACGCCGAGGAACAGCGGAATCAGTATCACTGCCGGAATCGTCGTGCTCGGTCTCGCACCGGCACTGAATCCGAGCGCCAGACCCGAAACCGCAAAATGCAGATACTGTTTCAGGCGCCGTCCCTTCGCCGGCATACAGCCCGCAAAGCCCTGCCAGAGCGCGAGCATCAGGAAGCAGATCGCAGCGCAGAGCGGCAGCACATAAATGCTGACGCTTTGCAGCGAATAGAAAATGCCGGCTGTCATCACTGCCGCAGGCAGGCTCAGACAGAGCAGCAGGAGATTCGGTTTCTTGACAAGCAGCGTCACGGCGGCAATCACGGCACGGCAGATAAACAGCGCTGCAAAAATCGCATAGATCAGAATTGCCAGCCGCAGCGTCGGCAGCTTGTGCGTGAGCCAGTAAACCGGATAATACATCGTCACAATCGGCGTGATGCCGAAATAGGAATAATATTTGCCGTCCTTATAGGCGTGATCCCATGCATATCCGACGCCGGCAGTATCGCGGCTGGAGTTATCATAGACCTCCGTATCGGACATCGCTGCAAGCTCTGCGCTGACATCCATGCGAAGACTGGTCTGCCCGTGCTGCAAGGCATCAAAGGTTTTCGCAAATACGTCCAGACCGGAGTTATCCGCTTCCATATCGTAATCTATCAGATTCTGCTGTGAAACGAACACCAGCGGCGACAGCATGCATGCCGCGGTAATCAGCGTCAGCACGAGGCGGTGATTCGTCTTTTTCCGGTCATATACAATGCGGTGCAGTTCATAAATGCGAACCGCGCAGACTGTCATGATAAAGAGGAACAGCAGCAGAAACCGCAGCGTCATGAACCGGAAGGGCGGCGCGGTGGATTCTGCAATCTCACAGACCGTCACCGGATCGCCGATGTTGCTGACCTGCAATTTCAGCGAATGGATTTTGACAAAGGGGTCGAGATTCAGCGTAAAGCTCTCGCCGTTTCCGGCAACATACCGCTGATTGACCTGCTGATAGGTCTTGGAGAAATTGTCATCCTTCATGAATGCGGTGACGGTCAGCATCCGGTTGACGTCTTCCTTTTTCAAACGGAGACTGACGGCGCGCGTTCCCTGCGAAGGGGTACACTCAATGAAGGCTGTTTCGCCGCTGAACCGGAGCGAGGTATCCTCCGCAATCTCTGCATTATCGCCGAGCGTGAACTGCGAAAGCACCTGAAAATGCGGATCGGCTGTCAGACTCTTTGCCCCGAAGAAGAAGCATTCCGCCAGCAGCAGCACCGCAGCGGTCACCGCCGTACTGCGAAGAAATCGGAACAGCCTGCCGCCCCTGCCGTACATCGCACAGAGCAGCGCCGCAAAGCCGCAGACCGAGACCAGCAGCATCGGGAACCAGTCCATGCCGCTGCTGCCTGCAAGCCCTGATTTCGGAACTGTTTCGCCGACCGTAAACTGCGAAAGCAGCAGGTCGATCAGCAGGAACGCAGCGAGCTGCAAGCCGCCGGTCACGCCGACCAGCGTCAGCGCAAGCCGGTTGCCCTTGAGCTTTCCGGTGATACGCTCGGCAAACCGCCCCGGCAGCGGTGCCGGAGCGGTCTTTTTCGTCAATTCTGCGGCAGTTGCAGCCGCGACCAGTGCGGAACAAAGCGGAATCAGGAAATCCGCAGCCAGTGTTCTCATAACAAATCGGTACTCCTTTGTTATTTCGATTCGTGATATTCCTTTTCCGTGTTGACATTCCAGATATTCGTCTTGTCCGTGCTGCCTGCCTTGATTGCTGCCGCGGCGTTGATCGCCGTCAGCATCGAGTGATCCATATTATTGTATCTGTGCTGACCGTTTCTGCCGACACAGAACAGATTGTCGTAGCCGTCGAGGAATTCGATCACGCGGTCAAATTCGCTGTAGGTATCGAAATAAGCCGGATATGCCTTCTTCACCTTTTCGCGGTGTGCATCGAGGCAGACGCCCTTTTCAATGACGCCCATTTTCCGGAGCTCCTTGACCGCGAATGCAATGCACTCCTCATCGGTCATATTCCAGAACTCGTCGCCCTCATCGCAGAAATATTCGAGTCCGATCCAGACGGTCTCCTCGGGCTTCTTGACCATGTACGGCGACCAGTTATTGAAAATCTGAATTCTGCCGAGCTTGACGCCCTTATCCTGCACATAGATCCAGCAATCCGGAACGATATTGGCAAGTGTGCGCTTCTCGGTCTGATTTTTGAGGTTCAGCTTCTTGACGAGCAGACCGACCGTCACAAAATCACGGTAGGGCAGACCGCCTGCGATGCGCTGCATCTCTGCATCGGCATCCTCCATACCGCCGACCAGATTCTTAATCGGCATCGAGGAGATGAAGATATCGCCGGAGATTTCCTCCTCACCGTCCGCGGTTTTGCAGACGACAGAGGTGACCTTGCCGTTCTCGGTATTGACGCGCTCCACGGCATGACCGAAGCGGATTTCGCCGCCCATTTCCTGCACCTTTGTGCCGACCAGCTCCCAGAGCTGACCCGGACCGTACTTCGGATACCAGAACTGCTCGATCAGCGAGGTCTCTGCATTCTTGTTATTCTTTTTGCCGGTCAGCTTGCTGAACATATCCTTGACAATCGCAAGAATCGACAGTCCCTTGACGCGCTGGCTGCCCCAGTCCGCGGAGATTTCGCGCGGATGTCTGCCCCAGAGCTTTTCGGTGTAGCCCTCGAAGAACATCGAATACAGCACCTTGCCGAAGCGGTTGATATAGAAGTTCTCGAGATTATCCTCCGGCAGCTTGACGAAGACCGTTTTCAGGTAGCTGAATCCCGCCTTCATCGTTGTCAGGAAGCCCATGTTTTTGATCGTGGTCATGTTCATGGAGATCGGATAATCGAAGAAGCATTTGTTATAGTAGATACGGGAAACTCTGTCACGCACCAGCATGACGACGTCTTCCTTCTGCGGATCGGGACCGCCCTGCACGAGCGGCTTTTCTCTGCCAAGCACCTGATCGTCATACGAAGGCTTGCCCTGTACCGGCATCAGGTCGCTCCACCATTTCATAATGGTATCGTCCTTGGAGAAGAAGCGGTGACCGCCGATATCCATACGGTTTCCGTGATAGCGAACTGTCTGCGAAATACCGCCCAGCACATCGCTTTCCTCCAGTACGGTGACACGGTATTCCCCGCTGCCGTCTTTCAGCAGCTCATACGCAGCAGTCAGTCCGGCAGGACCGCCGCCGATGATGATGACATTTTTCATTCTCTGTTCCTCTTTTATCATATTCTGAATTTGTACTGCGCATCGCAGAAAACACAAGTTTATTATACCATACGGCAAACAGGTTTGTCAATACAAACACTTCGCTTTTACTCCGGAATCCGGACAGCCGCCGCCGTCCATGTCATCGGCTCATTGCGGTATTCGGCAGGCATCGGATAGAGCCCCTGTCCGATCGGAACAAGCGCCGCAAGACGCAGCCCGTTGTCGGCAAGCTCTTTTTCGAGTGCATGGCGTGTCCAGAAGACATCGTAAATCTGATACTGTCCCCAGCCGTTGCTCTGGCGGTGCGGAATCTCAAAGCGCGCATTCGGCACATCGAACAGCAGCACACCGTTTTCACCGATCAGGCTCCGCAGCTTGGACCAGAGAATTCTGCGCGCGCCGTATTCATAGTGCCGGATAAACCGGAACAGCGTCACGGCATCGTACTCGCCTTCCAATTCATCCGCAAGCAGATCGACCTGCCGGATGTCTACATCCGAATACTGCCGTTTCAGCATCTCAAGCATCGCAGGCGACGCATCACAGGCAGTGCATTCGCCGTACGGCAGCAGCTCCCGCAGAATTCTGCCCGTACCGCTTGCAAGATCAAGCAGCTTCGGCGAACGGTTCCCGCGCAGCAGATGCTCCAGCAGAACGGATACACTCTGCCGCTCCATGAGGTCAAAGCAGTTCTGCGGATAGGACGAAAAGCGCGTATCCTGATAGGTTTCCGCCACATCCTGCCGCTGATAGTAAGCGCGCAGCTGTGCATTGCCCTTGATCAGATGCAGATTGCGCAGCTTGAGCTGACGGTCCCATTCATAGAGCGTATGCACACCCTGCGGCACGGCTTCTGCAATGCAGGTCTCGACATACTGGACGAATTCCTTGCCCGAGAGCAGTCCGCGGAGCTTTTCCGTGCGCCACGGCTCCTGAAATGCCTGTGCGCAGGGACCGAGCTGCCGCAGCGCCTTCGTCAGCGAATCGGCATCCGTCCCCTCGGCGACCAGACCGATGCCGCAGGCGGCAATCAGCTCCGAGACACCGGCGCAGGGCGTTGCAACCGCAGGAATGCCCAGCAGCATGCCCTCAACCGCCGACAGCGAGCAGGCATGATTATAATTCTCCTCTGCATACGGAATCAGCACGCAGTCGATTTCGCCGTAGAATGCAGTCATATCGCAGGAGCCGGTGCGCACCTCGCAGTTTTCCGCATCCCGCAGCGCATCCGGCACCGCAACGGCATCCGCATCGCGCCAGAGCACCAGAAAACGGATATCCGGATTCTGCTTCACAACCTCGCAGAGCGCCGGAATGCCTCTTGCATCCGCCTGCTCCGGACCCATCGGCGAGGATGCAAAGCCGACCGTCAGATGCGCAGGGTCCAGCGGACGCGGTCTGCGCGTAAACATCGGCTTTTTCATGTTGATATACGGATACATCACCGCCGGACGCCGGAAGCCGTGCTGCTCCATGATATCTGCGGCACGGTTCGATGCGACGCAGTAATGCTGCACGCCGAAATCGCAGAGATGCAGCAGCTCCTGCATTTTGCTGCCGCCGAGTGCCTGCGCCGGATTCTGTCCGCTGAGCCGCAGAACGGCATTCCGCAGCAGCATGCACTGGTCGCCTGCCGTGAGGATGCCGGTCGTGCTTTCGCAGAAGATCAGCAGCGCCGGATCATACTGCCGCATCCAGTCGCCGAGGCAGTCGTCCGGAACATAGTGCACATCGCCGCCGACTGCGGTCTCGCCGCCCGCCGGCTCAATCGACACGATATAGACGGGATGTCTGCCGGAATCGCGCAGCAGCGTATATAAATCCCAGATTTCATTGCGGATCGCTTCGATGCGCGTGCCGCTGCCGAAGGAATTGCAGACAATCGCAATCGGCTTCATGACCTTCGGGTCGGTCAGCCGTTCCATGGATTCGGTCAGCATATTGCGGTAATCGGCGCTGAGCGATTCGAGCGCGGATTCCGTTTCCTCTGCGGAGCGTGCCTTCTGCACCGCATGGAAATCCTGAAACAGCAGCTCGGTACCGATCACCGGCAGCTTGGTCAGCGGCGGCTGTCCGACACCGCTCCGGCTCTCCGGTGCGGCAATGCAGAGACTGCGCTCCAGATCATCCGAGACGGCATTGATCGCGTCCTGCTCCTCGGCATGGGTTCTCGCAAGCGTCTGCCGCGTCTCCTTGCGGAAATCGGCAATCCGCTGCTTGAATTCCGCGCGGACAATCGCAATCTCGCCTTCAAAGGCTTCTACGCGCTGATTCAGCGCCTCGATCAGATCGGCAGCGGCATCGTTAAACTGATTCTGCTTCTCGCCGAACGGCGAAACATACCAGTATGACAGCTTTCTGCCGAGCCGCTTTGCCAGCTTGAATTTTCCGTGCGGTGCCGGTGTCACCGTAAAGCTCTCCTTTGAAGAATGCAGCGCACGCAGCTTTTTTTGCAGTACATCCTGTTCCATTGCATCATCCCTCCGCCTGATTATATTTCGGAATTCCGGTATTTTTCTGTTATGGGATATCCCATGTGTGATCGAGTCTTGTGACGCCGGTCTCGTCAATCGGGTCATAGACCGTAAACCGCACAGCCTGTGCGGCATAATCATAAGCAAACATATCCATTCTGCGCAAGCCGACATCAAACCAGTATGTGCCTGCAATCAGATTCATCGGCGCAAACCGGCAGCGGATCACGCCGTTTTTTTGCAGCTTCAGCGGCTGCATCCGCTCGCGCTGCGTATTGGTTCCGTAGCAGAGCGCCTTGTCCGCACGGTAGAGTGCAAGCCCGACAAGCGCCTCCTCCGCGCGTTCGGGATCGGCTTCATAGGTCATCTCAAGAATCACGGTATCACCGGTGCGGAATTTGTCAATCCGCTCGCCCTGTTCATTCAGCAGGCAGATATGCTTCCATTTTGCAGGCGACTCGGACGGCTCCGCCTGCTCCTGCTTCGGCGCTGCGGAAGCACTGAGCTGCCGCCGCTTTCCCATTTCCTCGAGATATTTCGGATGCACTTCATTCGGCGCGCCCTCCATGCGGATTTTGCCGTCCTCGATCCAGATTGTCCGGTCGCAGATGCGTTCGAGCTGTGCCATACTGTGCGAGACAATGACGATTGTCGTGCCGGACGCCTTGATCTCCATGAGCCGCTCAAAGCATTTCGCCTGAAATGCCGCATCGCCGACCGCAAGGATCTCGTCGATCAGCAGGATATCCGCGCCGACATGAATCGCAACCGAAAATGCAAGCCGCATATACATGCCCGAGGAATATGTCCGCACAGGCGTATCTATAAAATCCTGCATCTCGGAAAATGCAATGATCTCATCAAGCCGCGCCTCGATCTCCTGATGCGTCAGACCGAAAATCGAAGCATTCGTGAAGATATTTTCCCGTCCGGTCATATCGGGGTGAAAGCCTGCGCCGAGCTCAATCAGCGAGGAGACCCTGCCGCTGAGCTTCACGCTGCCGCTGTCCGGATAGAGAATCCGGCTCATCAGCTTGAGCAGCGTCGATTTGCCGCAGCCGTTCTTCCCGACGAGACCGATTGCCTCGCCCTCCCTGACGGTCAGCGAAATGCCGTCGAGCACGGTGCGCGTCTGATAGCGGCGGCGCTCCGGCGAGAGCAGCTTCTCCTTGAGCGACTGCCCCCTGTCGGCATAGAGCCGGAAGGATTTTTTCAGATTCTGGATTTCGATTGCAGCCAAGGCGCTGCCCTCCGTTCTCCGGCGCAGCGGCTATGCCGCATCCGCCGGTATATTCTCCACACGCTTTGTCAGATCAAAATATCTGCCCGCCGGCGGCGTCAGCTGACTGCCGTCTGCGACATCGTAAAACTCGAGCGCATTGCCGTCGGTATCATAAAGCGTTATATTGAAATGCTCCGGCACAAGCGTCCGGAAGGTCAGCGACCGCGCACGCAGTTCCGTGTCCGTCTCGCCGGTGACCGCATAGGCGTAGTTCACGGGCATCCGCATGCAGAGTGTCTGCTTTTCCGCATCGAGATTCTGCGGCTCGTGGATATATGCGATATTCTCAGGATTGTATATTTTCAGATAATCCTGCGTAAACGCGCGGTCCAGATGAATGCCTGCATTGTCCGGCGCACAAATCTGCCAGTCTGCGTCACAGTCCGGCAGCACCTGCGAGACAACATAGTCAAAATTGCGGTAACGCAGCGACAGCTCGGCAAAATGCGGCTTCCACATATCCGTCACGGCGCTTGCGGAGAGACATGTGCAGAAGACGCAGATGCTCAGCAGAATGCGCGACGCCTGTCTGCGGTTGTGATGCGGGGCAGTCTGATAGATCAGCAGCGCCGCAGCGAGCAGAAAGCCCGTCACAAACAGAAAGCTGTAGAATGACGGCAGATAACCGTCCGTGCCGCGCCGCATCCAGCCCATGTATTTTTCGCTGACAGCGGTCAGCGTGCAGGGCAGAAAGATTCCGATTCCGGAGAGCAGCAGCAGATTCCGCAGCTTCTCCGGTTTCATCCGGATATGCGGCAGAAGCTGCCAGAAGCAGACCGTTGTCAGCATTGCGGTCAGCCATGCCGCCGGATGCATCAGATGCGAAAGAAATCCCGCAGCCGAAATCGGATGCTCCTTTGCAAGGCGCATCAGCTCCCAGACCGGAAAGAACGAAAGCGCGTAGGTTTTCAGTGAATAGAGGCTCATGAACGGCTCTTGCAGATCCATTGCAATGCCGTCATAGGCAGGCGGATAAACATGCTGCCATGCAAAATAGATCAGGCTGTAGCCTGCGACGGTCAGAAGCTGCGGCAGAATGCGTCCGGATGCAGACCGCAGCCATTTGAAAAAGGAGATATCCTTCCCAGCCGGCTGACAGAGTGCCCAGACCAGCAGAAAGAGCACCATTGCCGCAAATGCTTCATAGATCATCACGGCGAGCAGCAGATAGACGCAGCTCAGCACGGTATCCTTTTTCCGCTGTGATTGCAGCGCATTGCCGAAATGATACAGCGAGAGGAAGCAGAGCCCGACCGGTATCTGATGACAGAGCGCATAGGCAATCAGCAGATTGTGATACGCCGAAATACAAGCCCACGATACCGCAAGCACCGCAGTCAGATCGGCAAACCGCCTGTCAGCATGTGCACGCAGCAGCTTCCAGCCCGCATAAATATCAAAGAGAAATGCCGCATATTGAATCAGCTTATAAAACCAGACCTTGTTCGCGCGGAACGGCAGCGCCAGCAGATGATGATTCCACAAATGCGAGATTCTGCCGGTCTTTGCGGCTCTGACCGAATCGGCAAAGACCATGCCGCGCCGGACGAGCGTATAATTCCGCATGTCGTCATGCGTTGCGAAAATAATCGGGTAGATTTCTATGAACAGCCAGAGCACTGCCGCGCCGAATGCAATCTGCGGCAGATATTTCCGGATTGTTTTCCAAACGGATGACATCAAAGCACCTCTGCAAAGCGGCGCTGCAGCTTTTCAAAGATCAGATATCCGAAGCACAGAATCAGCAGACTGATGCCTGCTGCGATCAGAAGATGCTTCGGCTGCGGCGCGCGCTGATAATATAGAATATCGCGGTAGGAGAGCACAAGCGGCGCCATCGGATTAAGCAGATACCATTTGTGCCAATAGTCCGGCACGAAGTCGATGCCGTATACAACCGGCGAAAGATACATCCACGCCATGCTGACAACGCCCATGATATGCTCCAGATCGCGGATATACACCGTGACGGCGGAGGTGATGAGATTCATGCCCAGCACCAGCACAAGCTGAATCAGCATGACCGGAATCAGCCAGAGCAGCGCCGGAAGATTCACGCCGAGCCGCATCACCGCAATCACCAGAAAGATGATGAGGAAGGAAAAGAGCATATTGCAGAAGCTGCTGAGCGTATAGGCGACCGGCAGCACCTCGCGCGGAAAATAGATTTTCTTGATCATATTCTTCTGATCGAGCACGAGCTTTGCACCGGTTGTCAGCGAGGATGCAAAGAAAATCCACGGCACCAGCGCGACAAACAGATGCAGATAGTAATTCGGGATGCCGCTTTTCAGAATGACCGAAAAAACCATTGTATAGACAAGCAGCTGCAAAAGCGGATTCAGGAAGGTCCAGAGGAATCCGAGCACACTGCCCTTATAGCGCCCTTTCAGGTCCTTTCGCACAAGGCTGACGATCATCTCGCGGTATTGATAGAGTTCACGCAGCTTTCCGATCATGCTTCCGATTGCTCCTTCAGTTTCTGCCGCCAGAAATCAAGCGTATCGGCGATTGTCTGCCCCGTCGGGATTTCGGGGCGCCAGCCGGTATCGCTTTGCAATTTTGTTGTACCAGCAGCAAGATATGCCGTTTCTGCCGGACGCAGCTTTGCAGGGTCAATCTCACGGCGCACCGGTACGCGGCAGCAGGACAGGATCATATCCAGCATCTCCGAAATCGGGATTGCTTTGCCGCTACCGACATTATAGGTCTCCCCCGCTCTGCCGGATTCCAGCAAAAGCACGTAGGCACGGACAATATCGCGTACATCGGTAAAATCGCGCCTTGCATCGAGATTGCCCGTCCGGATTACCGGCTCACGCAGTCCAAGCTCAATCTCCGCCGCCTGCTTGCAGAAATCCGCAGCAACGAAAATCTCCCGCTGCTTCGGTCCGAAATGATTGAACGCGCGGACGCAGATCACCGGCAGACCGTATGCAGCGGCATAGACCCCTGCGAGCTGCTCCGCGGCAGCCTTCGTCGCAGCATAGATATTGACCGGATGCAGCGGTGCAGACTCGGAAACAAGCTGCGTCCCCTCCGCATCCGACGGCAGTTTCCCGTATTCCTCGGCAGAGCCGATCAGCAGAATCCGCGGCAAAGCCGGCAGATTCCGTGCCGCCTCCAGCAGATTGACTGTCCCTTTGATATTGAGATCGGCGGTCAGCTGCGGCTGCTTCCATGCAGCGGCAACCGAGCTCTGCGCCGCAAGATGCAGAATCCGGTCCGGCTGAATCTGTTGCAGCAGCGCCGAAACCGATGCCGTATCCAGCAGATCGAAATGATGCACCGTACACAGCGGCAGCAGCTCCGGCGACAGCGTTTCCTGCGGCAGAATCGCGGCATGCACCGCATATCCCTTCGCCGCAAACGCTTCCACCGCATAGGAACCGACAAAGCCTGCCGCGCCGGTAATCAGAATTTTCATATCGCTCTGCTCCTTATTTATTCAGCAGCACCCTGCGTGTGTTCCGCATCACCGTTTCGAGCGAAAACTCGCGCAGGACACGTTCACGCGCTGCCTTGCCGTATTGTTCGCGCAGCGCATCATCGTTCAGCAACTGCTCCATGGCGTCCGTCAGTGCACCGGCATCCTGCGGCGGAACGGTCAGACCGGTTTCCCCGTGGATGCTGACCAGCGGGACGCCTGTCGGCAGTGCCGTATTGATGACAGGCTTGCCGTTGACCATTGCCTCAAGCTGCACAATGCCGAATGCCTCACTGTTTGCGACCGACGGCAGCACGAAAAGATCACAGTCCGCGAACATATCGCGCAGCTCGGGCGTCATGCGTCTGCCGAGGAAATGCACGCGGTCACGGATGCCGAGCGTTTCGGCACGCGCCTGCAATTCCGGCTCGAGCACGCCCGTTCCGGCAAAAAACAGTTCCGCATCCGCCTTCACATTCGCAAAGGCTTCGAGCAGCACATCCGCACCTTTATAATACACCAGACGTCCGGTGAATAAAATCTTCTTCGCATGACTGTTCCGAAGCTGCGACGTCAGCGGCGTGAGATGCGGACGGAATTCATATTCCGCCGGATCAATGCCGTAGGGCACGATTACGCATTTCTCCCGAAACGGCGGCAGATACGGCGAGCTGTCGATATGCGCCTTTGTCGCAACGAGTATTGCATCGGCGCGTTTCAGCAGCCATTTCATCAGCGGTTTATAGAGCGTGAGCATATGCTTCTGCCGCACGACATCGCTGTGCCATGCAACGACCACACGCCCCTTATATCCCGAGAGCAGCAGTGCCAGATCGGCAACCGGAAACGGCAGATGCAGCTCAACGGTATCCGCAAGCATGACCTTGCGCCGGAATTCGCCGAGATAGGAGAAGGAAACCGGACACGAGGCGACGGTTCCGAAGCTGCCTGCATAGGTCACAGGCACTCCGCGGATTTTTTCCTTTTTCGTCAGACCGAGCTCGTCGCGGCAGCAGAGCACCTTAGTTTTTGCGTATTTTCGCATATATTCCGCAGTCTGCTGCATGACGGTCTCAATGCCGCCGATATGCGGTGCATACGCCTTTCCGGCAATCAGCAGCCGCGGGCGGTTATTCTGCTGCATGCGCTTTCAGCCTCCGGTATTCCTCCGCGAGCATCCCGTACCAGACATCGTCAAAGACTCTGCCTCTTGCGTAGCCCTGCTGCCGGAGCGTTCCCTCATAGCGCATGCCGAGCTTCTGCATCACTCTGCCGGATTTCGGATTTGCAATATCATGATTCGCCGCAACGCGGTTCACGCCGACTGTCTCAAACAGATATTGCAGCACGGCGCCGCCGGCTTCCGGCATATAGCCGCTGCCCCACCAGCGTTCGCCGATGCAGTAGCCGAGCACGGCGCATGCGGCCTCCGGATACAGATGCACCACGGAGATATTGCCGATCAGCTTGCCCTCGGGCTTCAGTGCAATCGCCCAGTTATAGCAGTCCGGCGCATCATATGCCTTCACCCATTCCTTCAGCAGTGCTTCCGTCTCCTCCGCATTCTTATGCGGCTCCCATGTCAGAAAGCGTGCCACATCCTTCGAGGATGCCCAGTTCCGGTACATTGCCGGCGCATCCGAAACGGTAAATCGCCGCAGGATCAGTCTCTCTGTTTCCAGCGTGACGGTTCCCTGATGCTGCATCCCTGCTCACTCCTTCTCCTGTAATTCGCCGTATACCTGATACAGCTTTTCCGCGGCTGCCGCCCAGCTCATCTCCTCCGCACGGCGGAATCCGCGTTCGATGAGCGTATTCCGCAGGCTTTCGCGCGTCAGCAGCAGCTCCATGCCCCTTGCAATCGCGCGGATTTTCAGCGGATTGCAGACAAGCGCCGCATTCCCGACCGCCTCCGGCAGCGAAGCCGTTTTCGAGGTCAGTACGGGACATCCGCACGCCATTGCCTCCAGCGGCGGCATACCGAATCCCTCATAGAGCGAGGGAAACACAAATGCCAGTGCGCCGGAATAAACCGCCGCGATATCCTCCGAGGGGATATAGGACGGGAAAATGATATGTCCGCGCACATCGGGCGAAGCGGATGCCTCAAAAATCCGCTCATACTGCCAGCCCTTGCCGCCTGCGAGCACGAGCGCCGGTGCATCCGGATACCGCTCACGCAGGAGCGCATAGGCGCGGATCAGCCGCACGAGATTCTTGCGCGGCTCCAGTGTTCCGAGATAGAGAAAATAGCGCTCCGGCAGATGGTGAATTTTTCGTACCTTCCTGATCTCCTGCTCTGATGCAGGCTGAAAGCGCGTCCGGTCCACGCCGCAGGGGACCACGCGGATTTTCTCCGCCATATCCGGATAATACCTGATGATCTCCGAGCGTGAAAATTCACTGTCGGTGACGATTCTGTCGGCACGCTTCATCGAGCGCCGCAGACCGGTTTGCAGCAGAAGCCGCGTCCGTCTGCGCATGGTTTCCGGATATGCCCTGAGCACCATATCATGCACCGTGACAACAGTTTTCCCGTGGACAAAAGGCGGCACGATATAATTGAAAAAATGCGTCACATCTGCCCATTTGCCCTGAAATGCACAGTACGGAACCGGCACGAAATTCGAGAGCATGCGATAGGCAAGCGGCGAAAACCTTGCCGGATGCAGCGGCGTATTTTCGCGGACAAAGGGCTGCATCCGCCGTACCTTCTCCTCCGGCGAACGCAGCGTGAAATATTCAAACCGGTATTTCTCCTCCGGATGCAGCTGCGTCAGCGCATCCGTCAGATTTGCCTCACACCAGCCCACGCCGGAGATATTGTCTCCGATCAGCGGGCTTGCGTCAAATGCGATATTCATGTTTCATATGCCTCCGGCAAAAAAATCAGATGCCGAGTTCATCCTTGACCAGCCGAAGATCATTCTGCGCCATGCACGTGACGAGCTCATCAAACGAAATCTCGCGCTTCCAGCCGAGCTTCTGCTCCGCCTTGGAAGGATCGCCGAGCAGCAGCTCGACCTCCGCCGGACGGTAGAACTTCGGATTGACCTTCACAACCGTTTTGCCGTTTGCCTTGTTGATGCCGACCGTATCGACGCCCTCGCCCTGCCATTCGATTTCGATGCCGACGGCACGGAAGGCACATTCTGCAAATTCGCGGACGGAGCGTGTCTCGCCGGTCGCGACGACATAATCATCGGGCGTATCCTGCTGGAGCATCAGCCACATCGCGCGGACATAGTCCTTGGAATGTCCCCAGTCGCGCTTGGCATCGAGATTGCCGAGCTCCACGCAGTCCCGGTTCCCGAGCCGGATTCTGGCAGCGGCATCGGTGATCTTGCGCGTGACAAACTCCTTGCCGCGGCGCTCCGATTCATGATTAAAGAGGATGCCCGAGCAGGTAAAAAGCCCGAAGCTCTCGCGGTAATTCTTCGTGATCCAGTGACCGTAGAGCTTTGCGACGCCGTAGGGGCTGCGCGGATAGAAGGGCGTGGACTCCTTCTGGGGAATCTCCTGCACCTTGCCGAACATTTCCGAGGTTGAAGCCTGATAGAACCGTGCCTCCGGCTTGACGATCCGGATCGCTTCGAGCAGATTCGTCACGCCGAGCGCGTCAATCTCCGCCGTTGCGACCGGCTGCTCCCAGCTTGTGGCGACAAAGCTCTGTGCCGCGAGATTATAGACCTCATCCGCCTGTGAAATCCGCATGGCGGAGATCAGCGAGACCAGATCGGTCATATCCGCATAAATCAGATGAATCTGATCCTTGAGATGCGCGATATTGCCGTAATCGACCACGCTTTTGCGGCGCCAGATGCCGTATACCTCATAGCCCTTCTCGAGCAGCAGCTCTGCAAGATAAGAACCGTCCTGACCGGTGATACCGGTAATCAATGCATGCTTCATATTGTGTATTACTCCTTTTCTCAGATCGAGCGCTCCGGTTTAATCTGCGCCTCCGGCAGATACTCGCGCAGAAATGCCAGCACATCATGGAAATCTCCGGCGGAGACATAGTAGGTATGCTTATGCTTCTTGACATCCCAGAGGCAGAGCAGATCAAACTGCTCCGTATCCGGCAGCGGATGTTCCTTCTGGAATCTGCGCTCCTTCGCAGAGATGCCGAGCGCCGTTGCAGCGGCAAGGCTGCGCGTACCGAAAAGAATACGCAGGAATCCCGCACCGTGCAGCATCACGCGCTGAACATGCGTAATCTTTTCCAGCGGCAGATAGCTCTGCACCTTCTCCGGCGTAACGATGTATTCCTCTGTAATGATCAGCTGATGCTTGCGGTAAGGCGGCGTATGCCAGATTGCGAAGGTATCGCCTGCGCGGATGCAGCCTGCGAGTGCAATCGCGCTGCCGAACTGCTGAATCAGCGGATGCTTCTGAATGAAGATCACCCTGTAAAGCCCGAGCAGGAAAAAGATCAGCGCAGCGGCAGTCGCAACGGCAAGGATAATCGTCACAGGGTCCTTGATCCCATGCAGATAAGCCGATACACCCATACCGACAGCAGGCAGCAGCAGCAGAATCATTCTGCCGAACGCACCGCGCCCGTAGTCTCTGCGCATCTGTTCCAAAATCACATCTCCGGTGAGCTGTTCCATATCCGTATACCTCCGTTCCATTTTCCGGCAGGAATCAGAGCAGTTCTCCTCTGCCCTGCTCCCGCAGCATTTCCGTAATTTTTTTGATATTCTGCGCCGCGTCCATATCACAGACCAGCAGCGCATCCTCTGTATCGACAACCACGATATTCTCCAGCCCGACCGCTGCAATCAGCTTCTCCCTGCCGGAAAAAACGCAGTTTTTCGTCCCGATTGTGATGATATCGCCGTCGCGGTAATTGCCGTTTGTATCCGTCTTGGCAACGCGCCGCAGCGCAGGCCAGCTTCCGACGTCATCCCAGCCGAAGCTGCCCGGAATTGTGCAGAGCCGTTCGGTCTTTTCGAGGATGCCGAAATCGACGGAGATCGACGGCATATCGGGGAATCGCTTTTGCAGCACGGCATCAAATGCATCCGTATCGCAGGCGTCTCTGATCTCCGCAGCAATCTCATATGCCGCCGGAAGATGCGTCTTCACGGCATCAAGAAAGACATCCGTCTTCCAGACAAACATGCCGCTGTTCCAGAGATAATTTCCGGAATTGACGTAGCTGCGTGCTGTTTCGGCATCCGGCTTCTCCTTGAAGCTGTCTACCTGATAGACGCCACGCGGCAGATACTTCGCGCGCGAGAAAGCGATATAGCCGTATCCGGTCTCGGGATAGGTCGGCGTGATGCCGATTGTCACGAGCGAATCGGTCTCCTCCGCGGCAGCGGCTGCACGGCAGAGCACATCGGAACAGATTTCCTCATGCCGCACGAGATGATCGGCGGGCAGCACAAGCATTGTAGCATTGCCGCTGCGTTTCTGAATCACCGCGGCAGCAAGTGCAATGCAGGGCGCGGTATTGCGCGGTGCAGGCTCGGCGAGCAGATTTTCTGCCGGAATATCCGGAAGCTGCTCCCGCACAAGCGGCATATATTCCGCATTTGTGACGATATAGGTCTGCTCCGGCGGCACCAGACCGCCGACACGCCGGACGGTTTTTTGCAGCATAGTCTCACCGTCGCCTGTCAGCGGCAGAAACTGCTTCGGACAGCGGATGCGGCTTTTCGGCCAGAAGCGTTCGCCCCTGCCGCCAGCCATAATAACCGCCGTCAGAATCTGATTCGGATTCTGCATATGGTATTTACTCCTTATTCTTGCTTTCCGGATGATACGCGGAAAATTCCTCTGCATTTGTTTCCGGCGGAAACAGCGCTGTTTTCAGCGTCAGCAGCAAAATCTGGATATCGAGCAGCAGTGAATACTGTTCAATATACATCAGGTCCATTTTCAGCTTATCAATGGGTTCGGTATCGTAGGTACCGGTCACCTGTGCATAGCCGGTCAGTCCGGCTTTGACCTGCAAACGGTACGGAAATTCGGGATATTTTTTTGCATATTCCTCTGTGAGCTCCGGACGCTCCGGACGCGGTCCGACAAGCGACATTTCGCCGCGCAGGATATTGAGCAGCTGCGGCAGCTCATCGAGCCGGAATCTGCGGAGGATTCTGCCGGTTTTCGTAATGCGCATGTCATTGTCCGCGGCAAGGACGGGCTTGCCGTCTGCCTCCGCATCGGGAATCATGCTGCGGAATTTGAGCACTTCAAATTCCCTGCCGTCGCGTGTCAGCCGGCGCTGCCGGTAAAAGACCGGACCGCCGTCCTCGAGCCGGACCGCCGCGGCACAGATCAGCATGACCGGCGAAGCGAGCAGCAGCAGCAGCGCAGAAACGACCAGATCAAAGCAGCGCTTGACGATTCTCTGCTCCGGCGAAAGACCTTCATTGCGGCAGAGGATCAGCGGTGTATCAAAGAGCCGCAGCTCATCGCCGCCGCGCATGAGAATATCCGAAATCTTCGGTGCAATATAAGCGCGCAGACGGTGTCCGCAGCAGTATTTGAGCAGATCGTTGCGCAGCTCGGCGGGCACCTCGCAGAGGATCACGCCCTCGAATTCATCGAGCAGCTTTGTGATCTCACGGAGCCCGACCGCACAGCTGATGCTCTCGCAGATCATATATTTATCGACGCGCGTGCTCATTTTCAGGACGAGCTCCGCAGCCTTGGCAGAGCCGTAAACGATGATGAGCCTGCGCGGCGGAAAAAGCCGGAAGTATAAGCCGCTGATCAGCAGCGCCCAGCCGAATACCGTCACAAAATCGAGCCCTGTCAGCAGCAGCATCGGTGCAAGCGGCATGAAGTGCCGACCGATCAGGCTGATCTGGAAATAGGTGATCACATTGACAATCGAAACGCCGATCAGCTGATAGTAGATCAGGTCACTTCGCTTGAGATAGCCGAACTTCGTGCAGTGATAGGCTTTGAAAACCAGCTCCGTCAGTACCAGATAAATCAGCACGACGACCCAGTTTCCGCGCCGGAAGAACGGCTCGATAATAATATCTGCGTAATAATGCGCCCAGATCATGCCGAACCAGAGTGTCAGCATCCCGAGCAGCAGTATGCCGAATACCGTCGAAAAAAGATGCCGGTATTTCCTGTGCTCCATAAGTCATGCTCCCTTCCGGCAGCGGAAAACTGCCGGTGCCTTTTGTTCCGTCCGCAGAAAAATTGTAACCTGTTCTGCGGAAAACATACAGCCTGCTATCCGGTCTCCGCGGTGTGTCCTGTCTGTTTTTGCAGGATCCTGTCGTGCCGCGGCACCGATGTAATCAGGCAGATTTCCGGCGGATTGAACAGCCGCAGCTTGCCGAGCCCGCCGCTGACGATCATCTCGGAATCCCCCTGCCGGAATTTGCCCTTGTCAAATTTCGGAAAGAATGTACGCTCCGGCGAAAGCAGTCCGCCGAGCAGCGGCAGACGCACCGCGCCGCCGTGCACATGTCCCGAAAGCGTCAGCTCCGCGCCCCATTCCGCATAAGCGGGAAAGCGCAGCGGATCATGCGCGAGCAGCAGCGTATGTGCAGGGCATTTGCCGAGCCGCAGCCGCAGTGTTTTCTTCGTGCAGATTTTCTCGCCGCGGAAGCCGAAATTGCCGCCGCCGCGGAAGTAATCGGACGACAGTGCAAGCCCCGCAAGATGAATCTCCCCGAGCTGTATGATTTCATTTCTGAGATATTCTGCGCCGCTCCGCCGTACCGCCGCACGGAATTCCGCATAGAGCACCGGCGGCAGATCGGCTTCGTGATTGCCCTCGGAAACAATGACCGGCGCGAGCGCGCCGAGCCTGCGCAGAAGCTGCTCCGTACCGGTAAAATCGGTCACTGTCCGCGAAATGAGATCGCCGGTAATCAGGATATATTCCGGCTGACAGGCAGCGACTTTCCGGATCAGCCTGCGCTGTCCGGCGCCGAACTGCCGCTTATGCAGATCGGAAATCTGAACAATCCGCGGCAGCCCCTGCATCGCGGCAGCATAATGCTTCACACGCAGCAGCGCCGTATTTTCCAAGACCGCCCAGCCCGCAAGCAGTCCTGCCGCTGCGCCGGGCAAAGTCCATCGCTTTTTCATAAGCCCTCCTCAGGGGTTGTCCGTCTTATACTGTCACGGGGACGCGCGCCGGTGCCGGTTCGGATGCCTTTTCCGGTTTCTGTGCCGGATGCTCCTCCATCGCCGCGACCAGTGAGCGCAGGCGGATTTTCGCCGCGCCGAGGTTATTGATCTCGTCGATCTTGAGCTGTGTATAGAGCTTGCCGCCCTTTTCGAGAATCGCGCGCACCTCATCGGTCGTCACGGCGTCGATGCCGCAGCCGAAGGAGACAAGCTGCACGAGCTGCATATCCGGCTGATCGTTGACGAACTTCGCTGCGCGGTAGAGCCGCGAATGATAGGTCCACTGATTCAGCACGCCGAGCTTGCCGACCATTGCAAGCGAAGCGACCGCATCCTCACTGATGACCGCCATACCGAGGCTGGTAATCAGCTTATGGATGCCGTGATTGATTTCCTTGTCGATATGATAAGGTCTGCCTGCAAGGACAATGATCTTTCTGCCCTGCTTCCGCGCCTCGGTAATAATGCGCTGTGCCTCCTGTGCGACATTCATGCGGTACTGCATCTGCGCGGCATATGCCTGTTTCAGCGCAGTTTTCAGCTCCGCAGCCGGAATCTGCCATTTGGCAAGCGCATCCCTGAGCGAAAGATACACGCCCTTCTGCCGGTTGAGGTCCATATACGGCGTGATGAAATTCTGCTCGGTGAGCTTGCTGTTATTGGCACGCAGCAGCTCCGGATAATACGCAACGACCGGACAGTTGTAGTGATTGTCGCTGCATCCCTCATCGAAATTATAGCTCATACAGGGCCAGAAGATGAAATCGACACCCTGCTCCAGCAGGTCTTCGATGTGCCCGTGTGCCAGCTTTGCCGGATAGCAGACCGTATCCGAAGGGATCGTATGCTGCCCCTTGTAATACATATCGCGGTCGCTTTCATGCGAGAGTTTTACCGCAAAGCCGAGCCGTGCAAACAGCTCAGACCAGAACGGCATCTGCTCATAGTAGCTCAGCGCGAGCGGCAGACCGACCGTGCCGCGCCGCTTTCCGAAGACCGGATGCTGATCCTGACTGAGAATCAGTTTATATTTATAATCATAGAGCGACGGGATATCATCGGTCTGCTTTTTGCCCGCACCGCGTTCGCAGCGGTTGCCGGAGATGTATCTGCCGCCGTCCGGGAAAATGACGATATTCAGTGCGCAGTGTGCAGTACAGCCGCCGCATTTTGCGCTGCGGGTCTGATAGCTGAAATCCGCGATTTTCTCCGCAGAGATCGTGGTTGTTTCGGCAGGTGCATGCTCCTTTGCATAGAGTGCCGCGCCGAATGCGCCCATGAGACCGGAGACCGCCGGACGGATCACATCGCGCCCGAGCTCCATTTCAAATGACCGCAGCACGGCATCATTGAGGAAGGTGCCGCCCTGCACGACGATATTCTTTCCGAGCTCATCCACGGATTTTGCGCGGATGACCTTGTAGACTGCATTTTTGATGATCGACGAGGAAAGACCTGCGGAAATATCCTCGACGGTTGCGCCGTCCTTCTGCGCCTGCTTGACGGAGCTGTTCATGAAGACGGTGCAGCGCGAGCCGAGATCGACCGGATGCTCTGCGAACAGTCCGAGCTGCGAGAATTCCGCGATATCATAGCCGAGCGCCTGCGCAAAGCTCTGGATAAACGAGCCGCAGCCCGAGGAGCATGCTTCATTGAGCATGATGCTGTCGATGCTGTGATTGCGGATTTTGAAGCATTTAATATCCTGACCGCCGATGTCCATGATAAAATCGACATCTGGGCAGAAATAGGAAGCCGCCTTGAAGTGTGCGACGGTCTCCACGATGCCGAAGTCGATGCCGAGACCTGCGCGGATAAAGTCCTCGCCGTATCCGGTGACCGCCGAAGCGCGGATATGCAGATCGGGATTCTTTTCGGCATAGATTTTTTTGAGCTGCTTGACGATTCTGTCGAGCGGCTGACCGCGGTTTGCCGCATAATACTGATAAAGCAGATCGCCGTCGCCGGTAATCAGCACGAGCTTTGTGGTTGTTGAACCCGCGTCGATGCCGAGATAGGCATCGCCCTTGAAGGTATGCAGATCGGCAAAGGGCAGGTCATGCGCCTTATGCCGTTCGATAAATGCCTCATATTCCTTCCGGCTGCGGAAGAGCGGCTCGCCGGTGACGGTATTGCCGCCGGTCTCCGCATGCTCGAGCTTGTCCTGCGCCTCTGCAAGCGTCATCGGTCCGACGGACTGCGAAGCGTACATTGCACAGCCGTATGCAACAAATACCGGTGCATTTTCCGGAAAAATCGCGTGTGCATCGTCGAGCTTCAGCGTCCGGACGAACGCCTGCCGCAGACCCTGAAGGAAGGAAAGCGGACCGCCGAGAAACAGCACGGTGCCCTCAATGGTTCTGCCCTGTGCAAGACCCGAAACGGTCTGATCGACGACCGCCTGAAAGATGCTCGCCGCGATATCCTCGCGCTTTGCGCCCTGATTGAGCAGCGGTTGGATATCGGATTTTGCAAAAACGCCGCAGCGGGAAGCGATCGGATAGCGTTTTTCTGCTTTCAGCGAGAGTGCATCCATTTCGTCCGCCGTGATGCCGAGGAGCGTTGCCATCTGGTCGATGAACGCGCCGGTGCCGCCTGCGCAGGAGCCGTTCATGCGCTGCTCGACGCCGCCGGTCAGGAAGATCATCTTCGCATCCTCGCCGCCGAGCTCGATCACCACATCCGCCTGCGGATAATCCGACTTGACCGCAAGGAATGCCGCATGGACCTCCTGCACAAACGGGATATCCGCGCTCTGCGCAAGACCGAGTCCTGCCGAGCCGGTGATGCAGATTTTGAACTGTGCATCGGGGAACTGTTTTTTCAGATCCTGAAGCTGAGCCATGACCGTTTCACGGACGCGGGACATATGGCGCTGATAGCAGCGCGAAAGAATCTGATTCTGCGCATCAATCACCACAGTTTTGACCGTCGTTGAGCCGACGTCAATGCCGAGAGCATACACGTTTTGACGCAATGTTTTGGACCTCCTTCGCCGCGAAAGCATAATGCGGCATAATACGGTACTATTATAGCACAAATGCAGAAAAAAAGAAACCCCCAAACAGCCATATTCATAATTTATTCATATTTATCCTGCAAAATCTGCACATTTCCGGCGATGAACCGTCCGCGCCTGTGCAAAATACCATGTCAGAATCCGGAAACCGCAGGAGATGATTGACTTTTTCGCATGAATCGGTTATAATAGAAACAGCGGGCTGCCGCTTGACGGAAGGAAGCCGGCAGCCGGAAAGGAATCTCAGATATGGAATCGAGAGTCGCAGTCATTGCGATCATCGTGCAGGACAGCAGCTCCGCCGCGAGCATCAATGCGCTCCTGCATGAATACGACCAGTTTATCATCGGGCGCATGGGCATCCCCTACCGCACAAAGGGAATCAGCATCATCAACATTGCCATTGACGCGCCGCAGGATGCGATCAACCGCCTCGCAGGCGGCATCGGCAGACTCAGCGGTGTCAGTGCCAAAACCGTTTACGCGCCCGCATGAACAAAAAATTTCATCATTATGACGCTTTCTTCTGATGCCAAAACGCAGCGCACACGCTGTCTTGCGGCAAAAGTACGACAGCCGGACATATGCAACCGGTACAGCCGTATTTTCTTTTTCGGAAGAGGATACGGCTTTTTTATGTCCGCGGAAAGGAAATCACCATGATCAAAATTGCGATATACGGCAAAGGCGGCATCGGCAAATCGACGATCTCCGGCAATCTGTCGGCGGAATTTGCCGCGAGAGGTCTGCGCGTCATGCAGATTGGCTGCGACCCGAAGGCAGATTCGACCGCGCTGTTGCATCACGGCAGCCGCATCCCGACCGTTTTGCAGCTCGAGCGCGAAAGGGGAAACAAAATCGCGCTCGAAGATATTGTCACCGTCAGCGAAAGCGGCGTGATCTGCGTAGAGGCGGGCGGACCCGTGCCGGGCGTCGGCTGCGCGGGCAGAGGCATCATCAATGCGCTCGAAACGCTCAAAAAGCTCGGTGCCTACGAGAAATATCAGCCGGATATCGTACTCTATGACGTCCTCGGCGACGTTGTCTGCGGCGGCTTCTCCATGCCGATGCGCAAGGGCTATGCCGACCGTGTTTTCGTGGTCACATCCGGCGAAAAAATGGCGCGCTATGCAGCGGCGAATATCTGCATGGCAGTGCAGAATTTTCAGGGGCGCGGCTATGCATCGCTCGGCGGTCTGATTCTCAACTGCCGCGGCGTTCCCGACGAGCAGGCGCTGACGGAGGCGCTCGCTGCGGATTTTGATACAAAAATCGTCGGAACGATTCCGCGTTCACAGGAGATTCAGCAGGCGGATGCCGAGGGATGTCCGTTTATTGTCCGGTATCCGGATTGTCAGGCGGCTGTGCAGCTCCGTGCGCTGGCGGATGCGATGCTGAAAGAATGTGAGGCATCAGATGCAGCAGTATGAAAAGCCGCCGGTCATCCGCATGGCAGATGCCGATGCAGGCAGTGCATTTGCCTCGGGGCTCGAGTACAATCCGCCGGTGCGCGGCATGTGGAATATCGTGCATATGGGGATGCTCGTGCCGGAGGCGCATCAGGTCTATGCCTGCGCGCAGGGCTGTCTGCGCGGCGTCATCCTGACGGCTGCGGAAATGAATCAGCTCGACCGTCTGAGCTGGATTTCACTGACCGAGGAGGATATGTTCAACGGCACACTGGAAAGCAGTCTGGTCGAGGGCGTCAGCGAGATTATTGAAAAGCTGGGGACACATCCGCCGATGATTCCGCTGTTTCTGAGCTGCATGCATCTCTTTGCGGGCTGCGATTTTGACAGCGTTCTCGCCGATCTCAGCGCACGGTACCCCGATATCACCTTTGTCGATTGCTATATGACACCGACGATGCGCCTGACGATCTCGCCGGTCGCACAGTGCAGCCGTCAGCTTTATATGGGCTTGCAGCCGCTGCCGCAGAATCCGAAGGCAGTGAATCTGATCGGCTGCGACCGTCCGACCGATGAACACTCGGAGCTGCTGCGGATCATCCGCGGTGCAGGACTGATTCTGCACGATCTGCCGCTCTGCAAGACCTATGCGGAATATCTGCAAATGGCAGAGAGCAAACTCAATATCGCCTATCTGCCGACGGCGCATGCGGCGCTCGATGCACTCGAAGAAAAGCTCGGGATTCCGCAGCTTTATCTGCCGGCGCGGTTTGATTTTGACGGGCTCCGTGAGAATTACCGGATGCTCTGCGATGCGCTGGAGATTGCCTGTCCCGATTTTTCCGATGAAGCCGCCGCGGCGGATGCAGCGCTCCGTGCGGCAAAGGAGACAATCGGCGAAACGGCGGTTGCGGTTGATTATACGGCAGTCTCAAGACCGTTTGAGCTGGCAAAGCTGCTCTGCGAATACGGCTTCAACGTAAAATATATCGTTGCGGATGCGGCAGGCGAGGATGCGGATGCATTTGCATGGCTGAAAGAAAACCGTCCGGATATTCTGCTGTATTCTCCGACAAATGTCAATATGCTGCATCAGCATGAAAAGGCGCCGGAGCCGGTGCTTGCGGTCGGACAGAAGGCTGCGTATTATTTTGCGACCGACCGCTTTGTGAATTTTGTGGTTAACGGCGGATATTACGGCTTTGCGGGTATCAAAGCAATCGCGGAACTGATGCAGGATGCCTTCTGCAATCCGAAGGACCGCCGCCCGCTGCTGCGGCATAAGGGCTACGGCTGCGATTCGTGCCTGTTAAGTTAATGGTGAGAATATGAAGCAAACAGCAAGAATCATTCCGTGCTATGCGGCAGATACCTCCGGTGTCTGCGCGGCACTCTATGAGCTCGGCGGCATGGTCGCCGTGCATGACGCATCCGGCGTCAACTCAACCTACGCAACACATGATGAGCCGCGCTGGGAGGATATGCAGTCGATGATCTATGTCTCCGGACTGACGGAGCTTGACGCAATCCTCGGAAATGACGAAAAATTCATCGCCGATGCCGCTGCGGCTGCGGCAGATCAGAAGCCGCGGTTTATTGCGGTCTGCGGCTCACCGATGCCAATGATGATCGGCGTGGATTTTGATGCGGTCGCAGCGGAGATTGAACAGCGCAGCGGCATCCGCACCTTTGCGCTGCACACAAACGGGATGCATTCCTATCCCGAAGGCGCTTCGGAGGCGCTGCTTGCGATTACAAAGGAATATGTGCTGCCGCCGGCGGAGACAATCCGGAACGGCGTGAATATCCTCGGCGCACTGCCGCTTGATTTCGGCAATCCGGAGGAGATTCCGGACATCCGCGTATGGCTTTGCAAAAACGGTTTTTCCGTGATTTCCTGCATCGCAGCGGGCGATTCGCTTGATACAATCGCCAAAGCAGGCAATGCGGCAGTCAATCTCGTTGTCTCCTACAGCGGACTTGCCGCAGCGGAGTATTTGTATGATCGTTTCGGGATACCGTATGTCTGCGGCGTACCGTTCGGCGGCGTATTCTCGCAGATACTCGCAGATTCCCTGCGGCATGCGGCAGAGAGCGGTCAGCCGGAATCCCCCTGCACATCCCGCGGCACATCCGGCAGAAGCATCGCCGTCATCGGAGAGAATCTCATCGGCGGTTCGATTGCAGCGCAGCTCGGATGTATGGGCTTGGCAGCGCATCTGATCTGTCCGCTGCCGCATTCGGACAAGCTGCTGATGCAGGGTGATGCGGATGCTTCATCGGAAGAGGAAATCGAACAGTATCTTGCGCAGATGCAGCCCTGTGCGGTCATTGCCGATCCGCTCTACCGCTTCATCCTGCCGAAAGGTACCAGACATATCGAGCTGCCGCATTATGCATTTTCCGGCAGATGCTTTGAACGGCAGATGCAGAATCTGACCGGCAGCCGGTTTGACGCATGGCTTTCACAGAACGGAGGACTGCAATGAAACAGAAAACACTGCATATCTGCATTGCGTACGGGTTCCATGTAATCCTGATGATACTGGGCTTTTTTCTGATGCGCCGCGAGCATGAGATGATGGATGTTCTGCTGATTGCAGGCGGTGTCCTGTATCTCATTTACTGGTGCATCGTCAACCGGAAGCAGTTTCTGTCATGGGCGGTTTACCTGCATTTTGTAATCGGGACGGCTTTGCAGATTACCCTGAATTCTGCCGGCATCATTCCGCCGGACAACGGCTTTTTCTCAGGGATGGGGCAGGCGGTTTATGTGGTTTTGGTATGTCTGCTCGGCTTGCTTGCCGGCATTGTGAATCTGATTCTGTGGCTGATTGACAAACGGCGCAGAAAGCGGTCTGCGGCGGCGCCCGAAGGCTGAACAAATGAGAAACATGCAGACTGTGTGCTGCATGCATGATAAAGAGGCATATTATGATCAAACTTGCGATATACGGAAAAGGCGGCATCGGCAAATCGACCTGCACGGCGAATCTTGCGGCGGCGTTTGCGATGCGCGGCAAAAAGGTCATTCAGATCGGCTGCGACCCGAAGGCAGATTCGACGATCAATCTGCTCGGCGGTACGCCTGTGACGCCGGTTATGGATTATCTGCGCGATCATGACGAGGAACCCGACCGGCTCGAACAGATTTCGCAGCGCGGCTTCGGGGATATTCTCTGCATTGAGACAGGCGGTCCGACGCCCGGACTCGGCTGTGCAGGACGCGGCATCATTACGACATTCAGTCTGCTGAATGAGCTGCGGCTGTTTGAGCGATGTCAGCCGGATGTTGTGCTCTATGATGTCCTCGGCGACGTCGTCTGCGGCGGATTTGCCGCACCGATCAGAGAGGGCTATGCAGAGAAGGTGCTGATTGTCACCTCCGGCGAAAAAATGGCGCTCTATGCAGCGAACAATATCCATAACGCCGTGAAAAATTTTGAAGACCGCAGCTATGCAAAGGTGCGCGGCATCATCCTCAACCGCCGCAATGTCACCGATGAGGAGCAGAAGGTGCGCGCATTTGCGGAATCCGCAGGGCTGGATATCGCGGCGGATATCCCGAGATCGGATGATATCACAAAGTATGAAGATATGGGCAAAACCGTGATCGAGGGCGATCCGGAATGCGAAACTGCAAAACGTTTCTTCGCGCTTGCCGATCTGCTCATCTCGGAGGAAGCGGAAAATGAGAAGAGCTGACAGAGCGATCACCGATGCGGCACAGATCGCGGCGTTTCTTGCAAAAGAACAGATCATCCGCATTGCGTTTTACGATCACGGTGAGATTTACATTGTGCCGGTCAACTACGGTATTCTGATTGAAAACGGGCAGTACCGCTTCTATTTTCACGGCGCAAAGGCAGGCAGAAAATATACGCTGAGCCTTGCAAATCCGGAGATCGGGTTTGAGATCGACGGCGATTATGCGCTGATCGCGGCGGAAACCGGCTGCGGACATTCTGCCAAATTCATGAGCGTGACCGGAACGGGCAGCGTCAGCATCGTCACGGATGATGCGGAACGAATCAGCGGGCTGCAATGCCTGATGCGGCAGGCGACCGGCAAAGCAGACTGGTCCTTTGATGAAGCGGTGATGCAGAAAACGGCTGTGTTCCGGATTGATGTGCAGACATTTTCCTGCAAGGCGAAGGGATAATGCGATGAATGCAAAGGAACAGATTGCAGCGGCAAAGCAGGGCTTTGAACAGAGCTTTGCGGCAGGTGATTTTTACAATAAGCAGACGCAGGATGCAAACCATTTGCAGCAGATTCTATCATTTCTGCCGCTGAAAAGCGGAATGCGCGTGCTCGATCTCGGAACGGGCAGCGGCTATCTTGCATTTGCGCTCGCGGCGGCGCATCCGGATATCGAAATCACAGGGCTCGATATTGTAGAGCAGGCACTGGATGTCAGCCGCAAAAGGGCGGCGCGGGAACAGCTTGCCAATCTGCATTTTGTCAGCTATGACGGCATGCGGTTTCCGTTTGCAGACGGTGCATTTGATCTGACCGTATCGCGGTATGCGCTGCATCATTTCCCCGAAATACGCAGCAGCATCGCAGAAATCGGCAGGGTGCTTGCAGCTGACGGCAGCTTCTTTCTCTCCGATCCTGCGCCGAATGACTGTGATACAGAACGATTTGCCGATGCCTTTATGAAGATGAAGCCGGACGGGCATATCCGGTTTTATACGCGCGGTGAATGGGATGCGCTCTGCACGGAGCAGGGCATGCGGCGCACCGGTGCATTTGACAGTGTGATCCGGTTTCCGCGGAAGAAGGATGCGCGGTATGATACGCTGCTGCAACAGTATCCGCAGGAAATCACAGACAGCTATCAGATCAGTGAATCCGGCGATGAAATATGGATTACGGAGCAGGTCAATAATCTGCTGTACCGGAAATGAACTGCGTGCAGGGCATTGAAGGAAATCTCATTGAGATCACGGAATAAAAAACGAACGGATGAAACTATGAATCAGGCATATGATATCACCGCGGCAGCGCTTGCGGAACGCGGCTATGAAAATCTGCCGGAGGAGCTCAATTCGGCAAAGCATATGATCTATAGCTCACCGGCGACGCTCGATTACAATTCACCGGGCGCCAAGGGCTTCGGCGTCAAGCGGGCAGGACTTGCGATTCCGGGCTCCGTCATGCTGCTGGTTGCACCGGGCTGCTGCGGCAGAAATACGGCGCTGCTCAACGAGCTCGGCTACAGCGAGCGCTTTTTCTACCTCATGCTCGATGATACCGATATCGTCACGGGGCGCTATCTGAAAAAGATTCCGCAGGCATGTGCAGAGCTGCTGGAAGAATGCGAAACGCAGCCCTCAGCGGTCGTGATCTGCATTACCTGCGTCGATGCGCTGCTCGGTACGGATATGGAGCGTGTCTGCCGGAGCTGCGAGGAAAAGACCGGTGTTGCGACGATTCCGGCATACATGTACGCACTGACCAGAGAAAAGCGTCTGCCGCCGATGGCACTCGTGCGCAAATCCGTCTATTCGCTGCTGAAACCGCAGAAGCGCGTCCCGACCGCATGCAATCTGCTCGGATTTTTCTCTGCACTCGAGGACGGCTGCGAGCTTTATGCCCTGCTGCGGTCTGCCGGAATCAGAACAATCGGCGAAATCGGGCGATGTCAGACATATGCGGACTATGAAGCGCTTTCCAAAGCGAATTTCAATCTCGTACTCAACGCGGAAACGCGCCACGCCGCGCAGGATATGCAGGAGCGGCTCGGCATCCCGTACATCGAGCTGACGCGCCTTTACCGTCTCGATAAGATTCGCAATCAGTACCGTCTGCTCGGACAGGCAATCGGTGCTGAACTGGATGATCATGCATATTATGAAGAAACATATGCAAAGGTGACACAGTTCCGCGAAAAATACGGCGCACTGCGGATTGCCGTCGGCGAATGTCTCAATGCAGACAGCTTCGAGCTGGCACTTGCGCTGACGGAATACGGTTTTCATGTACCGGAGATTTACGGCACGGTCGGAGAACGCAATTTTGTGTTTATCAAAAAGCTCGCGGAGATTTCACCGGATACACGAATTTACTCGAATTTATCGCCGACCATGCTGCATTACCGCAGAACATGCGATCTCGATGCAGTGATCGGAAATGACGCGATGTATTATCATAAGGGCATCGCAGGAATCGGATTTCAGGAGGAGGAACAGCCCTTCGGATACCGCGGCGTCACACTGCTGTTTGACAAACTCGCTGCGGCACTGACGGAGGCTGAGTGATATGGCAGACTGGATACCGAAAGAATATTATACAATCCGGTTCGACGGCATTCCCGTACAGCGTATCGCCGTTTTTCTGCGCAATACGCTCGGGCTGCGTGAAGATCAGCTGCTGCATGATAATATTGCAGATTATGCAAGTATCAGCTTCACTTTTGATAACGAACCGCTGTTTGAAATTAGGAAAGGAGACGCGCAGTGAGCAACCTGCTGACACATCTTTCACCGCTTGCACCGGACGATTCCGGCGCCTGCGGCGTATTCTACGAGCTGGGCGGTATCACGGTCATCTGCGATGCAGGCGGCTGTGCAGGAAATGTCTGCGGCTTCGATGAACCGCGCTGGCACGAAAAGCCCTCGGCATTATTCAGCGCCGGACTGCGCGACATGGATGCAATCCTCGGACGCGATGCGCTGCTGATCGACAAGCTGACGAAAATCACGCAGCAGGTTCCGGCAGAATTCACCGCAATCGTCGGCACGCCCGTTCCGGCAGTGATTGCGACCGATTATCAGGCACTCAGGCGCATGGCGGAGAAAAAAACGGGACTCCCCTGCATCACGGTCGAAACGGACGGCACACGCGGCTATGATTTCGGCGAGATGCTCAGTTACTCGCGCCTGTTCCGCACATTTGCAAAAGAGCAATATCAGACAAAAAGCGGGGTGCTCGGCGTCATCGGCGCAACGCCCCTGAATACCGGTCTGACACATGCGGACAGCATCATTTCCGCATTGCAGAAAGCAGGCTGGGATACGGTTGTCTGCTTTGGAATGGACAGCGGTCTGGATATGATTCGCCGCGCATCGGAATGTACGGAAATACTTGCGATTTCGCCGTCCGGACTGAAAGCTGCGGAATATCTGCAAGATACATTCGGGACACCGTTTTCCGTCGGATACCCGCTTCTTCCGGCACAGATCACCGCACAGGCAGAAGCGCTGTCCGGCAAGCGGATTCTGATTGTACATCAGCAGTTTGCAGCAAATGCGCTGCGCAATATCATTACAAACTGTGCAGTCACCTGCGGTACATGGTTCATGCTGGATCCGCGCTATGCGAAGGAAGGCGACTGCCGGTTCCGCACGGAGGAGGACTTTCGCGCAGCGGCAATGCAGGCAGATATCGTGATTGCCGACCCGATGCTGCGCCGTGCGGCACGCGGCTTTTCCGGCGAATGGATCGACTTTCCGCATTACGCCGTCAGCGGCTCGGCAAAATGGTGAAAAACATGGATATACGTGAAAAATCGCTGAATGAAATCTACGGCTGGGAACCGATAAAGCCGGAGCCTGACACATATGTTCTCCGTACAGCAGCCCGTGCGCTGCGGCTGCCGCTGAAGGATTTGTCCGCAGAGGAGATTCGCCTGCTGGTCTCGCAGAAAACGGGGCTGGAGTATGTCCTGCCGTGCGCAGTCGAAATCCTGCGAAAAAATCCGATGACGCGCACCTGCTATTATGCGGGCGATCTGCTCGATGCCTGCAAGCGTCTGACGTTCTCGGACTGGACTGCAAATTCCGCGGAGCTGCGTGCATTTCGAGAGATTGCCGCACAGGCAGAGCCGCGGACCGTGACCGGATTTGAAACACCCTGCGGCACATTGACGCTGACCGATGCAGACGGCGAAAAGCTGCCGTTTCAGGTGCAGCAGCTGATGTGGGATACGGCTGTATCCGTATATGACAATATTGCGCAGAAACATATCCCGCTTGAATCTCCGAACCAGTATCAGATCACGGTTCCGGCAGATACATTGACGTTTGGAACAGACTATATTCTGCGTCTTTCCGGTGATTGTAAATTTTCTTACGGAGACAGTGATGAGTGCGCAGTCGCAAGTCTTGCGTTGAATGGAAATGCAACGCTCAGTCTCGGTGCACAGGACTTCAACGATGCCGAAAAAGACCGTCAGGCAGTTCCGATGATGCGTGACGGCATACAGACCGGCTTGCAGAATCCGGCAGAGTATGATGAATCAAAATTCCGCGAATACGTTGTTTTCGCACTGGATGACTGGTCGGGATACCGTTTTCACCTGATAGACAAAACCTGTCAGAAGATCATATTCCGTCTGGCATGGGCAGCGCACAATCTGCCGAATGTTTCAGCCGAAGAATACGCCGCCGTAACGAACTGGACAATCATGTAAAGGAGGCATATCATGGAACAAAACGGCTGCAAAATCCGTGAAATAATGGCGCAGGATTTCGATGCACTGATGCAGCTTTACACGCATCTGCACAACAATCCGATACCGGAGAAATGTGACAAAGTTGCGGCGGTATGGCAGCAGATTCTCACAGATTCCGCACATCACATCATCGTCGCCGAGATCGGCGGAACAATCGTATCTTCGTGTGTTTGCGTGATTATCCCGAATCTGACGCATGACCAGCGCCCGTATGCGCTGATTGAAAACGTCGTAACAGACGCAGCGTACCGGAAGCTTGGACTTGCGAGCGCATGCCTGCAATTCGCAAAGGAGCTTGCCGTGCGTGAGAACTGTTACAAGATCATGCTGATGACCGGCGCAAAAGATCAGGAAACGCTGCAATTTTACGAGCATGCAGGCTATAACCGGCATGACAAAACCGCCTTCATCCAATGGCTTTGAAGCACCTGACACAGATGCGCAATATATTCCATATTTCAGAACGATTTGTAAGCGGAGGTGAACCGTCTGCATGACCCTGCAAATTCATATTTACGGCATTGTACAGGGCGTCGGATTTCGCCCGTTTGCGGCAGTGACCGCGGCACGGTTCGGCATCCGCGGAACCGTTGCGAACAAGGGCTCTTATGTGGAGATTATCGCGCAGGGCGAGCCGGAAATGATCGCCGGATTTACGGCTGAGCTCCGGAATCACCCGCCGGAGCGTTCGATGATTCTCGCAATGGACAGCGAACCTGTTAATTTGTCAGATTTCACGGAGTTTCGTGATTTTTCGATCATCGAAAGTGAGAAGGAATACGGTGATATCTTCGTCTCGCCGGACATTGCGACCTGCGAAAAATGCCGTGCAGAGTTGTTTAATCCGGCAAACCGGCGCTACCTGCACCCGTTCATCAACTGTACACAATGTGGTCCGCGGCTGACGATTCTCGACGCAATGCCCTATGACCGCGAGCGCACCAGCATGCGTGAATTTCCGATGTGTCCGGACTGCGAAGCGGAGTATCACGATCCGGAAACCCGCCGCTATGATGCCCAGCCAAACTGCTGCAATGACTGCGGTCCGTCACTGTATATAATTGGTACAAAATTGCGCGGCGGCGATGCGATTACGGCGGTTCGGAAAGCGATTTCCGAGGGCAAAATCGCTGCAGTCAAGGGCATCGGCGGTTTTCATTTGTGCTGCGATGCAAAGAATCCGGACGCTGTCCGGCGGCTTCGTGAGAGAAAGCACAGACCGATGAAACCCTTTGCAGTGATGATGAAAGATATTGCAGCAGCGGAGCGCGAATGCATTTTGCAGGACGGACAGCGTGCGATGCTGACCGGCTGGCAGAAGCCGATTCTGCTGCTCGAAAAGCGCGAATCCATGTCGATTTGTGAAGATATCGCGCCGGACAACCGAACCGTCGGCGTCATGCTGCCGTATACGCCGCTGCACATGCTCCTGTTTGATTATCCGGACGGTATAGAAATGACAGACTGTCTTGTCATGACCAGCGGAAACGCGCGCGGTGCGCCGATCTGCCGGAATGATGAGGATGCAGTGAAGGAGATCGGGGATTTCTGTGATCTGATTCTTTCGCACAATCGAAAAATCCGCCTGCGTGCGGACGATTCCGTCTGTGACTGGCTTGACGGCAAGCCCTATATGATCCGCCGTTCGCGTGGATTTGCGCCGCTGCCGGTCATGCTGCCGCAAAAGAATCACCCGCAGGTTCTGGCAATCGGCGGCGAGCTAAAAAATACATTCTGTATAGCAAAAGGCGGTCTGCTCTATGCATCGCCCTTTGTCGGAGACATGGCAGATATCCGGACGGTACAGGCGCTGCGCGAGTCGGTGAAGAGGATGTGCGGGCTGCTCGAAGCGAAACCGGAGCTGATCGTCTGCGACATGCATCCGCTTTACAACACTGTCACAGTCGCACAGGAAATCGCGCAGGAGCTTGCAATTCCGCTCATTCAGGTGCAGCACCACTACGCGCATATCCTGTCCTGCGCGGCTGAAAACGGCGTCACGGAACCCGTGCTCGGACTGAGCATGGACGGCACCGGCTACGGGGAAGACGGCACGGTCTGGGGCGGCGAACTGCTGCAATGTGATGTGCACGGCTACCGGCGGTGCGGCAGCGTGCAGCCGTTTACGCAGACCGGCGGCGACCTTTCGGCAAGGGAGGGCTGGCGCATCGCGGCTGCACTGCTGCGCGAAGAAAATCCTGATTCTGCGCAGAAAATCTGCGAATCGCTCGGTATTTGCAGCGCGCAGGAATATACCGTACTCGGCAATATGGCGCGCATGGGCGTCAACAGTGTGAAATCGACAAGCTGCGGACGTATTTTCGACGCAGTATCTGCGATTCTGGGGATTCGCCGTGCGGTGACATTTGAGGGTGAGGCGTCCACGGCGCTGATGTATGAGGCGGAGCGGTATGCACAGAAAAACGGCGCGCCTGCGTGCATACTGCCGGCAGAAATCACCAGTCAGAACGGCTATCTGACGATGCAGACAACAGCGCTTGCTGCGGAAATCGCGCGGCGGTATCTCGCAGACCGGTCGCCGGAAAACAAAGCCTTTCTTGCGTATCAGTTTCATGCTGCACTTGCGGAATTGTTCTGCAAAGCAGCAATGAAAATGCGCGAAGATACGAACATATCAACATGCGCACTCAGTGGCGGCGTCTTCCAGAACCGGCTGCTGACAGCGCTTTGCCGTGACAAACTCACGGCGGCAGGATTCACCGTTCTGCTGCACGGTCTGATTCCGCCGAATGACGGCGGCATCTGCATCGGACAGGCGGTGTACGGCATGTATTACGAAGGAGGAACGCAGTGATCGGTGAGATTGTAACCGTGACGGTTGACCGTCCGCTCGGCAGCGCGCATCCCGATTATCCGGAGATGATCTACCCGCTGAATTACGGCTATATCGAAGGCATTATGGCACCGGACGGCGAGGAGCAGGATGCGTATATCCTCGGCGTGCAGGAGCCGGTTCGGCAATTCACGGGCAGAATCATTGCGATTGTTCGCCGCGCGGACGATGTCGAGGAAAAATGGGTTGTCTGTCCCGAAAATCAGACCTATACAAAGCAGGAGATTGCGGAGCTGATCCGCTTTCAGGAACAATATTTTCAATCAGAAATCATCACGGAGGTATAATTATGTGTGTCGGATTATCTGCGAAAGTTGTAAGAGTTGCGGACGGTACCGCGCTGATTGACGCGAGCGGTGCACAGCGGGAGGTCAGCGCAGGCGTGCTGGATGATCTCGAGCCGGGCGATTTTGTCATGGTGCATGCAGGCGTCGCAATCGCAAAAATCACGGAGGATGATGCCGCTGAGGCAGACGAGGTCATGGAGGATTTGCTGTGAACGAAAGTGCAATACGCGCAAAGGAAATCATCATCGGCTACAGCGGCAGACCGCTCCGGATTATGGAGGTCTGCGGCACGCATACGCATGAAATCTTCCGGCTCGGACTGCGCAAGCTGCTGCCGCCGCAGATTGACCTGATCTCCGGACCGGGATGTCCGGTCTGCGTGACGGCAGTCGGATTCATCGACGAAGCATGCTGGCTTGCACTCGAAAAAGGATGTATTATCTGCACATTCGGTGATCTGATCCGCGTACCGGGCACAGAGATGAGCCTTGCGGGCGCGCGTGCGAAGGGCGCCGACATCCGTCCGGTTTACTCCCCGCTCGATGCGGTTGCGCTGGCGAAGGAGCATCCGGATCGGCAGGTCGTATTTCTTGCGGTCGGATTTGAAACCACAACGCCCTCGGCATGTCTTGCAGCAAAGCAGGCAAAGGATGCAGGACTTGCGAATTTCTCGCTGCTGACCGCGAATAAAACGATGCCGAATGCCTATCAGGCGCTGGTCGGTTCGGCGGATGCATTTCTGTATCCGGGACATGTCAATGCGATCACGGGCAATGCGACCTGCATCCGGCTCTGCGAGGAACAGGGCGTTTCGGGCGTCGTTGCGGGATTCACCGCGAGTGAGCTGCTGACAGCGCTTGCCGTCACGATCAAGTTGCTCGAGGAGGGCAAGACGTTCTTCCGCAACTGTTATCCGCGTGTCGTGAAGGACGAGGGCAATCCGGCGGCACTGCGCATGATGCAGGAGGTCATGGAGCCCTGCGACAGCGAATGGCGCGGGCTCGGCATGATTCCGGCTTCCGGCATGAAGCTGCGCGCAGAATTTGCAGATTATGATGCGCGCCTGAAATACAATATGCCGGTCATTACGGGCAAGCCGAATCCCGCCTGCCGCTGCGGTGAGGTATTGCAGGGAAAGATTCGTCCCTGCGACTGCAAGGTCTTTGGCAAGGGATGTACCCCATTGCATCCGGTCGGCGCGTGTATGGTCTCCGATGAGGGCGCATGTGCAGCATATTATCAATATAGCTAAGGTGATAAAAATGAAACTGGAAGGCTTCGGACTGTTCGTTGAAGACATGGGCAGAATGATCCGCTTTTATCGTGATGTCCTGGGCTTTGCAATCAAAGAGGATGAGGACACATCGAATGTCTATCTCATCAAGGACGGCACATTGTTTCTGCTCTACGGGCGGAAGGATTTTGAGCAGATGACGCGCCGGAAATATGAATATCTCAAAGGTGCAAACGGGCATTTTGAGATTGCGCTCTATGTGGATACATTTGACGAGGTCGATGCAGAATTTGCGCGCGTCACGGCAATGGGCGCAGAGCCGGTGATGCCGCCGGAGACCGAGCCGTGGGGACAGCGCACCTGTTATATCGCCGACCCCGAGGGCAATCTCATCGAGATCGGCTCATTCAACCGTCCGTTTGCGAGCAGATCGGAGGATACAAATGGAACAGCATGATTATATTGTAACGGATATCGGCGGCGATTATGCCTATTTGCAGCAGACCGATACTGACAGCGCCGAGCCGTTTCAGGTCGCCATGGCACTTCTGCCGCCGGAGACCGACATCGGCACAAAGCTGCGCGGATTTATGGGCATGTTTGAAGTAATTGAAGCATGAGGAATTGCGATACAAGCATTTCTCACTGCACATTTCTGATTCAAAAATGAGGTGAAGAAGGATGCCGAAGATCATTTTCTGGGCACTGGTAATCTACGAGGCAATTTTCATCTTCCGGATGTGCCGTGCGGCGAAAAGGCACAAGGCGGAGCAGACGGAAGAAGCCAAAAAAGCACTTGACCGCGAAACATTCTTTGCGATTGCGGGCGGCGCGGTATTTGTAGCGTTGCAAATGTTATTATGAGAAAAAGGAGTTCTGATAGTATGAGCGAAAAAACAGTGACGCTTGCGCACGGTGCAGGCGGTACGCAGACGAACGAGCTGATTGACAGCGTTTTCAAGGCGCATTTTGCAAATCCGATGTTCACCGGCGACGATGCTGCGGTTCTGCCGCAGATCAGCGGCAAAATTGCAACCTCGACCGACGGATTCATCGTATCTCCGTGGAAATTCAACGGCGGCAATATCGGCAAGCTCTCGATCTGCGGAACGGTCAATGATCTCTCGTGCATGGGCGCAAAGCCGCTCTATCTGACCTGCGCATTTGTGATTGAGGAGGGATTCTCCATGGATGCGCTCGAGGAAATCGCAGCAGCAATGGAGAAAACCGCAGCAGAGGTCGGCGTGCGGATTGTCGCAGGCGATACGAAGGTCGCAGGCAAGGGACAGTGTGACGGCGTATTCATCACGACGACCGGCATCGGCGAGATCATGCCGCAGGCGCATACATCCGGCACACTTGCAAAGGCGGGCGATGCCGTGATCGTGACCGGCGATGTCGGACGCCACGGCTGCACGATTCTGATTGCGCGCAATGATTTCGGCATCGAATCGGATGTAGACAGTGACTGCGCGCCGCTCTGGGAAACGGTGCAGTCGCTTTACGATGTGACCGATGAGATTCATGTCATCCGCGATGCAACGCGCGGCGGTGTCGGCACGGTGCTCTATGAGATTGCAGGACAGAGCGGCGTCGGCATCCGTCTTGATGCAGCAAGCGTTCCGGTTGACCCGCGTGTGAAGGGCGTCTGCGGCATGCTCGGACTGGAACCGCTGTATCTGGCATGTGAGGGCAGACTGGTGATTTTTGCGCCGCAGGAGCATGCAGAGCAGATTGTTGCAAAGCTGCGCGCGGGCAAGTATTCGCAGAATGCCGCGATCATCGGCAAGGTGACGGCGGAGGATGCCGGCAAGGTCATCGTGGAGACAGAGATCGGCACGCAGACGATTCTGCCGCAGCCGAAGGGCGAGCTGCTGCCGCGCATCTGCTGAGAAAACCGTGTGCGCCTTTTTCCGCATTCCCTGTCCCCTTGGGTTGTCACCCCCGAACCGTTGGGAGAAGTGACGCTTATGGTGTTATGTGATTGATTGGGTGCGTGAAGCAACCGAAATCTGACTGATCATAAAACCGTTTATCTTAAAAACCCCCGATTCGCCATGCCTTTTTCTCGGAAAACGGTTGACATTTTCTGCTGTTTGTGGTAAAATGACTCTATATAGATACAGATAATAAAAGAAAGCGGTGACTGATTATATGCTGCATCTGCATCGGCGCGTGCTCAGCCGGAGTATTGCGCTTGCTGCTGCGATATGTCTGACCGGCTGCGGCATGGAGGATTCCTCCGCGCTGGAGGATCGGATACAGGAAATCACAATCCTGACCGGCGAACAGACAACCTCTGCTGAGGAGACAACAACCACGCTTGCAGCCACAACCTCTGCGGCTGCAACAACCGTAACCACAACGGAAGAAACAACAACCGTTACCACAACCACGACCGCAGCCACAACCGCCGTGACGACAACCGCAGCCACAACCGGAACGGCTGCTTATACAATCGGCGAACTGCCGGTCGTATCCACCACCACAGGTGCTGCGGCTGCCGATCCCTCACCGGATGCCTACGGTCTGACGGCGGAGGATTATGCCTTCCTGCATGACACCGTATTTGTCGGCGACAGCATTTGCAGCGGACTGCGTGTATACGGCATCCTGCCGAATGACAATGTCGTCGCAAAGGGCTGTGTCGGCGCGCGCAATATTTTCGAGTATACCTTCGACTACCGCGGCAATGAATTCGGCGTCGCCTATGCACTGACGGTTCTGAAACCGCGCTATATCATTTTTTCCATGGGCATGAACGATGTCAATATGACAACGCCGGAGGTCTACTGCAAGAATTACGACTTCCTGCTGAAAACGATCCGCAGCGTCATGCCGGATTCGGTGTTCTTCGTCGCATCGGTCACACCGATCACGGCGGACACGACCTTCAGCACGAATGAGAAGATTGACACGCTCAATCAGACAATCCGCGAGCATCTCTACGGCAGCTCGACCGGCTTTGTCGATGTTGCATCCGGACTGAAAACATGGAACGGCGCGCTGAATCCGAAGTATAACGGCGGCGACGGCGTGCACCTTGCACCGGAAGCGTATTATGTGTATCTGAATCAGATTTGCGATCAGCTTGTCGATACGAAGACGGTCGGCGGCTACGCAAACGGCATCGCCTACGGCTGGGCGAAAAAATAAGCAGAATAAAACCGCTGAATGTACGTGCATTCAGCGGTTTTCGTTTATGCAGGATTTGTTTCAGCGGGAGCCGTTTCGCCGGCAGCAGGCGCGTGCTCTGCATCCATGCGCAGCAGCGGCACAGCATCGAATGTCGTATAGGTCACGGAGCCGAAATCCGCGTCCAGCCCCTCGAGCTTCCAGAAGCCCTGCTCTGTAAAGAGATAATGCACCGCAGTATCAACATCGCGGCATTCATCGAACATAATCTCGATATGCTTTTCATGCAGCTGACTGCGGATTGCTTCGGCAACGGCTTCGTGTTCATAGGATTCAAAAAACCAGCCGTTCCGGACATAATAGTTCATTTCCATGCTGCTGCATTCCGGAATGAACCCCTGATTCTGCGTCAGCGTATGCGAATGGCGCAGGATCGCATCATTGACAAAGCAAAGCCCGTGTGTTTCGGCATCCTCCGCAGGGTTTTCGCGGATCGGATCATCCCATGTGAGATCAACCCAGTAGTATTTGCCGCCGAGCTGCACATAGTTCCAGACATGCCCGCCCGTATCGGTCTTTCCGCTGCAAATGCCCGCCGGAATCCCGAGCTGATTCATCAGCAGCAGAAACGCCTTGGAATAGCCCTCGCAGTGTGCACGGTGACCGACGAGACAGCCGTAGGCGTTGCCGCCCTCCTCCGCCTCCGCATCATACGCCGCGTGACAGATGATATAATCGTGTACCGCCAGTGCCTTGTCATAATCCGACGCATCTTCGGGAATTTCCGCCTTGATGACATCCGCCGCATCCAGCAGCTCCTGCTGCATGTACAGCAGACGGTGCTGACGGGAAAGCGCTGGAACTTCAAGTGTGATTTTCGTCGTATCGCCATCGCTTTCGGATGCATTCCACCCGCCGAACCAGAAAAGCTCCGGATGCTCGTCGCTGACCTGATTGCAGCATTCCGTGAGCAGTGCGGAATCGGGATCGCCGGAGACCGTCACGGTCGGTTCAAAGCATTGTGCCGCCTGATAAATCGCCTGCCGCAGCTCTGATTTATTTCTGCCGGAATAGAGATGCACGGGCTCGGCAGCGGATTCATTTGCTGTATCCATGCTGCATCCGCAGAGCAGCGCGGCGGTGAGCAGGACAGCAAATCGGCAGTGCAGCCGCATCAGCGGATGCCTGCGATCCATTCGCGCAGCTCATCGAGTGTCGTTTTCATCTGCGAGCCGCCGGTCGAATCGAATTCAACTGCAAAATCGCCGATATTCTCACCCTTTGAGAGCATCCGGATATCCTTTAGCGCTCTGCCGGGCTGCCCGCCGTGCGTCTGGAAGGCATAGACACGCTTGCCGCTGAGGTCATATTGCCGCAGGAATGCACGCACCGCCGGCGCCATGGTATACCACCATGTCGGGGTCCCGATGACGACGGTATCATATTGGGAGAGATCGGCGGAAATGGGCTTGATCTCCGGAACGAAGCCACTGTTGATCTCGTCGCGCGCCTTGGACATCACGGCGTTATAGTCGCTGCCGTAATCCTCGACGGTCTGAATCTCGCAGAGGTCAGCGCCGTTCGTCAGCCCGATCATTTCTGCGATTTTGCGTGTGTTTCCGCAGGACTGGGAATAGTAAATGACAATCGTTTTCATAGGTATGCTCCTTTCTTTCTGCCGCATCGCGGATATTTATATTCATATTATAGCACACTTTACAGCAAAATTCAACAAAATCGCAGAAAAAAACGAATACAGAGAATCGTGTACAGACTGCGGTACAGCAATTTCTCATTTCCGGTTTCCCCTCTCATAAGGATTTCTTTCGTTTTTCTTCATAAAGAAAATTCCGCAAAGTGGTTGAAATCCGATGAGAAATGTGCTATACTTAATAATGGCACAAAAGCGCAAAATACAAACGGCATTCTGCCGCTGAAGGGAGTGAAACTGCATGTCGGATTTTCTGCGTACACACTGGATACAGCTTGTGAACGTCATCCAGTCTATCCGCCCGATTGATCTTCTGGATATCGCGCTGCTGATGATTCTGGTCTATACGATCCTGAAATTCGTGCGGGAAACGCGTGCAGGTCAGCTCATGAAGGGCATCGGTTTCATCGTTGTCGTCTTCTTCCTCAGCGATATTCTGGAACTGAAAGCGATCCACTGGATTTCGGTCAAAGCGCTCAATGCCGGTCTGATTGCAGTCATCGTCCTGTTTCAGCCGGAGCTGCGGCGTGTACTGGAAAAATTCGGCTCCACCTCGGCGCGGCTTTCACGCCTGACGCTCGGCGAGGATGAGGACGTCATCGCACAGTGGAACAAAGCAATCCCGATCATCTGTGCATCGGTCGAGCAGCTTTCCAAAACGGCAACCGGCGCACTGATTGTCATAGAGCGCGGCACCAAGCTCGGCGAGCAGATTCTCAACGGCACGGTGATGCAGGCGATTCCGAGCACGGAGCTGTTCGGCAATATTTTCTACAACAAAACACCGCTGCATGACGGCGCTGTGATTATGCGTGACGGCATTATCTGGGCTGCGGCATGTTTCCTGCCGAAGCCGCAGAAGGAGGAGCTGATCGACAAGCATCTGGGCTCCCGTCACCGCGCAGCAATCGGCATGAGCGAAAATTCCGATGCACTGGTCATCGTGGTCTCGGAGGAGACGGGTCAGATTTCCGTCGCAGATGACGGCATCCTGACGCGCAACTACACCGCAAAATCACTGGAGCGTCTGCTGCGTGCGGTACTGATTCCGCAGGAGAAGGATAACTGGCGCAATAAGACGATCAAGCTGTCGTTCCTGCGCCGCAAGGGCAATAAGCAGAAGGACACCGAGCAGGAAGCTCTGCCGCAGAAGGAAGAACCGACGCTGGAGCTTCCGCAGGATGACATTCTCCGCGCACTGGATCAGCCGGAGCCGCAGAAGACCGCCGCGCGCAAGCCCCCTGCGAAGAAGAAGAAGGAGGGCTGAACATGCAGTTGAAAGAAACAAAGGCAGCTGCAAAGGAACTGCTTTCCGAGCTGCCGATCCGCAAGCCGCGCAGACTCAAGCGCTCCGATATCACAATGCTGATTCTGTCGCTGGTTTTTGCGCTGATTATCTGGTTATATATCGCAGTCACAATTTACACGGAGACATCTCCGAAGTTCACAAAGCTGCCGATTACGGCGGACATCACAAATACAAAGGCGTCGAATTACGGCTTGCAGCTGCTGCCGGAATCCGAGGAATATATCCAGTCCATGACGGTAGACTGTACGCTGGTCGGCAACCGTGCCGCAATCGGCGGTCTGTCCCGTTCCGATCTGGAAGCATATATTGATTTTGATACCGATATCATCGACCGGACCGGTGTGCAATCACTGCCGATCAAGATTCGCACGAAAAACGGCGCACAGTTCACAAAGGCAGAGATCACGCCGAACCGCATCACCGTCAAAATGGATCACTTCACCAAAAAGGAGGTTCCGGTCAGTGATGCGAACCACCCGAATCTTTCGCCGGATCAGGATGCGATTATCCGCGAGGACAAAATCACCTATTCCCCCTCAAAGATTGAGGTGCGCGGACCGTCCGAGCTGCTCAATAAGCTGGATCATATCTGTGTCAATCTCAGTGACAGCGAAACACTGACAGAGACAAAGACCTTTGAATCGGGCAATTTCTCGTATCTGGATTCAGACGACAAAGCGCTGACGGATTCGGAGGGCAAAGAGCTGAGCAGCGATGTATTTGAGATATCGGCGAACCGTTTTTCGGTCACGATTCCGATTTATTATTCGCGCAAATTCCCTGTCAGCGTCGAGATCACGGGCATCCCGGGCAGCATTGACGAAGCAGCGCTCAAGGATGTCATTTACCGCCGGCTCCGCATCGTCAGCGGAAATAAGACGTTCTCGCTGCCGGGATACGGCGAGGATAATATGACCATCACCATTGAAACATCCAATATCAACAACAAAGTCTCGCTGGAAGACCGTTCCAGCTACAATACGCTGCCGATTGAGCTGAGTGATCTGGTACCGGGCAAAGCGATTACGCGGTCATTTCCGGATGCAGAAGGCTTTGAGAGTCCGGATAACATCTCCTCGGTCACATTCCGTTTGGATGATACCGATATTCTGACGGAAACGCGCTGGCTGAAAAACAGCGAGATCGACCTGCAAAACCGGAATGACCGGTTCGGATATGATCTGAAATCGCCGGACGGCAATACGCAGGTCACGCTCTGCGGCACCGCGGAGGAGCTTGCAATGGTAGACAGCGAAGACCTGAAAGCCTATGTCAACCTGATCAATATTACGGAGAAGGGCAATAAAACGTCAAAGATCAATGTCATTTTGCCGGATACGGTCAGCGGCGTATGGGTCATCAAACCGCCGTCACTGGCATTGAATGTCCGCGACGCAGAATAACAGAATCAGCGGCACGCTCAGGAAAACAGAGCGTGCCGTTTTTTGCTGGGCGGGCAGTACCGGCAGGAATTGATCTGACGCAGCACCCGTTATATGCTTGATATAAAAAATGCATCCGTGAATCCACGGATGCATTTTGCAATACTGAAATAAGAATCAGCGCTTGGAGAACTGCGGTGCACGGCGAGCAGCCTTGAGACCGTACTTCTTTCTTTCCTTCATTCTCGGGTCACGAGTGAGGTAGCCTGCCTTCTTGAGTGCCGGACGGAGCTCAGCGTTGAACTGGAGCAGTGCGCGTGCAACACCGTGACGGATTGCACCAGCCTGACCGGTGACGCCGCCGCCTGCGACGGTGCAGACAACGTCGAACTGTGCGCCGGTCTCAGTCAGCTCGAGCGGCTGACGAACGATCAGCTTGAGGGTATCAAGACCGAAGTATTCATCAATGGATCTGCCGTTAATGGTCACATTGCCGGAGCCGGGATAAAGGCGAACTCTCGCAACGGAATGCTTTCTTCTGCCGGTGCCGTAAAACGACTTCAGCTTTGCTTCGTAGGAAACTGTTTCACTCATTGTTTCTGGCTCCTTTCATTACAGTGTCCACAGCTCAGGCTTCTGAGCTGCGTTCTTGTGCTCAGCATCTGCATAGACGCGGAGGCGCTTCATAGAGGTTCTGCCGAGAGAATTGTGCGGCAGCATACCCTCAACTGCGATAAACATTGCGTGCTCCGGATTCTTCTCCATGAGCTCACGGTAGGAGACCTTCTTGAGGTGACCGATCCAGCCGGTGTGCCAGATCTCGAACTTCTGATCGAGCTTCTTGCCGGTCAGAACTGCCTGTGCGCAGTTGATGATGATGACATGATCGCCGCAATCGACGTTCGGGGTAAAGTCTACCTTGTGCTTGCCGCGGAGAATCGCAGCAGCCTTAGCAGCGGTACGGCCGAGGGGCTGACCTGCTGCGTCAATGATATACCACTTGCGGTTGATTTCAGCAACCTTCGGCATGGTAGTTGACATAGTATTTTCCTCCATATCAGAATTTTAGGTGACCGGAATCTGTTTTGCTCCACGGGGACGGAGCGTCCGCATTTCCGGCGTGCTCTCCTATTATACACGATTCACGAGCCGTTGTCAATCGGCAAAATGCCGAATTTTCAAAATATATCGCTCAATCTCTTGATATCTCTTGAAATCGCTCTGATTTGCTCGTTTTCTCGTGTTTCATTTCATTTTTTCACATCGCGTGATTTTCGTGCTGTCAGCGCAAAAAAGTCAGGTCAGCTTCTCATATTCGTGCTTTTTCGGACGCGCCATAAGCCCCTGCACGACGTCGCGCACATCCTTGTCCTCATAGAGCACCTGATAGAGCGCTTCGGTGAGCGGCATTTCGATTTCGTAGCGCTGACCGAGCCCGTAGGCAGCGCGGCAGCAGTAGTAGCCCTCGACGGTACCGACCTGCTCAACGGCATCGGCGGGAGAAACGCCCTGCCCGATCAGAATACCGGCTCTGCGGTTGCGCGAATGCATGGATGTACAGGTCACAATGAGGTCTCCGATGCCGGTCAGACCCGCGAAGGTATTGGCTCTTGCGCCGAGTGCGGAGCCGAGCCGTTCGATCTCATGCAGACCGCGCGTCATGAGCATCGCCTTGGTATTGTCGCCGTAGCCGAGACCGTCGGAGATACCGGCACTCAGCGCAATGACATTTTTGAGTGCACCGCCGAGCTCGCAGCCGGTGACATCATCATTGATATAGACGCGGAAGGTTGCCGAGCTGAACCATTCCTGCACGAGATAAGCCGCCATGCGGTTCGAGGACGCGGCAACCACGCTTGTCGGGATATTTCTGCCGACCTCCTCGGCGTGAGAAGGACCCGTCAGGACGACATAAGCACCCTGCGGCAGCTCCTCCGCAAAGACAGTGCTCATGAGCTTGAAGGTTTCGTCCTCGATGCCCTTGCCGGCATTGACAACGACGGTGCCCTCCTTCAGATGCGGAGCGACCTTCTGACAGGTACTGCGGACGAACGCCGACGGGATAGCGAACAGCACAAGGTCGCTGTCCTCGATCACAGCGAGATCGGTTGTAAGCGCAATGCCGTTCGGGATTTTGACGCCGGGCAGCTTTTCCTTTTGTTCGCCGTCTCTGCGCATCGCCTCGATTTCCTCGGGGAGTGCGCTCCAAAGAGTGATATCATGCTGCTGTGTGGTATAGAGCATCACAGCAAGTGCGGTACCGAAACCGCCGCCGAGAACCGTAATTTTTGCCATATCATTTCCTCCTGCGGGCAGTGCCCGCTTCCACCGGGCAGTACCCGGCTCCAATTTGCTTCGCCTTTCTTTCGCTGATTATGCAGGACTGCTCGTTGCTCAGTTCAATCGGGGATGCTTACCGCATCCACCCAGTCAGGCACAGCCCTTGCACCGATTACAGTCAGGCACTTGACCACATACAAAAGACGAGAATGAACCTGTTATTTCATGGTGTATCCTTCGGTGCAGAATCGGCACCAGAAAGACCAGTCAAAAGTCAGCAGTGAGGAGTTGTTTCTTCCGTTTTCGCTTTTTGTGCTGAATGGGCGGAGCACCGGGGTTTGGGCACCGACCCCATTTTCAATCCTCGCAGCGCATACCATAACTCCTCCCTCCTACTTCCTACCTATATTTCTGTCTCCGGCTTTGAATCTGCCTTCTCTTTTTTCTCGCCGATTTTGCGCTCGGTGCCGTTTTTGAGCCGCTGAATATTCTCGCGGTGACTGTACACAACAAGGAACGCCGGCACCGCAATGAGCAGCATATAGACCACCGCCAGCCGCGGATACGTACCGCGCTGGAAGATTTCGAGCAGCAGCGTCACGGGAATGACGCAGAGCGTCGCGGTGCAGGACGCAAGCGACACATATTTCGAGCGCCAGAGCACGATTCCAAAGATCGCCATAAGAATGACAAAGGTCAGCGGATTGATGACGAGGAACACGCTGACGCCGACAAGCACGCCCTTGCCGCCGCGGAAGCCGTGCCAGAGCGGAAAGACATGTCCGAGCACGACAAAGATCGCCGCGACATAGCAGAGCCAGCGGAACGGATGCGTGCCGGAGGGGCATTCAGAGACCGGCGCCCAGCCGATTTTCGCGCAGATGAACTGTGCGAGCGCCATTGCAGCGGCGCCCTTGCCGAGATCAATAATCAGCGTCAGAATGCCGCAGCCCTTGCCGAAGCAGCGCAGGACGTTTGTAAGTCCTGCATTGCCGCTGCCAAATTTCCGGACATCCTGATGCTTAAAGAGCCGTACCGAGCAGATCGCGCCGTTGAGACTGCCGAACAGATAGCCGATCACCGAAGCGATCAGAATACTAACCAAATAACCGAGAAAGGTTCCCTGCATACAGATTTCTCCTCATATGAGATCAGATGATGATGTCTCAGCCCTTGCTGCCGTTGTCATTGCCGCGCTCGCGGATAATAAATTTCACCGGCGTACCCTCAAGCCCGAAGGTCTCCCTGAGCTGATTCTCGAGATACCGCTGATAGGAAAAATGGAACAGATCGGCGCGGTTGACGAAGAAAACAAAGGTCGGCGGCTGGGTACTCGCCTGCGTCATGTAGTAGATTTTGAGCCGCTTGCCCTTATCAGTGGGCGGCTGAACGCGCTGTGTCGCATAGGCGAGGACATCGTTCAGCTTACCGGTTGTAATGCGCATTGCGTTATTCGCCGCGACCTGCTGAATCATCGGAAAGAGCTTCTGCACGCGCTGACCGGTCTTTGCGCTGATAAACAGGAACGGCACATAGCTCATGAAGCTGAAATCATTTTCGAGCTTCTTCTGAAATTCCTGCATAGTCTTGCCGTCTTTCTCGACGAGGTCCCATTTGTTGACGCAGACGATGCAGGCCTTGCCCTGCTGATGCGCATAGCCCGCGACCTTGCTGTCCTGCTCGGTAAAGCCGGTTGTCGCATCAATGAGAATGACCGCAACCTGTGCCCGATCGACCGCCATAAAGGCGCGCAGGACGCTGTAGTGCTCGATGTCATCGGAAATCTTTGATTTTTTCCGGATGCCCGCGGTATCAATAAACAGATATTTTCCGGTTTCATTTTCATAGGGCAGGTCGATTGCATCGCGTGTCGTACCGGCTTCATTTGCGACGATGCTGCGCTCCTCACCGGCAAGATAGTTGATGAGCGAGGATTTGCCGACATTCGGCTTTCCGATCACCGCAACGGCAATGCGCTCGGCATCCTCATCATTCTCCGCATCCTCGGGGAACAGCGCACAGACTGCATCGAGCAGATCGCCGGTACCGTTTCCGTGCACGGACGAGACCGCAAAGGGATCGCCGAGCCCGAGATTATAGAATTCATAGAATTCGGGCGGCGGCTCGCCGATGCTGTCACATTTGTTGACGCAGAGGACAATCGGCTTGCCGGATTTTTGCAGCATATTGGCGACGTCGAGGTCATTGGCAGTGACGCCGGAGCGCAGATCGGTCACGAGGACAATGACGTCCGCGCGCTCGATAGCAAGCTCTGCCTGTCTGCGCATCTGCTCAAGCATATGGTCATCGGTTTTCGGCTCGATACCGCCGGTATCGACGACCATAAAGTTTTTGCCGCACCATTCTGCTTTTGCGTAGATGCGGTCTCTGGTGACGCCGGGCGTATCCTCAACGATTGAGAGCCGCTGCCCGACGAGTTTATTAAAGAGGGTCGATTTTCCGACATTCGGACGCCCGACCACGGCGACAACCGGCAAAGCCATAGTTATCCTTCTCCTTTGTATATAGAGGTATCTCCGATGGATGTATCATGGGTACTCTGTCCACATACCCCTTCCAAAGGGATAGCATCCCTTTGGAAACCCATTATGTTTACTGATTACCAGACGTTTTATTATATCCGTCCACATTGGCATGATACCGAAGTATCATATCCCGTTCCAGCTTATCGAGATCATCATAACCACTCTCGCGCAGCGTGATGAGCTGAATCCGGAACTGATCTCCATATTTATAGTCCGCATAGACGTCGCCGTTTCCGTGTCCGGTGAAATGCTGATTGACGCGGAAATACAGTCTTTTCGCCTGCCCGACATAAAACATGTCTTTGGTTTGATTCCAGATGATATAGACACCGACGATGTCACCCTGAATTCCTGTTCTCAAAGCAAAAAAATCTGACGGTGAAATTGTTCCTGTGAACATAGCATTTGACTGTTCTTCTTCAACTTGACGGATAATGTCATCTAATGTTCTTCGGAGAACATTATCCACTTCTAATCTTGTCGGATTGCCTTCATGTTTCTGAATAAAACGCAGTACATAATCTGCGGTCATGCCACTTCTTTCCAGACTGAGTTTTTTTTGTTCAACAGCTCTCTCGAAGTCGATTCTGTAATCACCATTTGCTTTTCTCACTTGCTTTCCGTTCCGACGCCATTCTTCTTCCATCCTATCTTGTAGCTTTTTTCGCAATTCCCAATTAAATCGTGATAGAACATAGGAATCCGGCGCAATCGAATCCTGAACAATCGGATCCTGAAACTGACTTGTCTGTTGTTCCTTCTCATTTGTTTTATTTGATGACAGCATCTTTTCAACAATTACGATAAGGAAAACGATAATAACAGGTATAAGGCATACCGCAAGAGCTCCCTGAATCATAATCCTTCTCCTTCCAATCAACCCCAGCAAGCCCCGCAGTGTGTGTACAGAGGCAGCCTTTTCGTGTAAGGCACTTGCTCGACTCATGCATTCGGGAAACGCAGGATTGCGCTTGGCAGCTTGAAAACTGAATCATTCCCCGTTTGCATACCCGAGCACGGTATCGAGCAGCACATAGCCGTCCACCTTGCACTTAATCACCGGCACACCGAGCACATGCTCCAGATCCTCGCGCGATTTGTCGTCGAGGAACACATCGTCATGCCGCAGACAGGTTTCGGTCAGCAAAACGGCGCTGCCGAGCTCTTTTCCTTTAAGCTGCGCAGACAAATCCTGAAAGGTCAGCAGCCCTGCAACGGTGATCGAATGCCCGTAGAAATCATTATAGATCGTGATGACCTGACAGTGCACCTGCGGAAACTTCGCTTCAAGATCGCGCATCATCTGATCGAGAAAGGGCGCGGCGGCTTTTCCGGTAGCGATTGTCAGAAAGCGCGCCTCACCGTCATATTCGGCATCTTCGAGCGCATCGTAAAATTCATTCATGAGATAGCGCAGCATGCCGACGCCGTTTTCATACTGCGGATAGCCTTCATAGGCTTCATCGTCGGGCAGCGGCAGATTCGCCAGCAGATAGAGCTCATCGGATGCATAAACGATGCGGCTGCCGTTTGCTTCGAGACTCCAGCGCTGCACGGCTTCGATCTGTTCGATTGCAGCGCGCGCAGTTTCCTCAGTAAAAGCCGGAATCGGGCAGAGATGCTCACGGAATTTCGTCATGCCGAAGGGCACGACCGCAATGCTCTCGACCGCCGGCACCATAGAAAAGAGGTCGGCAAGCGTCTTGTGCAGATTGTCGCCGTCATTCCATGTCGGACAGAGCACAATCTGACAGTTCATGGAAACGCCTGCCTCCGCCATGCGCCAGAGATGCCGCAGCGAATCGCCGGCTTTTTTATTTCCGAGCATTTTGTTCCGCAGCAGCGGATCGGTCGTCTGCACGGAGACATTGACCGTCATATGCATCCGGATAATGCGGTCAACGTCCTCATCGGTGAGATTGGTCAGCGTGATATAGCTGCCCTGCAAAAAAGAGAGACGCGCATCGTCATCCTTAAAGTAAATGGTTTCGCGCATCCCCTTGGGGTTCTGGTCGATAAAGCAGAAAATGCAGTGATTGCCGCAGGTACGTTTTTCGTCCATGAGCGCCGATGCAAAATCGAGACCGAGGTCTTCATATTCCTGCTTATGCACCTGCACGGTATATTCCTCGCCGCCGCGGTCGCAGCGCACGGCAAGCAGCCGTTCGGTGACAGCGAAGCGATAATCGAGGACATCATGGATCACGGTATCATTGACGGCAATCAGCCGGTCACCGGCAAGGATTCCCGCCTTTGCAGCCGGAGAGCCGCATGTCACATCTGTAATTTCGATCATACCGCTCCCCCCTGCTGACAGGCAGCGCCTGCCTGAAATGATCTAAAGTCCGCCGCCGTATCAAACGCAGCGCGAGCGCTCCGCTTCCGTCAGAAAACGGCAAATCGCTGCATTTTCTGCGGATTCGGACAAAGCCTGTGATAAAGTGCCGGCACTGCCGTTTCGGCGGTCTGTATTCTCATTCCGTATCAGTTATATGTTTTACCGTTATCATCCTGCACGGCAGCATCGAGCAGCGCAGCGAATTCGATAAACGGCTCCAGCTTGCTCGGATCAGGGTCATCCAGTTCAAACCGCGGCGCTTCCCCCTGAAACCGGATATAGATGCGTTCCTCGGGCGCATAATAATCCTGATAAAACACGCAGGGACCGATTGATTCGGTTTCAATGCCGTATGGGGTGCGCATTTCCAGCAAGCCCTCACGGTCGATCTGAAAACCGGGCGGCAGCAGCTCTGCCATTTGTTCGACTTCTTCGATTGCAATCGGATCGGAATCAGCATCCCATGATGCTGCCCTTGTGATATGATATTCGTATGCCATAACAAGTCCCACCCTATAAAACACGAAAAGGGGAGAAGCACACCTCGTCCCTCTCCCCTTTTGCAATACGCTTGTTACAAAACCAGAGGATTACTCCTCGTCGATCTTGAGCACAGCAACGCCCTTATAGAATCCGCACTTTTTGCAAACCTTATGGGGCGCTTTGATTGCGCCGCAGTTGGAGCAAACGCTCATTGCAGGCATTTCCAGCTTGCTGACAGCGGAACGGCGTGTATTGCGTCTTGCCTTGGAAACTTTTCCCTTCGGTACTGCCATTGTCGGCACCTCCTTTTATAAATTGCACTGGCGTAATGGTAAAAACGCGGCTGCCGGATTACTGATAGCTCAGTGTGATATCGCCGGTGTCGCAGCCGCAGTCGGAAAGATTGCGGTTTTGTCCGCAGACGGGACAAAGCCCCTTGCAATCGGGACTGCACAGGATCTTTGTCGGCATGGAGAGCCTCAGATCCGTCATTGCGACCTCGTCGAGATCCAGCATCGCATCGGGTGCCAGCAGATACTCAGCATCATTCTGCTCAGAGGCAGTTTCCGTGACGATGACATGCGAGAATTCCGCTTCAACAGGCATCTCCACGGGAGCAAGGCAGCGGTCACATTCCAGCGCAGGCACACAGCTCAGCCGATAGTTCATCATCAGCACGCCGGCACGGTTTTCGAGCGCTCCCTCGATTCTCGGCAGCTTCACGCACGGAAGCCCGTAGGATTCCGCCGTTTCGGCGTCAATTTCAAGCGAAAGCGTCTTTTTCTCGTCCGGACGCAGCAGCAGAGAACGGATTGAAATCCGGTATTCGTCTGAACGCTCCTGCATTTGGGTCATAACCTGCCTTTCAGAAATCTGCGGCGTTTTTAGCACATAGCATTACGGAATGATTATACCAAAAACGCCGCTTTTTGTCAATCAGATATCAGAATTTGCGGCATTTCCGCTAAATTTCCGATTAGTCAGCCTGCGGAATCAGGTATTTCAGCACAGACTCCGGCAGATTCTCATTATCCTCGGAGACAGTGAAGATCATCTGTACATCATCGCCGGAAAGAATGTCGAGCTTTTCGAGCAGTGCGCCCAGCTCATCATAGTTTCTGCCGCCGATCTTGAGGATACCGTCCACGAAGACCTCTTTGATATCGTAGTTGCCAGCGAGCACGCCTGCAACAAAGCCGTAGAACATATCAAAGCCGTTGATGTTGTAGCGCTCTGCGTCTACGAGACGAACCTTGTGGTTTACGCTGTAGGTGAGCTTCATGCACTTTTCAATGCAGATGATATCGCCGGTGGATGCCTTCACCGCGTCGTCGATCATGCCCAGCAGAATCTTGGTCTTGCCAGAGCCTCTTTTTCCGGTAATTACTTGAATCATGGTAATTCTCCCTTCTGAAATTCAAATTCGTGCGCTGCATGCGTGCAGCGGCATGGATTTTGGGAACCTGAGTTAATTAGTGAAGCTTTGCTTCGAGTGCAGCCTTCATGTCCTCATAGCCGGGCTTGCCGAGCAGTGCGAACATGTTCTTCTTGTAGCTTTCGACGCCGGGCTGATTGAACGGGTTGACGCCGAGCATATAGCCGGAAACTGCACATGCCTTTTCAAAGAAGTAAATGAGCCAGCCAAGCGACTCCTCAGCGGTATCGTCGAGCTCGAGCACGATATTCGGGACGCCGCCCTCGGTATGTGCGAGGATTGTGCCCTCGAGTGCACGGCGGTTGACGATGCTCATATTCTGACCGGTAAGGAAGTTGAGTCCGTCTGCATTTTCCGCATCCGGCTCAAGGAAGAGGTCCTGCTTCGGCTGCTTGATATCGACAACGGTCTCAAACAGCAGTCTTGCGCCGTCCTGAATGTACTGACCCATGGAATGCAGGTCGGTCGAGAAGATCGCGGAGGACGGGAACAGACCCTTGTTATCCTTGCCCTCGGACTCGCCGTAGAGCTGCTTGTACCACTCGTTCATCATTGCCATGGACGGATCATAGCTGACGACCATTTCCACAGCCTTGCCCTTGCGGTAGAAGATATTGCGGATTGCTGCGTATTTGTAGCAGTCATTCTCTGCAAACGGTGCGGTATATGCCTTCTGTGCGGCTGCCGCGCCTGCCATGAGCTTGTCAATGTCGCATCCGGCGGCTGCAATCGGCAGCAGACCGACTGCGGTCAGGACGGAAAAGCGTCCGCCGACATCATCCGGAATGACGAAGGTCTCATAGCCCTCGGCATCTGCAAGATTTTTCAAAGTGCCGCGCGCCTTGTCGGTGGTGCAGTAGATGCGCTTCTTTGCCTCTGCCTTGCCGTACTTGTCCTCGAGCAGCTTCTTGAAGATGCGGAAGGCAAGAGCCGGTTCGGTCGTGGTGCCGGATTTGGAGATGACATTGACAGCGATGTCTCTGCCTTCGCAGATCGACAGCACCTCATTGAGGTAGGTCGGAGAGATATTGTTGCCGACATAGTAGATGTCCGGCGTATCCTTCTTCATATTGTTATAGAACGGCGATTTGAGCAGCTCGATTGCCGCACGCGCGCCGAGATAGGAACCGCCGATACCGATGACGATGAGAACATCTGCCTGATCCTTGATGCGGACAGCCGCAGCCTTGATGCGCGCAAACTCCTCCTTGTCATAATCGGTCGGCAGCGTCATCCAGCCCAGAAAATCGTTTCCGAGACCGGTTTTATCGTGCAGAACCTTTGCCGCAGCCTCTGCCTGTACTGCGATTCCCTTGAGTTCGTCCTCATTCAGGAAGCACGACAGATAGCTGGTGTTCAGCTTCAAAGCCATATGTTACATCCTCCACTACTTCTTGTATTTGCCGCACCCTCAGACCGGCACGGCGGGGTAAATCAGAACACTGCCGCATGCGCTTTGCATCTGCTGCGACAGCATGATCTATACTCTTATATTTTACTATAGTTTTGCAAAGAATGCAAGTGCTTTCTTCCTTTTTGGCAATAGTGCCAAATTTTACGGGTTCATTTGAACATATTGTCTAAATCGTGTCACATGAGAGCAAAATCGGACAAAAATTATGGAGGAAGGAGAAAGGAGGCGGGAGGAAGTATTGATTGAGTTAGGAGTGAGAAGTGAGGCGTTGTGGTATGCGCTTCGCGCATGTTTTGAAATGGCAGGCAGAAAAAAGCAAGGAGATAGGAGGAAGTTATGGGGAGATCATTCCGTTTTATAAATCGCAGCAAAGCTGCACCGCAACTCCTAACTCCACACTCCTCACTTCTCACTTTTGGCAACATCCTCCATCCTCCTTCCTACTTTCTCCATCTTCCTTCCTCCTCACTTTCCTCGAAAGAGCGCCCGCAGCAGCATCTGAAACGTATCCGTAAATGTCCGGCGCGGGACATCCTCTGCGGCGAGCAGCGGTGTTTCAAAAATCAGCGTATCCCCGCAGTAAAATGCTGCCGTTCCGATCTTCGTCCCCTTTTTCACCGGCGCCTCCAGCCATTTCGGCAGAATCGTCACATTTCCGGTCTGTCCGCCCTTCGGCAGCGCTGCGGACAGCAGCTCGCCCGTCCCGATCAGGACCGCATCCGCTGTGCCGTGCCGCACCGGAACCGGCTGCATGAATTCTGTCGGATCATCCGGCGTGGTGACATAATAGCCCGCAAAGCCCTCTTGCAGCAGCGTCTTCGCATCATGAAAGCGCGTATCTTCGTCCTCACCGCCGAGAATCACCGCGATCATCCGCAAGCCGTCGAGCTCTGCCGCAAGCGTTAAGGTATAGCCCGATGCGCTGCCGTGTCCCGCCTTCAAGCCCAGCAATCCCTCGTAACCCTTCGTCAGACGGTTTTCGGAGACAAGCTCCGTTTCGCCGCCGCGCAGAAAATCGCGCCATGTCGTAAACATCGGCGTCAGGAAATCGTATTGCAGCAGCGCGCGGCAGAGCAGTCCGAGCTCCTGCGCCGTCGAGCAGTTTTCATCGGATAATCCTGTGCAGTCCGTGAACACTGTATGCCGCATCCCGAGCGAAAACGCTGCCGCGTTCATCTCCATGACAAACTGCTGCTCCGTCCCCGAAATGCGGCAGGCAAGCGCGATGCAGGCGTCATTGGCATTGCCGGTGATGACCGCTTTGAGCAGATCGCCGACCGTCATCTGTTCCCCTGCGAGCAGCCAGACCGTTGCACCGGCTGCGCCCTCCGCCGAAGGCGAAACCGTCACCTTTTCATCCAACGAAAGACTGCCGGATGCAATCGCTTCCGCCGTCAGATAGACCGTCATGAGCTTCGTCTGGCTCCCGACCGGAAGGCGCTGCGCCGGCGACGTTCCGGCGAGACACATGCCCGTCTGTGCTTCAATCAGCGCCGTACTGTATGCCGGCACTTCCTCCGCGGTGATTTGCAGCGGCAGCAGACTGCCGGTCAGCAATATCGCAAAACACAGCAAAAGCCCCCGTATCTTGTTCTTCATATGCATCCCTCCCGCCGTATTCTATGTCAGAATCATGCAGGATTATACCGGATGTATATGCAGAGGATACGGGGGCTGAATGTTACTGCGCGGGAAAATGTGCGGCATCGCTGAAAGCAGTAATGGCTTCGTGATCCTGCGCGCTGTCATATGCGACCTGTGTACGCTCATATTCGACCCATTCGGCATATTCGGCAAGGGTTTCACAGTCATACCAGCCGCTGTCACGGTCTGCCTTGTATAAGCCCTCTATGCCGAATTTTTCAATCAGAAAATCCCAGCCGGCTTTCGAGATCATTGCCATAAGAATCTGGCAGTAATCAAAGAGATGCTCTGCGTCCTTGAGTGTCTGAAAATCCGCTTCCGTGTAGACATAACCGTTCGGGCGCGGAAATACGCGAAATGCAACTTCCATATATAAATTCTCCTCTCATTCCGGACGGGCATGCGGTCAGTGTGCGGCGTGACGGGGGCGGTTCAGATCATCGGTGTCGAGCATGACCGTGAACGGGCCGTCATTGTGCAGCGCGACGTCCATATGCGCGCCGAAAATGCCGCATTCTACCTGCTGCACCGCCGCGCGGCACTGCGACAGAAACAGCTCATACAGCCGGTTCGCTTCATCCGGCTTCGCTGCATGCGAAAAGCTCGGGCGCGTCCCCTTGCGGCAGTCCGCACAGAGCGTAAACTGCGAAATCACCAGCAAGGCACCGTTGACATCCTGAATGCTGCAATTTGTTTTGTCGACGGCATCCGAAAAAATCCGCAGCTTCATCAGTTTCTCCGAAAGCTGCATGACCTCCTGCTCTGTATCGGTCTCCGTCACGCCGAGCAGCACAAGCAAGCCCTTCCCGATTGCGCCGACCGTTTTTCCCTCGACGGTCACGGACGCTTCCGTCACGCGCTGAATCAATGCACGCATAGTTGATCCTCCATATGATAACAAACGGAGAACCGCAGATTTACTGCGGTTCAAATACCGTTTTGGCATAATCGACCGTCGCCTTGGCATCCTTTGCATAGCAGTCTGCGCCGATCGTTTCGGCATAATCACCGGTCAGCACTGCGCCGCCGACAACAGTCTTGCACTCCGGATACTGCTGATGCAGCAGCTTGATCGTCTCCTCCATTGCCCCGACGGTCGTTGTCATCAGCGCCGACAGTCCGACCAGCTTCACCTGATTGGCAATCGCTGCATCAACAATCTTCTGCGGCGGGACATCCTTGCCGAGATCAATCACATCATAGCCGTAATTTTCCAGCAGCAGTCGGACGATATTCTTGCCGATGTCATGCACGTCGCCCTGCACCGTCGCAACGATGATTTTGCCCTTGTCCGCTTTGTCGCCGTCCTGCGATGCCATTTGCTGCTTGATTACGCCGAATGCGCTCTGTGCAGCCGTCGCTGCCTGTATCAGCTGCGGCAGGAAGACCTTGCCGGATTCGTAATCCGCGCCGACCGCATCCAGCGCCGGAATCAGCATATCATTGACAACGGCAAGCGGCGCATGCGTCTGCAATGCCTCCAGCGTCAGTCTTGCCGCATCCTGCCGGAGACCGTGGATCACCGCGCCCTCGAGCGTCAGATTTTCATTCGACTTCTGCGGCGCCGCGGCAGCCGGTGTGCCGGCATCCTGATAGGCGGCAATGAAATTCTCGCAGTTGACGTCAAATCCCGCGAGCATCCGGTAGGCGCGGACAGTATCCGTCATGCCCTCTGCCATGGGGTTCATGATCGGCAGCGTCAGACCGTTCGTCAGTGCCATGCAGAGGAAATTGCGATTGATCAGCGGACGGTTCGGCAGTCCGAAGCTGATATTCGAGACACCGAGCACCGTTTGCAGTCCGAGCTCCTCATGCACGCGCCGGACAGCCCGCAGGGTCTCCGAAGGACCGTTCTCACCGGTCGAAGCGGTCAGCGTCAGGCAGTCGAGGAAGACATCCTCCTTCGGGATGCCGAGCTGCATTGCTGCTTTCAGAATGCGCTCGCCGATGCCGAAACGCTCCGCAGCGGATGTCGGAATGCCGTTTTCATCGAGCGTTAATCCGACAATCGCTGCACCGTAATGCTTGACGAGCGGCAGCACCGTTTTCAGCGATTCCGCCTTGCCGTTGACCGAATTGACAATCGGCTTGCCCGGATAGATGCGCAGGGCGGCTTCCAGTGCGGCAGGATCGGAGGAATCCAGCTGCAAGGGCAGATCGGTAACCTCCAGAATCGCCTGCACCGCCTGCGGCAGCACCTCCGCTTCGTTGATGCCCGGCGTTCCGACATTGACATCCAGGATATCCGCGCCGGCTTCCGTCTGCGAGATTGCTTCGCCGCGCAGATAATCAAAATCATTGTCAAGCAGCGCCTGCTTCATGCGCTTTTTGCCGGTCGGATTGATGCGTTCGCCGATGATGCGCGGCATATCAAGCAAAACCGTCCGTGTGCCGGAGCAGACCGCTGCCTGCTTTGCAAAACAGCGTCTGCCGCGGCGCAGCGGATTGAGCTTTTCCCGTATTGCGCGGATGAAATCCGGCGTCGTGCCGCAGCATCCGCCGAAAAACTGTACGCCGCATTCCGCGAATGCAGGCATCAGCTCGGCAAATTCCGCCGGCGTCAGATAATATTCTCCGGTCACCGGATCAGGCAGTCCGGCATTCGCCTTCGCAATCAGCGGCAGCGATGTCCAGCGCGCCATTTCCTGCACCATGGGCAGAATCTCCTTCGGACCGAGTGAGCAGTTGATGCCGATTGCCGCTGCGCCGAGTCCTTCCAGCGTCATCGCCGCTGCGGACACCGGACAGCCTGTGAAGGTTCTGCCGTTTTCGGTGAAGGTCATTGTGACAATCACCGGCAGACCGGTCGCTTCCTTCGCTGCAAGCACCGCCGCCTTCGTCTCAAGCAGATCGCTCATTGTCTCTATGACGACCAGATCGGCGCCGGCTTCTGCACCTGCCGCGCACATCACGCGGAAGGATTCATATGCCGCTTCAAAGGTCATCTGTCCGGCAGGCGGCAGAAGCTGTCCCGTCGGACCGATATCCAGTGCAACACAAACGCCCTCGCCGACGGCATCCTTTGCAAGCCGGATCGCCGCTTTGATGCTCTCCGCCGGATCAACACCCGTGCCTGCCAGCTTCAGCGGATTCGCGCCGAAGGTATTGGCATAGACAATCTGCGAACCGGCTTCCGCATAGGCTCTGTGCACCGCAGCGACGCGCTCCGGTTCGGTCAGATTCAGCCGCTCCGGCAGCTCTCCCGGCTTCAGATGCAGCATGGTGCCCATGCCGCCGTCCAAAAAGACAAATTCATTCAAAAGCAATGTGCGAAAGTCCATGCTTCCTCCTATCATCAATCATACCGCGTTTTCTTTCCGCATCGGGCAGGTCTCGTGATACGGGCATTCTTCGCAGGAATTGCCGCAGCAGAAGCGCCGCGCATCCTTCACCGGTTCATGCGACATGCCCATGACCGCCGTCACGGATTTCATCGGCAGGAGCGTCTGCGCAGGGGTCACGGTCAGTCCGATCTTGCGCGGGGCATCGAGCATCTGCACGAGCGCCCCCTGCTGTGTGATCGGGAAATCGCCGTAGCCTGCCGAAAACCGCGCCGTATAATACGGATACGGATACTTTGCCCTGATCTCCGCTTCGAGATCGTTGCAGACACGCTCGACCGCTGCGCCTGCGACAGCATCGTACATCACCGCGAGCGTCATATCCGTCACCGAGGCGCGCCGGATCAGCGCATCGACCGGTGCGGACAGCGTCGCCGCGAGCAGCACCGCCTCTTTGCATCCGGTCAGGTGCAGCGCAATGTCCTCCCCCTGCAAGGGCAGTCCGCCGAGCAGCACGCCCGACGCCGTATGTTCGACCGGCAGTACACGGTAAACCGTCCGCGGCTGTGCGGCAGCGCAGAGCTTTTTCACGCAGTCCTCCAGCATCGCAGAGAGGTTTTCATCCAGCGACGGCGTATTCAGATACATCAGTATCTCGGAGCGGTCCAGATCGTCGGGCTTCATCGGCGGATTTCCTCGCCGATCTGCTCCATGATGTAGCGCGCAACATCCGGATTGTTCATCGTATAGATGTGGATGCCGTCGGTGCCGTGCTCCAGAAGATCGAGAATCTGCATAATCGCATATTCCAGTCCGGCGGCTTTCAGCGACGCGGGATCGTCCGAATAGCGCGCCATGAGCTTCGCAAGACGGTTCGGAATCGAGGCGCCGCAGAGCGAGACCATGCGCTCAATGGATTTCTTCGAGGTCACGGGCATGATGCCTGCCTCAACCGGTACGGCGATGCCCTTCTGCACGAGCTTTTCACGGAAGGCATAGAAATCGGGATTGTAATAAAACAGCTGCGAGATCAGATGCGATGCACCGGCATCGACCTTCTCTTTCAGATGCGCAATATCCGTATCGAGATCGGGCGCCTCCGGATGTCCCTCAGGATAACATGCAGCCGCAATATCAAAATCACCGTGCGAACGGATAAACGCAATCAGATCGGATGCATAGTGAAAATCATCCTTCGGCGCAAGATCGGGATTGCGGTCGCCGCGCAGCGCAAGGATATTGCCGATACCCTTCGCACGGAAGACCTCGAGCTTTTCCAGCACCGAATCCTTTGTCTCGTTGATGCAGGGCAGATGCGCAATCGACGGGATGCCGTGCAGATTCTGGATCGTCTCGCAGATTTCTGCGGTCGATGCGCCCGGCACCGAGCCGCCTGCACCGTAGGTCACGCTGATGAAATCCGGCTTCAGGTCCTTCAATGCCGCGAGCGTCTGATAGATGCTGTCAATCGGCACATTCGGCTTCGGCGGGAATACCTCAAACGAGAGCACCGGCTTCTTTTCAAATAATTGGATTGCTTTCATAGTGTACCTCATACCGCAGATTCACAGTGTCTGCGGCTTTTATGCATGATGTTCATTCGCCTGTACGGGCTCCGTGCGCCAGTCAATCGGCGTCATGCCGTTGGCGGTCAGGAAGGCGTTGGTCTTTGAGAAATGCCGGCAGCCGAAAAATCCGTGATACGCGGAAAGCGGGCTCGGATGCGGACACTGTAAAATCAGATGCTGCGGATTCGTAATCAGCCTTGCCTTCGCGCGCGCATTGCCGCCCCACAGCAGAAAGACCATAGGCTGCGCGCGTTCATTCAGATGCATGATGATCGCGTCGGTCAGCTCCTCCCAGCCCATGCCGTGATGCGAATTTGCCTGCCCTGCACGTACCGTCAGTGCCGCATTGAGCAGCAGAACGCCCTGCTTTGCCCAGTTCGTCAGATCGCCGGAGCCGCTGCGGTTGTCAATCCCCAGATCATCATAAATCTCCTTGAAGATATTGACCAGTGAGGGCGGCGGCTGTACGCCCTGCCGCACCGAAAAGCTCAGTCCGTGCGCCTGCCCCTCGCCGTGGTAGGGGTCCTGCCCCAGAATCACGCATTTGACATCCTTGTACGCTGTATATTTCAGTGCGTTGAAAATGTCATACATATCCGGATAAATCTTTTTCGTTGCATATTCGCGTTTCAGAAACTCGCGCAGCCGCAGATAGCTTTCGCTGCTGAATTCCGGCGCGAGAATCGTATCCCAGTCATTGCCGATATGTACCATGCGCTCAATCCTCTTTTACGATGTAATAATACCATTTGCCCGTCAGCACATCGCGCGGCGCGCCATAGACCGCAATCGGTGCATTGCCGACTGCAAGTTCACCGTGATTCTGCACGAGAATGCCGCCGCTCTTCGGCGTCACGAACCGAACCGAATCACCCGCTGCAATGATCTCACAAATCTCGGTTTCCATCAGCTCATAAAGGCCGTCCGAGAATGCATCGTATGCATCCGACTGCTCGACCGGAATATTGAAGCCGTTGTCAATCGTCGGTAGATCGGTGATATCAACCGCTGCCTCACGGTCAAGCAGATAGGAAGCTACATTTTCAAATGCCTTCTGATGCGCCGAATAAACGCCCGAAAGCGAATTCGCTGTCACCTTTGATTCGCGCAGCAGCAGAAACCACGCAATGCCAATCAGAATCAGAATGCCGATTGCCGTATAGACCCAGTGTCTGATTTTTGAATTCGACATGATTTATTCCTCCTTTTTCCCTGTCTCTATAAACTGCATCAGCTTTTCGAGATCGTCAAAATCATCGTAATCGCCCATGATGCCCTCGCGGTGATAGATAATGCCGTTTTTCTCATTGCGCGCAAGACAGTCCAGCAGCGTTTCCGTGCTGTATCTGTGCGCAAATTCTGCAAATGCACGCGCCTTGATTTTCTCTGCATATAAGCCCTTGCGGCACTGCGCCGGTTCGCATTCCCAGCAGCCGCGCAGACCCTTTCCCATGACGCATTTGCGGTTTTCACACCATGCTGCATCCTTGCACCACGACAGCTCCAGAAAGCCGTCTTTTTTGCATCCTTTGCACTGCACATTCTCCGAGCAGAGACAGCATGCAAGTCCGCAGCGTGCAATACCGAGTTCCCGTTTCATATTCTGCCGCCTTTCTTCTTTGTATCACCAAACATAAAACGGAGCAATCCGGCAAAAGTATGCCGTGCCGGACAGTCTTCGTTCACCGCAGCCGTGCGCTGCCCGCCCAGATATTATCGGAAACATCGACCGGTACGCCGTCTTGCAGGAAGAACCGCGGCACACGCTCGCCGACCGCACAGACAACCTCATAATTGATAGTTCCGGTGTTTTCTGCAATCTGATCGGCACTGCAAAATCCGTTTGCATCACCGAATACCGTCACGATATCACCGACCGAGATGCCGTGTGCGTCCGTGATATCCAGCATCAGCTGATCCATGCACACTCTGCCGATCACCGGACAAAGCTGCTCACGCACCAGCATCTTGCAGTTTCCGTTTCCGTTGAGCCGCCAGAAGCCGTCTGCATAGCCGATCGGTACCGTCGCAACCGTGCGCGGCGTATCTGCCGTATAGGTTCTGCCGTAGCTGACGGTGTCGCCCGACTGGATCGTTTTGATATGCGAGATGACGCTTTTCAGTGCCATGACCGGCCGCAGCTCCGGCAGATTGCGCGTCACGCCCGACGGCGCAAGTCCGTACAGCACCACGCCTGCGCGCACCATATCAAGGTGCACATCCGGCAAGTCCTCCGCATGCGGCTGATCGAAAATCGCTGCGCTGTTTGCACAGTGCCGCAGGGCAAAGCTGATGCCGCGGCTTTCCAGCGTGTCAATCGCGTCAATGAAATTGCGGTACTGCTCCAATGTGAACGCTTCGCCGTCGGCACCGTCATCCGCGACCGCAAAATGCGTGAAGATTCCCTCCGGTTTCAGGCAGGGCAGCTTGCAGACTGCCAGTGCATCCGAAAGCTCCGAATGCCCGTTCCGGTGCTGAAAGCCGATTCTGCCCATGCCGGTGTCAATCTTAATATGCATCTTCACACGCACGCCGTCCGACATTGCTGCCTGCGAGAGCGATTCGCCGTAGCTGCGCGAATATACACACTGCGAAATATTCTGCTTCGCCAGTACGCCGGCACATTCCGGCGGCGTATAGCCGAGAATCAGGATCGGCAGCGCGATCTGCCCCTGCCGAAGCTGGAGCGCCTCCTCCAGATTCGAGACCGCAAGAAAATCTGCACCCAGCGACTCATACAGTGCCGCCAGCCGCACGGCGTTATGTCCGTAGCCGTTTGCCTTGATTACGCAGCAGACCTTCGTCTCCTGCCGGACCGCTTTTCTGATCTGCTGATAGTTCCATGCGGCATGGTCGAGGTTGATCTCTGCCCATGTCCGCTTGCGAATGCCCTGCACGATGCATCAGGCTCCTTTCAATTTTACATACATATTTATTATAGCACAATCCGGCGGATTTGTAAAGCGGGCAGCGCCCGCAGGGAGGGAAAAGTAGGAGTGAGGAAGGAGGAGTTAAGGTATCCGCTTCGCGGATGTGATTCAGAATGGGTGCCGCTCTTGCCGGCAGCCAAGCCCGCGGGCAGCGACCAGCGGCTCTGCCTCTGGACTCCGCAAACTTGTATTTTTGTCCGCTGAAAACGCTATAAAACATCGCAAATGTCCGCTCCTGCGCCCTCCCCTCTTGACATTCCGGCGGTGACTGCGGTATAATAACAAGCGAAATCATGCAAAGGAGAATCTGAAAATGAAATGGCTGATTGCTTCCGATATCCACGGCTCTGCGTATTATTGCAGGCAACTGATAAAGCAATATGAGGCGGAGCAGGCAGACCGTCTGCTGCTGCTCGGCGATCTGCTCTATCACGGTCCGCGCAATGATCTCCCGAAGGACTATGCGCCCAAAGAGGTCATTGACATGCTCAATCCGTTGGCGGCGGATATTCTCTGCGTCCGCGGAAACTGTGAGGCGGAGGTCGATCAGATGGTGCTGCAATTCCCCGTGCTCGCAGACTATGCGCTGCTCTCCGAGGGATGCCGCCTGATCTTTGCGACCCACGGGCATGTCTGGAACGCCTCAAACCTGCCGCCCCTGCACAGCGGCGACATTCTGCTGCACGGGCATACGCATGTGCCGGTCTGTCAGCCCTGCGGCAATGCGGGTCAGTTCATGCTCATGAACCCCGGCTCCGTTTCCATTCCGAAGAACAATTCGCCGCATAGCTTTATGGTACTCGAAAACGGCGTATTCACATGGAAAACACTGGACGGAGAGCCCTATCAGGAATATCGGATATAACAAAAAGCAGGCGCACGGCATGAACCGTGCACCTGCTTTTTTGTAATGCGGTTATTTGAGCAGTATGCCCTTGAGCAGTGACATATCTGCTGCGGTGATCTTCTTGTCGCCGTTGAGATCGGCTGCGCCTGCCTGCTCTGCGGTCAGTGCCTTCTTTGTCAGCAGATGATTCAGCAATGCGGTCACATCCGAGGCATCGGTCTTGCCGTCACCGGTAATATCGCCCGCTTTCATATCCGTTGTGAAGATGAAGCTGTCCACGTTCATCAGGAAACCGTCATCGCCCTCGAATACAAGATAGAGCGTATGCGTACCGGATGCACCGGAAACGTCGCAGTCAAAGCTCCTGAACGTCGTCCAGCCCTCTGTGCCGGAGACATTGCATGTGCCGATCAGCTTGCCGGTCGGAGAATCCAGATGCAGCGCAATCTTGCCGCCCTCGGTCTCGCTGCCAGCCTTCACGGAGAAGCCCTGCGCACCGGCGCCGAAATCCATATTCTTGAATGCGATATAATCGCCGGACTGGATGTATCCGACATCTGCGGAGCCGTCATCCCGAATCTCCGTCTCGACGCCGCTCTGGCGGTCATAGGTTTCCGCCTCGATTGTCTCATAGGGCGAGCGCGTTGCTTCCGGTTCGTCGGATTCGGCGTAGATTTCCAGCTTTTCGATCACGGCAGGATTCGTTTTGGTCGATGCCGTATTCAGCAGCACACGCGCATAGCGTGCTTCGGTCGATGCAAAATTGCGGCTGAACTGCTCCTGCGTCGTGCTCAGTGCCGTATCAGCGGTCTTCCATGTCTTGCCGTCGGTGCTGAGTTCCAGCCGGAAATCACGCGGATAATCGGTATTCGCATTCGTCATGCCGGAGAGCTTGACGCCCCAGCGGCTGACTTCGTAATTCTTGCCGAGATCGACTGTCAGCCACTTGTTCGCGCCGTCAGCAGCAGATGCCCATGTATCGGTGCTGCCGTTCTTGACATCGGAACCGGCGGTCTTTTTGTTCCATGCGACATTGCGCATTTCTGCCGAATCGGTCACACCCTCGAGCTCGAGTGCGCCGTTGAGCGTATAGGTCTTGCCCTTTTCCGTTTCAAAGCTGACCAGCTCGCCCTGATACGAAACCGTACAGGTATTGCCGGACTTGGAATAAATCTTTGCGCTGACGAGCTGTCCGTTCTTCCATTCCTGATCCACGGTGAAGCCGCCGCGTGCGCAGAGACCGTTTGCATGACCGGCAGACCACTGCGGAGGCAGCGCCGGAATCAGCTTGATGACATCGTCGTGGCTCTGGAGCAGCATCTCTGCAACGCCGGATGTGAAGCCGAAGTTGCCGTCGATCTGGAACGGCGGATGCGCATCCCAGAGATTGTCATAGAGTCTGCCGTAATTGTTGACCGGCGAGACAAGCAGCTTGACGAGATTGTATGCGTGCGGACCGTCCTCCAGACGCGCCCAGCAGTTGAGCTTCCATGCCTCGGACCAGCCCGTGCCGTCGTCGCCTCTTGCATTCAGGCTGACTGCCGCTGCGGATGCGAGCGCCGGAGAAGTATCCTTCGAGATGAATCTGCCCGGGAACAGGCTGTACATATGCGAGATATGACGGTTCTTTTCGTTCTTTGCATCCCAGTCATATGCCCATTCCTGAATCTGACCCCAGCTTCCGATTGTATCGGGCTTTAAGAGGGTCAGGCGCTTTTGCAGCGTATCGCTGAATGCGGCATCCGTGCCGAGCGTATCAGCTGCCTCAATCACATCCGTGAACAGGCTGCGCGTCAGCGAGTTATCCATTGCGATGCCGTATGCACAGGCTGCGCCCTGTCCGCCGCTGCCGCCGGGCGTATTGACCTCCGGCGAGGTGCTCGGGAATACGACATTGTAGGTATTGCCGTCGATCTTCGCCTGACGGAGAATCTGCTCCAAGAAGTTTGCACTGCCCTTGATGACAGGATAAATTTCTTCCAGATATTCCTCGTCCTGATTGAAGCGGTATGCATCATAGAGCATATCGGAAATCCATGCAGCACCCGTCGGCCACATGCCCCATGCGCCGTCAATCGGGCCGGTACGGTTCCAGAGGTCGGTGTTGTGGTGGACGACCCAGCCGTCCGATACGCCGTAGACTTCCTTTGCAGTCTGGCTGCCGTTTGCCTGAAGCCCCTTTGCCTTCTCGACGAACGGACGGAAGCACTCCTCCAGATTCGTTGTCATGGCGGGCCAGTAATTCATTTCATAATTGATGTTGGTTGTATACTTGCTGCCCCATGCAGGATCGCGGAATTTATTCCAGATGCCCTGCAAATTCATCGGCTCGGAATCACGGGACGCCTCGATCATCATATATCTGCCGTACTGGAACAGCACCTCGCAAAGCTTCGGATCATTCGATCTGCCGAATTCGGAAATGCGCTGCGGAATCGGCTTGGCATTGCTGCTGCCGTCGCCGCCGAGCTCGACATCCACACGGTTGAACAGCTCCTGATAATCCGCAAGATGCGCTTGCAGCAGATCGTCATAGGATTTGCCCGCTGCTGCTGCGAGATCCTTTGCGGCATTGCCCTTCTCATCGCCGTTGCAGGTTGCATAGTTGACGAAATTCGTGCGGATTGTTGTCAGTACAAGTACGGAATCCGCGCCCTGAACCGACACCTTTCCGCCGCCTGCCGAGACCGTTCCGCCCTCCGGAATGACCTTTGTCCGCGTGGAGAAATACACCGCAGCGGTCATACCGTATTCGGAATCGTTGTGTCCGTTCATGACCAGCGTATCATTGCCGTCGGTCGAGACCTCAAACTGACCTTTCAGCGAGCAGTCATAGGATGCCGTCAGCGAAACACCGCCTGCCGATTCGCAGGAAATGCGCGTGACGATGACCTGATCCGGATAGCTGACAAAACTCTCGCGCTTGTATTTCTTGCCGCCTGCCGTATATGAGCAGCCTGCAATCGCCGTATTCATATCCAGATGCCGCTCATAATCGCCGACATTGGTATGTCCGGTATCAATATTCAGCGTGCCGACGGACTGATATTTCGCTTCGCCGCCGCCGATCATCTGCGCACCGATCGTACCGTCTGCACCCTTGTAATTGCCTGCAAGCATCTGCTGCCAGCAGTGCTCCATGGTATCGGACGAGACGCGCTTGTGATTGTTGCCGGGACTGCCGCTCCAGAATGTTGCTTCGTTCAGATCGAAGCGTTCTGTCGGGCAGTTGCCGTAGACCATGGCACCGAGTCTGCCGTTTCCGATCGGCAGCGCTTTGTAGTAGGATTCATCATTATCCCATGCGTTGCCGGAGAAATTGGTGCCTGCGGATGTGTTGTAGTGCAGAATCAGATCATCGTCTGAGGCTGCACTGACCGTCGGCGCCGTCAGACTGCTCTGCTCCGGCATGGCGCCGCTGAATGCAGCGGATGCCAGCAGAACAGCGCAGACCGCCGCGCTGAACCTGTAGACATGTTTTTTCATTTGATTTACCCCCTGTGGTAAGTGGCAGCGTGTTTTTCCCTGATCCGGTATACACAGCTTCGGTATCCGGACCGTATCTGTATGTACTTATTATAGCACAAGTCTGCGCACTATGTCAATAGTCACAAAAAAAATATTATTCTCGCACTATTTTTGGCAAGTTGACGCAAACATTTCGCAAGATAGTTTTAACTTTTATGATACAACTTTGCGGGCAGTGCCCGCATCCATTTTGCTCCGCCTTTCTTTGGTTTTATTTGCGGGACAGTTTATGTGTCAGTTCAATCGGGGCGGCTCTCCGCCGCCGTTGTTTCTTACCCTCTCCTCTCCGGGACGCTCGTTTCTGAATTTACGCAATGATAAATTGTAAGAGCTGCGCCTCAAGGGGAAAAGAGAATCAGGAAATGGGGGCTCTGCACCGGCATAACGGTGCGGAAAAACCGAAAGGGGCAATGTGAGCTTTGCGAACTTCTCCCTGTCCTCTTTGGGTTGTTCCCTCGAACCCGCGCCCAGCGCCCAGCTAAATTTAACGTCGGACTATATTGATATCCCAACTATCTCTTGAAGATATCTGCTTGTCTTTTTGCCGTGATACTGCGTTGGAAATCCTTGCCTTGCGTCAGCAAGGCTGCGGCTTTCTGCCTTGTCTCACGACAAAAATCCTGCGCATCTATTCTTCAAGATTTAATTGGTACATCAATAGTAAGAAAAAATGACTGAAACGATACAAAGCTAAATACTGATATGCCATATAAAATACAATGCCCCTGAGCACCATAGTACGCTCAGGGGCATTACTCCTTTATTGATATCTGACGGTTGTCCGTACCGCTGATAAGTTGTATACAGTGCTCAGAACATCAGATGCGGTCTGCGGTTTCTTACACGCTCCAATGCCGCCGCAACTGCCGCATAGACAAGCCCCGATCCGAGCGCCTGCAGCAGATTGCCCGGTACCGTCCCGATCAGCTGTGCCTGCCAGCCGCCGTACAGCAGCACTGCCGTCAGCCAGTAGCCGACAATCGAAATCAAACTGCATACCAGCATCGCCGCAATGCGTCTGCCGTCTACCGGACGCTTTCCGCCGATCAGCGAAAACGTCAGCGCAAGCAGTCCCTTGATGATGAAGGTCGGCAGCGCATACATCGGATAGCCTGAGAGCAGGTCTGCCGTCATGCCGCCGACTGCCGATGCGCCCACTGCATACGGCATCGGCAGCAGCGCCGCCGCAAGATAAATCACTGCATCGCCGCAGTGGATATAGCCGTTTCCGACAGGAATATGCAGCGTCGCCGTAAAAAGCGCCGTCAGCGCCGCAAACAGCCCTGCATAAACCATATTCAGCAGCTTTTCATTCTCCTGTTTTTTCTGCATCGAACATTCCTCCAAGATGATTGAGATACGGCTCAAACAATATGCCCTCCGCCGCCGGTGTATTCTGCCGGAGCGTCCCCTGCGTGACCTCAGAGAGAAATGCGCCGGCTGTTTCAACAGCCTCCGGCAGCGCTCTGCCGCGCGCCAGTGCGCCGCAAAGCACCGATGCAAACAGATCGCCCGTTCCGGAAAACAGCGACTCTGTCCGGTGCACTGCCGTATAGACCGCTTTGCCGTCGAGATAGGTCAGATTGCCGATCTGGTTCTCCTGCACGATCCCCGTAATCACCGCGGCACCGCAGCCGAGCTGCATCAGCGACGCAGCAAGCGCCTCCGCCTCATAAAGTTGCAGACATTCGCCGCGGTATTCCGTGCCGGTCAGGATACATGCCTCCGTGATATTCGGCGTAATGACATCTGCCTCGGAAACCAGTTCGCGCACCGCATCACACAGCTCCGGCGTATAGGTGCTGTAGCGTCTGCCTGCGTCGCCCATGACCGGATCAAGCAGGATCCGGCAGGCGGGATTCTTCTGCTTCTGCTTCTCAAAAAAGCGCCGGACAATCCCGATCTGACCGAGCGAGCCGAGAAATCCCGCGAAAATCCAGTCAAAATCCAGATCGCTCCAGCTTTCAAAATAATTATCCAGTGTATCGGTTAAGTCCGTAAAGGTAAACTTCGGAAATCCGGTGTGCTTGGACAGCACGGCAGTCGGCGCAGGACATGCCTGCACACCCATGACCGACAGCACCGGTAGCACTGTCGTCAGAGAGCATCTGCCGAAACCGGAAAGATCATTGATACAGGCAACGCGCGGTACCGTTCGCATTGGCTGTCCTCCTTCGCTGTGTTACAACGTTTCGGATGACGGGCGCTTTCCGCCCCTCCGCTACACGCATTATACCACGATTCCCGCAGAATTGCAAGAGGGATTCCGCATCCTGTTTTATCTGAACAGATGTCGGCGGCAAGGCTGCGATCTTCTGTACATCTCTGACAGCATGTACAATCTGCACAATCGGCACCGCAAGCTGTAATATATCTAAATATATATATTATATTACATCTTATTAAAATATTTGCGTTATTATTGAAATCACAGAATCTGCGCGGAAATCATTGACCTTCATCTAAAAATATGTTATCATTGCAAAAAGCATGAAAGGGGGGGAAACACCATGATGAATCCGCTGAGAGAATTGCCGGTCATTCTGCCGGTCAAGCCGAGGCCGTCACATCCGGATGAGCCGCAGAAGGAAATCAAGCCTTACACCGTCCCGCTCCCGCGTGAGCTGCCGGATGAGCCGGATATTCCGCAGTCCGATCCGGATGAGCCGGAACCCTGAATGATGCCGGCAGTCAGGCACGCCTCGCCTGTTGTCCTTTTTCCGGCACAAAAACAAGTCAGCCGGTACGCATACACTGCATACCGGCTGACTGTTTCTTTTCCGCGTTCGCAGCCGGAGCTGCAAATCAGAGCATGCATTCGCCGAAACGGATCGCTTTCCATCATCTATATTGACACGGAAGGCTTTTTATGCTATGATAAAACTGGAAAGGACGGCAGCGTATATGAGCAACTTACAGCATTCGGACCGCATCCGGACGGTCTGCGAATTCCTGCGCGAAAACGGCATCCCGAAACAGTATCAGCCCCTGATGCTGGCTATCATCCTGACGCTTGCCGATGATCCGGACGGATCCTTTCGGCATGCCTGCCGCATCTATGCTGCGCAGAATCAGATTCCCGAGGAAACCGTGATGCAGTCCTGCAAACGCGCCGTATCCTTCGGCTGGGAAACCGCTGCATCGCCCGCCGCGCTGCTGTATGCCGAACACATGTCGCCGGAAGAATTCATCCGGCACGCCGTTCATGCACTGAATGAAACGCAATAACCGGACACCGGCAGAGTTTTCACACCTCTGCCGGTATCTTTTTTCCGCTCTGCGGCGCATACCGGCGGACGGTTTCTTTACCGTGTCCGCGGTCGGGGCTGCGGACGGCGCATCGGATCAAACGATACATTCGTCGCATACGGATTGTTCGGATCCTGTGCATATTTTGCAAGCTGATCCTGAATCAGACGCAGACTCTCGCCGAAGCGCTGATAGTGCACAATCTCACGCTCACGCAGAAACCGGATTACATCGCGTACATCCGGATCATCCGCAAGACGCAGAATGTTATCATAGGTGGTGCGCGCTTTCTGCTCTGCCGCGAGGTCTTCGTGCAGGTCCGTGATCGCATCGCCCGTGGACTGGAATGTCGCTGCCGAAAACGGAACGCCCGATGCCGAGACCGGATAAATGCCCGCCGTATGATCGACAAAATAATCCGCAAAGCCCTGCGCTTCCAGCTGCTCCGGCGTCAGATCCTTCGTCAGCTGATAAATCAGCGCGGAGACAATCTCCATATGGCTGAGCTCCTCCGTGCCGATGTCCGTCAGAACTCCCTGCAATTCGCGCAACGGCATCGTATAGCGCTGGTTCAGATAGCGCATGGATGCGCCGAGCTCGCCGTCGGGTCCACCGAACAGCAAAAAGATATATGTATCATGTTATCATATATCGGCATAATATATTGTGATTTACAGCTGTAAAGCAGAAAAAAGACTATATATAGTGTTTTGTGCTCTTCAAAACACTATATGATGCTATTGACAATTATGATATAATGATATTAGAAGAGAGCGATAATAAAGAATTTTTTCTTTGAAAGGAGTGAAAACAATGGAAAGGGCAAAGTATTCCGCGCATATTGTTGCTTGTTTTGTAATTAATTATTCGCAACAAATTAATACTCCTGTTACAAATTTGAAATTACAGAAGATTCTTTATTTTATTCAAGCCCATTTTTTGACAAAGTTTAATCGTCCTTGTTTTATTGAAGACATCGAAGCATGGTCACTCGGTCCGGTTGTCCCTTCTGTATATCATGAATTCAAATCATACGGTGCAGGTTTTATACCTTACATAAGCACTAAATATCCAATTAACGCCTTTGGTGGAAGGTTAGTATCTCGTGCTGGTAGGATAAGCGTTGAATTGAAGCCAAAAGAAATCTCTTTTCCTGACCAGTCCATTATCAAATTGATTGTTGATAAACTTAGTAGATACCCTGCTAGCACACTCATTAATATCACACATAATCAAGCCCCATGGAGAAATGCATACCACCACGGAAAAAAAACCATTTCAAACGAATCTATTAAAAATTATTTTGAAATATTTTGTGCCACAAGGCTGTAAATTTTTATGAATCCACTCTTGCAACATCGTATTTCTCCGAATTTACGCTGTTTTTGAAGAATCATTGGTAGATAAAAAATTTGTGTCTAACCAATTTTTCTACCAAATCGTCTAC
>JAFZPP010000007.1 GCA_017550285.1 Oscillospiraceae bacterium
CAGCGCAATGCCGCCGTGCAGTGCAAGAATCTCTGCTGTGCTGTGCTCAAAAACAGAAAGCACCGAATTAGTCGGGCAAATTGCCAGAAAGCGCAGCCAATTCATATTCGTTTCCGGCTGCATAAATGCTCTTGCAGAGAGTCGTGTAATCAACTGATTCCATGAATACGCTGCAAAAAACGGCAGGCAAAGTACCGTGTATTTGTTTTGTGTGATCGCAGCACAGGCAAGTGCAGGCAGAGCAGATACAGCCCCGAACAGGAATATCTCCGAACATTTCAAAAACACTGCGGTGGTAAATGCTCCGGCGCGAATTTTCTCCGCTATCATTTCAGGATAGCCCGCTGCCTGTTCCTCCAGAAAGGAAGAAATTACCGCAGCATCGTAGCTTTGCAGTGACGGAAACAGGATCACAGCAGCAATGCCGAACAGTGCAAATCCGCAGAGCATTGTCAGACCGCCTGTCAGCATTGCGCCGAAGATATGTGCTGCCGTATACCGCAGTTTTCCCTGCCTTGCGATCAGCAGGCGGCTGAGCTGTGTGCGGCGTTCATCGCAAAGAAGCGGTACATAAGCAAATGCTGCAAGCACCGGCGTAAACATTGTCACCCAGAGCGGGCTGCCTGCCGTGAACACATGGAATGCACAGTAATGCACATCCTGCTTCACCAGATCAGGGCGCATCAGTGCCACGGGGATCGTCAGCGGGTCCATTGTCTGCGGATCAAATCCGACCGTATTTGCAAAGCACATCGAAAACACACCGAGCACACAGCAGAGAAATCCCACACTGAAAACCGCACGGCGAAGATTCACTGCGATCGCATTCAGCAGCTTCATGATTCGTCCTCACTGAAACAGATATACTCGAAATCTGATGCCGTTTCCGCATCAAGCCAGCAGACATAAATCATTGTGTCATTGGGATTACGGAGCGTGAATTTCCAGATCGGCCGCGAGGTGCAGGGCTGACCGTTTTTCAGATCAACATAACCGTTTTCATCGGGAATATACTTCTGCTGATAGACGAATTCGATGCTCTGCACTTCAAAATTCACCGCCGCAGAAAGATTCCCGCTGACTGCTTTCACCGCCGTCTTCATATCTGCGATTTTCCCGATGCTGCGTATATTTTCCATATGCCGGTACCGGAAATACGCCATCATCTCATCGGGCTTGTCGGTTTCAATCATCCACGACCAATAGGAGAGCGGGAAGTTATACTGAAGGATTCCGCGATATGAGCTGTAGCTCCAGTAATCATTTTGCAATCCGCAGTATTCCGGCGTTGTGCGGAGAAGCAGTCCGCAGGCATCCGAAGTAACCTGATAAATCTCAACGGAATGCACTGCCGTTTTGACATTTTGCTCCTTCGGGTAAGGCATCTTGTCGATATAAGCTGAGAACGCAGCGACCGCATCCTGAACCGTTGTTTCACCGTTCAGCAGCTTCACTTTCTCAGTGCTGCCCGGCGAAACTGTTTTCAGATATGTATACTCATCCTGCGGATAAAAGTTGTCCGGTTTCGCTTCATTTCCTGTCAGGCGCTGTGTAACGCCCCTGTTGATCAGTGCATTGCCGTGATCAAGTGCCGAGCCGATTGCGTAATATAATTTTTCTTTCGGCTCATTATACCTTAATCCGTCATAATCAAGCGCACCGGATACCAACTCCGCACGGTAATCTGATACAAGCCGAAGCGGTGTGCTGCCCCATTCAAAGTCATCATCATATGTATAGCTGCCTGTATAATGCAGATTTGACGGGTTCATTTCCACGTCCGGAAAGACATACTGAAACAGCGCCTGATAGTTCGCTTCAAATGCTTCAAAATCCGTTTCGTGATGCTCCCGCACAGTAAATTCATACAGCTCTGCCTGCTCCGGAACGGATACCGTTAAATCATCGCCGCACTGAAAATTCGGGCAGGCATTGAGCATATCTTTCAACTCATTCAGATCGCCGGAATAGACCGTAATCTGCTGGGCATCCTGCCCGCTTGACAGGTTGCTGCCCGCCGGTTCAGATTCACTTGTGCAGCCTGTCAGCAGCAGGCAGGCACAGAGAAGACATGAAATTCGTTTCATACTATCCTCCAAAAAACAGTGTACGGAATTTTGCTTCCATACACTGTTACGAATTTGGTATACGATTTTGGACAGCTCACGAAAAATTTTTAATCCGAAGCGATCGGCATACGGTCAGAAGATCATCCTTTTCACGGTCTGATATGATGAAAAATGCATATTCACCGTTATTCCAGACTGCCGTTGTGCCGTTTGCCGTATGCAGAAGCAGATATTCTGTACCGTCTGCATCCGTGAAATGCTCAGGTTCGCCGGTGTACGCCACATCTTGGTAGTCTTTGAGCAGACATTGCCCGAACAGCAGTGACTCCTTCGGATTATTTCGGTTTGTGTAGTGATAAAATGTAGATTCCATGTACAGTGTGCTGGTTTGCAGCTCCGGCTCAAAATCTGCGGGAAATGCTGTGATTTCATAATAACGGTCGATTACCTTCGGTGCATCGGAAGAATCATCCACGGAAATCGTCCTGCTGAATGTATTGATAAAAAACTTATGAAGCGGAATCCGCACTGCATCAACCTGCGTGACAGTAACCGTACCGAGGACAATTAAGGCACCGATGATGCAGGCTGCACGTCTGGAACCGGTTGCGATCCATTTGAAATAAGGCTTTCGCTTGCGGTGAATCAGGTTTTCCATGTTTTCAGTGAACTGCTCCGAGGGCGTGAATTCAGGCAGTTCTGCTTCTTCCAGCTTACTGCATTCTGCATCGAATGAACGGTTCAGTGCCTCAAAATATTCTTTATCAAACTGCATATTCATCCCTCCTCCATCATCTTTTTCAGTCTTGCAGCCGCACGCTGCAATCGCTTATAGACCGCATCCTGCTTTAAATTCAGCAGTTTTGCAATTTCCTTGACGGACAGCCCGTAGATGTGATGCAGATACAGGATATCCCGCATCTCCTGCGGCAGTGCCTGCATTGCTTCGTCCAGCGAATCTGTGCGGAAGTCCTCCGAAACGGTTTCCTCCAGAAGCGGGGCAGATGCTTCACGCTTTTTCTTCCTATACATATCAATCGCAATGTTTCTAACAATTATTACGAATTGGTTTGCCGTTTTTGGACAGATATTTTTTTCTACGCTTGAAAAATGCGTTGCGATACGCAGAAAGGCAGTCTGAACAGCATCCTCCGCATCTTCGCTGTTTTGCAGAATCTGATAAGCAGTGTACAGCATCAGCTTCACATACTGGTGATACAGTCGCTCAAATGCTTCTTCATCCTCGTAGCTTTTCAGCAAAGGCACTATCTGTCCCTCCTCTCGGTAAGCGTTATAGTATATAGATTATCACATAATGTTATGGTTGTCAAGTCATCGTCAGTCAAAAAGCACCTCATCGAGTATGGGGATTGTAACGCTTATATAGTGCTGCAATGATAAACCGATCAGACTTTGTGGTATGCTGTATACAGCATAAAAGCGGAGGAGCTTATGCCACAATACGCTATGCGGAGAAACAGGGCAAGAAGATAGTAAACCTTGCAGACGAAAACTGAATAAGCATCTGAAAAGAAAAAACAGAGCTATGCCTTCCATACACGGTCACGGAGGACATAGCCCTTTCTTTATGCTGTGATTATATCAATCCTGAATATCCTGCATCATACTTGCACCGTCCTTGAAGCCGACCTTGTACGCAGCTCTCATTTCCTCAGCGACAGTTTCGCACACGCAGTCGAGGAGCTTGTGGAAAGTGGTGAGCTGGGCTTCGGTCAGCGACTCCTCGAACGGGATACAAAGAGCGTTAAACTCGTCCGAGAGCTCAGCGGAGTGGATTTCCCCCTGGCGGTAGTTATAAAGTACATCAATCATCGTAGTATATCCTTTCAAATACAGTATTATCGGAAAAGACTGCATTGAAATCTTCGATAATTGGTGCTTACAAAATTGCAGAATGTAGCCGGAATTTCAAACTCCGCTTCACAGAAAGCACTCGATTTATTCCTGAAATGCCGTTATCTTGATGAAAAGACAGGCGGCAAGGGCGTGGTTTTCGCAACCGGCACACCTCTGAGCAATTCTATTACAGAGTTGCACACCATGATGCGTTACCTTGAATATGACTTCCTGAGCGATCACGGCTTACAGCACTTCGACAACTGGGTTGCGGTGTTTGGTGAGCAAAAGACCGATTGGGAGTTAAAGCCTGCCGGCAACGGCTTCAAGGAGCGCACCCGTATCGCCAACTACACCGGCTTGCCTGAGCTGATGAGTATGTTCAAGCAGGTCGCTGATATTCGTACCGCTGATACGCTGAAACTTGATGTTCCTGACTGCGATTATCAGGTTGTTCAGGTTGAAGCTACTCCTTTCCAGCAGGAACTTGTTCAGGAGTTGGCTGACCGTGCCGATGCTATCAATGCCGGCAATGTCGATCCTACGATCGACAATATGCTCAAGATAACGAGCGATGGACGAAAGCTCGGTCTTGATCCCCGTCTGATTGATCCGTCCTTTGAGGACAATCCTGATACCAAACTCAACCGATGTGTTGAGAATGTTGCCCGTATCCACGCTGAAACGGCTGAGGACAGGCTCACGCAGATTGTTTTCTGCGACTTGGGCGTTCCGCACAAGGCAGCCGGAGAAGCAGAGATTGAGGGCGAAGATGCCGATGATGCTAAGGATAAGAAGTCTATCGCTGCTGTGCCGCTGTATACGCCGGTGACGCCGCTCCACACAATGCCGATCTCCGGATCGTTCCATGCCATGCCGCCTTCGTCGTTCGGATGATAGAAATCATCGCATTTATAGCAGAATTCCGCCGTATCACTCAGAACGAGGAAACCGTGCGCAAAGCCATTCGGAATCAGCAATTGCTTTTTGTTTTCCGCAGAAAGCTCCGTCCCGTACCATTTTCCGAAGGTCTTGCTCTCTGCACGGAGATCGACCGCAACATCAAACACACTGCCGCTGATTGTTCTGACCAGCTTCGTCTGCGGAAACTGCTTCTGAAAATGCAGCCCTCTGAGCACACCTTTCGCAGAACCGGACTGATTGTCCTGCACAAACCGGATGCAGATGCCTGCTTCTTCCATGTCCTGCTGCGAGTAGGTCTCCATGAAATAACCCCGTTTGTCACCGTGAACAGCCAGTGTAATGATGCAAAGCCCCTCAATGCCGCCGACGTTCTTTTCAACTGTGATCTGTCCCATTTTCCTGTATCTCCTGTAAATAGCGTGAAAGTGCATCCTGCCATGCAGGAAGCGGCGTGAAGCCGTTTTCGGCAAGCTTGGATTTGTCCAGTCTGCTGTTGAGCGGTCTGACCGCCTTGGAAAGACCGTATTCCGCTGTGGTGACCGGAATGACCTTCGCGTTGATTCCAGCCTGCCTGTATATCTCAACGGTAAAATCATACCACGAAATAAAACCGCCCTCATTGGTCGCATGATAGCAGCCGTATTTCTCCGTTTCAGCCATATCGGCCAGCAGTCTTGCCAGATCCGGCGTATAGGTCGGTGTCCCGATCTGGTCACAGACAACGCGCACCGTATCATGTGTTCTGCCGACATTCAGCATGGTCCTGACGAAGTTCTTTCCGTTCACGCCGAACGCCCACGCAATCCGCACGATAAAGTATTGATCGAGGGTATTGACAACGGCAAGCTCGCCGTCCAGTTTGGACTGCCCGTAGACATTCTGCGGCGCATACTCCTTGCAGTCCGGCTGCCACGGCGCCGTGCCCTGCCCGTTGAATACATAATCCGTGGAAATATAGATCATCTTGCAGCCGAGCTTTTTGCAGACATTTGCGATATTCTGCGTACCGCCGACGTTGATTGCCCGAACCTTCGGCTGATTTTCCGCGTCCTCGGCAGCATCAACAGCCGTCCATGCCGCACAGTGAATCACGATGTCCGGATTCGCCGCAGAGATAACCCTGTCCACTGCCGCAGCATCGGTGATGTCAAGCGAAACATACGGATATTCCGTTTCCGCTGACGGCACGATATCGCTGCCGATGCACGCATAGCCGCGCCCGGCAAGCACATGCATGACATCATGACCGAGCTGCCCGGCAATCCCTGTTACAAATGCTTTCATACCTGCACCTCAGCACGGTTTCCGTACATTTTCTCATAGTAATTCCGGTATTCGCCGGAGATGATCGTCTCCCACCATGCACGGTTTTCAAGATACCACCTGATTGTCTTTTTGATGCCGTCTGCAAATCCGGTTTCCGGCAGCCACCCAAGTTCATTGTGAATCTTGGCAGGGTCAATCACATAGCGCATATCGTGACCCTTTCTGTCCTCCACATGAACAATGAGACTCTCCGGCTTGCCGAGTTCTTTGCAGATCAGCTTTACAATGTCGATGTTCCGCATTTCATTATGTCCGCCGATATTATACACCTCACCGACTCTGCCCTTATGAAGAATCAGATCAATCGCACGGCAGTGATCCGCAACATAAAGCCAGTCACGGACGTTCAGCCCCTCACCGTATACGGGAAGCGGCTTGTCTGCAAGTGCGTTGGCAATCATCAGCGGGATCAGCTTTTCCGGGAAATGATACGGACCGTAATTATTCGAGCAACGGCTGATTGTCACCGGCAGACCGTATGTCCTGTGATACGCCATGACAAGCAGATCCGCGCTTGCTTTTGAGGCACTGTACGGGCTGCTCGTATGAATCGGCGTTTCCTCTGTGAAAAAGAGGTCGGGTCTGTCCAGCGGCAGGTCACCGTAGACCTCGTCGGTAGACACCTGATGATAGCGCTGAATGCCGTATCTGCGGCAGGCGTCCATTAACACCTGTGTCCCGAGAATATTCGTCTGCAAAAAAATCTCCGGGTTCTCAATTGAACGGTCAACATGCGATTCCGCAGCAAAATTGACGACAATATCCGGCTTTTCTTCCTCGAACAGCCTGTAAATCGCAGCGCGGTCACAAATATCAATCTTCACAAACCGGAAGCCGGGATTCTGCATCACAGATTCCAGCGTGGAAAGATTGCCCGCATAGGTCAGCTTGTCCAGACACACGATCCGGTCATCCGGATATGCCGCAAGCATATGAAAAATAAAGTTGCTGCCTATAAATCCGGCACCGCCGGTTACAAAAACAGTCATGTCCAATGCTCCTCATTTGTATAGTCAGATTTCAGCGGGACGGTATTTCCGCTCACAACGCGGTCAGGTAATCCGCCTTTTGAAATGGTAGAACAGATACAGCTTCAGATATATAATTCGTAATCTGAACAGCAATTCGTTTTTGGGGAAAAAGCACATCGTACAGATAATCGGTTTTCTGTAAATTTTTCTGAGCGCATTCAGTGCATCAAAATAATTCTGATTGACAGAAGCTCCGTCTGAGAGATGCCACAACGTAAAGGGAAGAATCACAACTGTATTGTCACCCTGTTCTTTCGCCCACAGCGAATATTCCACAGCATACAAATGCCACGTATCAAAAAAATGATTGAACGGTCTTTTTTCAAATACTTCTCGCGGAATCACAAAAAAGCATTCATCAACGGCTTCCGCAGCAGTCACACTGTTGATATCCACCGGGAGAAAGCCTCTTTTCTCCGGACCGTCAACAATATTAGAATAGATCTTGCTTCGCAGCTGCGGTAAAACCGGGGCTCTGAGTACACCCGCCGCACCGGCAATCAGAAAATTGTTCTTTTTGCAAAAATCATGCATTTTCGTTAGATATTCCGTATCCTCAATCACAATGTCATGGTGCAGAAACACAAGATATTCACCAGATGCCTGAGAAGCTCCGTAATTCAGTGCATCCGCCGCTGCCGAAAAATGTTTTTTTTGCGTATCAACACAAATCAGTTCATAATCCCTGAAAGACTGCTTTTCAAGGGATGCTGAAACATTGGTTTCAAACATTTCCATATTGTTTGTCGGACAAATAAAACTAAATTCTACCATAGCCACCACCGAATTATAAATTATTCGTGCTGCGCATGACGTCAGAAAAGATCTGCACTATCACAGCGTCCTTTTATGATGTTTTTCCACATTTTGATTCTGCTCCTGCTGATTGGATAAAACAGCGAGTCATATAGAAAAAGAGAATACATATAAAGCGGTGTCAATTTTGTTCCCGCATTCTTATGCCGACAGTATACATATTTGCTGTTGCGCGCCTGATAATATAATCGTTTGTCACTGTAAACCGAAGCCGCTTTCATTTTCCGGAACAGATTCAGTCCTGTCACATGATAAAACGCTTCAAACAGCGGAATTGCTTTCGCTTCTCCCATATGCTGCAGCAAATACGTGGAATTCACCCGAATGATCCGATAGCCGTTTTTCATCAGCCGGCAGTTGATCTCTGTATCCACATAATCAATAAAGAGATTATCCTGATATCCGCCGATGCGGTCAATGATCTCAACATTGCAGAGTGCTGCCGATGTAATACAGTCATTTGGCTGTGTAATCACCGTTATTTCGGGTAATTTCAGCTTTTGGTATTCTTTAACTGTATACTTTCCGTTATTCAGAACAAACGGGCATAAAATCGCAACCTTGTCTTTTCCTGTATATTTTCTGTACTGTTCAATCATGTTCGGCGCACAGATTGAGTCCTGATCAAGCGTCAGCACCCACTGATATCCATGATCCCTGGCATATTCGTTGATCCGGTTTAAGGCAAATGCGACGCCTTTATTCGCCTTGCTTCCAATAAAATGAATCCTGTCGCATTGTTCCGCAATCTCCATGATATCCTGCTGATTCCGTGAACCATTGTCATATAATACCAGACAGTTTAATTGCGGAAGAACAGCATCAATATTTTTTTGCAAAAGCAAAATATCCGGATTATACAGCACGATTCCGCCGCAAATTTTACTGTTATCCATATAAAAACGCCCCGTTAATACATCTGTCTGCTTTTCTCATCATCCGTCTCTCCTGCATTTCAGCTTTCCGAGCTTATTTCCCGACAAACGCGCCGCGCAGTCAAAGAAAAAGCGGAACAAATCAATCAGTCTACCCTCTTTCAGAAGGCTTTTTGTGACATACAGCACGAGCCGCATCCCCTCACCGTTCTCAGACGCACCGCACAGCAGATTCTTGTGCTGTTCAAGGAAATAACCGGCATCATAGTTTCTTCTGAACTGCTGCATGAACGTAAAGTTATGGGAATGCAGCACCCGGGCATCTGCGACATAAACAGTTCTGTATCCGGCACGGATTGCTTTTGCGGCAAAAAACATGTCCTCATTCGTTCTGACCGGCGATTCAAAGCCGCCGAGCTTCAGATAGATGTCCTTTCTGTAAGCCGCGCAGACATCGGAATTGGAAAAGGTCTTGATGCCCAGCGTATCCAGATCGTCAAGCGTCCGGATGCGGCTCTGTGCCGGATAATTAAAGTTCCGGACAAGCTGCTCAAAGCGGGAAGCGTCTTTTTTCGGGAGATGTCTGCCGTTTGCCAGCGCAGTCTGTTCATCTGCGAGCGGCGCAGTCAGACGGGAAAGCAGATGCCTGTCCGCCGGAAGCGCATCCTGCGTCAGGAATACAACAACATCGCCGTTGCTGCGGCGCAGAGCCATATCCCGCGTTCCGCCGTGGTCAAAATCCGCTCTCCGGATACCGATATAGCAAACATCCGGCGCATGCAGGCAGATTTCCTTCGTCCCGTCGTCTGATTCTGAATCCACAACAATGATCTCATCCGGCGGAGCATCCTGAAGTCTGAGCCGTCTGAGCAGTTCGGGCAGTTCCCTTTCCGCATTGAGCACCGGAATCACCACAGAAACCGTTTGCCCGCGCTCCTTCGTATTTTCCACAGTGTGTTCCTCCTGTATGCCGGACGCCGCGCGGCGTTGATGATCCCTTATGAAAAAAGAAGGAATCAAAGCGTAATATTTGTATACTATTATAGCACACGCAGCATAAAAAGTCAACCGACGGCATTTCTCTTTTTTGCCGTTTCATGGAGTTTTCAGCGGCAGGAACCCGCCGGTTTTCCGTGTCTAAAAAAACAAATCTATTTTTGGTTATTCTGCGAATTGACAAAAGGGTACATACTGACAGTATAATAGATTTGTATAAACAAATGAATTCCTCCGTTTCCGTCTCATCAAACGCCTGAATGGAGACCGGGGGAATTTGTTTTCGTTCATGCGCTTTCAGAGCGTAAATAATATGAACAGTACCGTCTGATTCCGCACAGAATCGGACGAAAATCCATATATTTCAGAGGTAACAAAATGCACGCTTTTCAGGAACAGTACCGCACAGTTGTAAACTCCAAAACGCCGAAGGAGTTTTTTCAGAATCTCCCGCAGCTTTGGATCGACATTCTGACCGTCATACCGGGAATGGCTTTTATCCTCTCTGTCATAAAGCAGCTGATCGTCGTTCTGATTGAACCGTACCCCTATGTCGGTGCAACCGCATCCGCCAAGCGGATTGCAGGCGTGTTCGGCAGCATCGCACTTCTGCTCCGGCTCGGGAAATATCTCACGGGTCCGCGCGAACCGCGGCTTTCCTTCAAAAAGAACGTCCCCATGCTGTTTTTCACAGGACTGATTGTTCTGATGCTGATTTCAACCTGCATCAATTATTCCGTGAATCCCCATGCCGTAACAGGTGCTATGTACCGCAGCGAAACGCTTGTGGGATTTCTGATTTACTTTGTCATCTATTATTTCGGCTCCACGTTCATTCAGAAGCAGAAGACCAAATCCATTCTGCTGTACACATTCCTGATTGCCGCTTTGATCCAGAACATATTCGTGCTGTTCATGGTCTATGTTCTGCACGACAGCACACATGAACTGTATGATTTCAGAATCAAAGGCTTTTTCAGTCAGTTCAATCATTACGGCTACTATCTGATGCTGGTTGTCATCATCAGCTATGTCCTGACGGTTCTGGAAAAAAACAAGGCTCTGAAGCTGGTTGCGTTCATCAGCTTTCTGATCGGATCTGCCGCTCTCGTGCTCAATGATACGTTCGGCTGCTTCCTTGCAGGAATCGCCGCAATGCTGTTCAGCATTTTTGCGATCTCTGTCATCCGCGGCAAGATCAACCTGCCGTCAATCGGAATGTTTGTACTGTTCTGGGCAATTTCGTTCCTGATCAATTTCTGGCAGCCCACTGTGCTTTCCAATCTGATTCAGTTCTCGCACGATGTCTCCAATGTTGCATCCGGAAATACAGAGGCAGCACACGCCGGAACCGGAAGGTTCACGCTCTGGAAGCTGACGCTCGGATATATCAAAGAAAAGCCGCTTTTCGGGTACGGACTGGAAGGCATCGGGAAGCGGCTGCTCGCAGATGCCGGTTTCTATTCTAATGATCGTCCGCACAATGAATACTTGCAGTATGCAGCATTCTGGGGCATCCCGGCAATGATCCTGTATCTCGGCGGACTGCTCTCCGTGTTCTTATCCGCATGGAAAAACAGAAAAAAGCTGGATGCCTACTCACTGGCTGCGCTGTGTGCAGCAGCTGCATATCTTTGCTCAGCGATGTTCGGAAACACAATGCATTACACCGCACCGTATCTGTTCATTTTCATGGGACTGAGCTTCGGTCTCTGCAAAAACGAAGCACCCGGTTTGCAGCAGAAAGAAAGCTGAAAGCAGACAAATCAGATGAAACGGCGAATTCCGGCGGGCGCTCGGAACTGCCGGAATCCCCAAGAACGTCCGAAAGCTGGAGGCTGAACATCATATGCAAAACAAATATCCGAAGTTCCGGCATATTGATTTTATGCTGATTGATCTTCTGTCCCTGATCCTCGCGTTTACTGCCGCTTTTTATCTGAAATTCGGCGGACTGTGGGTCATTTCCGGTGCAGGCTGGTCCGGTGCCGACTGGGGAAGAATCGTGCTGCTTTTCAGCATGGCGGATATCATCCTGACACTGACCCTTGACCCCTACAGCGGCATTTTCAAGCGCAAATACTATATGGAAATCATACGCGCATTGCAGCTGAGTGCCTTTAATGCGATCTCGGTTGCACTTGTCCTGTATATTTTCAAAATCGGTATCCGCTATTCCAGAACCGTTTTCATCACGACCTATATCATGTATTTTTTCCTTTCTTTGGTGATGAAATACATCTGGAGAACGCTGATCGTTTCAGAAAAAATCAAAGCATATGCCGATAAAAAAGACACGCTGTTTATCGTGTCGCAAAGAAATATGATCGAAAGCGTACTGCAAAATGTTTCCGCCGGTGACTATGTCCCGTATGAAATCAAGGGAATCCATTTTGCAGGCGAGGATGCGTCCGGCATGTATCAGAATATTCCGGTCTGCGGTTCCGACTATGCACAGGAAATCATCCGGAATCATATCAATGATGTGCTGATTACCCTGCCGCCGCATCTGATTCATCCGGATGACTATAAAACCCTGATTGACAATGCCGTGAACGTCCACATCAGCATCGAGGATATGGTCGGAATGCAGACCGAAGATCAGTTTGTCAGCGATCTCGGCGTCTGCAAAGCGCTGAGCATCACATCCTTTTCGTTTCGTCCCGGTCAGCTGCTTTATCTCGGCGTAAAACAAATTCTGGATTTCGTATTCGGTTTGTGCGGGCTGCTCCTGCTGATACCGGTAACAGCAGCAGTCAAAGCTGCATATGTGTTATCCGGTGATAACGCTAAGATTTTTTATACGCAGAAGCGGATCGGACAAAACGGCAAAATCATCAAGATCTATAAATTCCGCACCATGGTTCCCAATGCAGATCAAATGCTGAAAGAGCTCCTGCAAGACGAAAAATACCGTGCGGAATGGCAAGCCAATCAAAAGCTGTCCAATGACCCGCGGATCACGAAGATCGGCAGGCTGCTCCGGAAAAGCTCTGTCGATGAGTTGCCGCAGACACTCAATCTGCTGAAAGCGGAAATGAGTCTGGTCGGACCGCGCCCGCTGATCGAGGGTGAGCTGGAAGCACATGAGGGTCTGTATCTGTATCAGCGCGTCAAGCCCGGTATCACCGGCTGGTGGGCATGCAACGGCAGATCCAATATCGAATACCGCGAACGGCTGGAGCTGGAATATTATTACATCAAGCATTTTTCAATGTATCTGGATATCCTCTGCGTTTTCCGAACAATTTTTGCCGTTCTGAAAAAGGACGGAGCGGAGTGATGAAAACGGATTTCGCTTAACAAATTACAGTTAGGCACTCATTCACACCGTCAGTATTCAAAGTTCAATAGAAAGGGCATTGAGTATGCTAACTGATTCAAAAATATATATATTCGTCCCGGTCTTAAAAACAGGCGGTCCTCATAGTTTACATCAGCTTGGATATGCAATGGCACAAAACGGAATCAACGTTTATATGGTATATTATAATGATAGAAATCAAGATACAATCGTATATGAAGAATACTCTGATTTATTGAAAGTCGCACATGAGATCGAGGACTCATGCAACAATTATCTGATTACACCCGAAACTTCTACTGCTTTCATTTACCGATATAGACATATAAAAAAAATAATATGGTGGCTTTCGCGCGATTATTTTTTAGATGCAGATTTGAAAAAAAGATTGATTTTGAACTTTCAAGACAAAATTCATTTGCCGGCAAAGCTTATAGAATTTTCTTTTCCGCTTCTAAAAGCCAGATACATACACAAAAGAAGAAAACTTGAATTGTTTTCAATTGATTTTTATTTCGTTTGCGCGAGCGATTTAACGCATAAAGATGTTGTACTGCACTTATATAATTGTGAACATGCTCATCAATATATTAAAAAGCTTGGAATTCCAGAAGAAAAAACTGCTTATTTATGCGGTCCTATTGATAAAGAATTTGTCATGCTCGAAAAGGCTCATTGCATTTCAGAAAAGAAAAATATGATTGCGTATAACCCTGCAAAAGTCACCCCTGAACTAATAGAAATTATTTCTAAAATAGTTTTAGCTGAACGAACTGATATCTCATTCTTGAAAATACAAAACATGACACCAGCGCAGGTCAGAGCAGCACTGAAACAATCAAAAGTATATTTGGATCTCGGCTTTTTTCCGGGTCCTGAAAGAATACCAAGAGAAGCTGTATCATTATATTGTAATTTGCTTACTTCAAAAACAGGCGCCGCTAAAAATGAAATTGATGTTCCGATTCCAGAAAAATACAAGTTTGATATAAATAACAATCCGGAAGTTTACCGCCAAATTGCCGAAAGCCTGATTGATCTTATCGATCATTATGAGGAGCATATAGAAGAATTTGAGCCCTATCGTTTGAAAGTTACTCAGCAAATAAAAGAGTTTGATCAACGTGTGAAAATGATTCTCGACCGCCTGAGCACAAGCCGTCCCAAACAAGGTGTTAGAAAGAACACAAGTTTCAGTTCGGCGAAAAAGGAGCGTTAAATGATAACAATCGGCGTGATTATTTTAAATTATCTTGCATACGAAACAACGATTGAAACAATGAATTCTTTTTTCGCTCAAAAAAAAGACGGTTTTGAAGTCCAGTATGTAATCGTAGACAACTGTTCGCCTAACGAATCATACGATAAACTGAGCAAAGAATACCGAAATCATCCAAACGTGATTGTCAGCAGAACAGAATCCAATCTTGGATTCGCGAAAGGAAACAACTACGGATATGCAGAATTATGCAAGCACTGCATTCCGGATTTTGTCATTGTTTCAAACAACGATATTCTTCTTCCGCAGCAAGGTTTGTTTCAATGGATTGCAGAGGCTTATGAAAAATATCAGTTTTCTGTTCTCGGACCTGATATTTTTTCTGTCAGAGGAAACTTTCATCAAAGCCCCGGAATAAACCGCAGCAGAGATTTGCAGGCGCTGAAAAAAGAACTGAACACTTTACGCAATCTGATTATATAATGCCAGATAAAACGGTTGTTGAAGCTTACAACATACTCCGGTGTTCCCCAGTGGGATAATGAACGCTACTCAGAGTTTTCTGATAAACTGACTCTGCACGGAGCATTTCAGATTTTCTCCGCAAAATATTTTGCATCCTATTCCGAACCGTACAATCCCTGTACATTTTTGTATCTGGAAGAAGACCTGCTGAAACTACGCTGCGATCAAAAGCGTCTAAGAATGGTCTATTCTCCGGATTATCAGATTGAACACCTGCAAGCTGTATCGACCAATATGGTGAACAGCAAAGCATACAAAAAGGAGCTTTTCCGATACAAATGTCTGAAAGATTCTTTGAAGGCATATATAAAAGCCGTCAAAATGAGCAACATAAAATAGCATTCTATCATCACGGAGGTCTGAAGTGGATTTAAAAAAAGCTGCTTTCATTAACGCAGTCGGAAAATATTCCGTAGTTGTGATCCAGTTAGCCGTCAATGCAATTTTGTCAAGAATACTATCGCCGGAAGATTACGGAATTCTTGCTGTTGTGACTGTGTTTACAACGTTTTTTTCGACATTGTCCAACATGGGTTTCGGCACTGCAATTATACAGAATAAATCACTGAACAAAAAAGACATAGATCACATCTATTCTTTTTCATTATACGTTGCATTCTTTCTGTCTGTCGTTTTTGCGTTATTTTCATTTGTAATTGCCTGGTTTTACAAAGACGGCATCTATATCCCCGTAGCGATGCTTCTGAGCATTTCATTGTTCTTCGGGACCCTCAACATGGTTCCCAGCGGAGTACTGAACCGCGAAAAAAATTTGTATCCATTGCTTTGCGTACTGTTATCGTATATACTTCGTCAGCAATCATCGCCGTGATTCTTGCATGTGCAGGATTCCGTTATTATGCGCTCGTAATCCAGACAATTCTCGCTTCAATTTTAACATTTCTATGGAACTATTTATCAGTTCGCCCGCATTTTCATTTTCGGATTGATAAAAGCAGCATTCATAAAATAGCCAATTATTCCGGTTTTCAGTTTGCGTTCAATTTCGTGAATTATTTTGCAGCAAATCTTGATAATATGCTGACAGGAAAAATTATCGGAAATGCCGATCTCGGATATTATAACAAAGCATATTCGCTGACACTTTATCCGGTAAATAACCTCAGCGGAGTCATTTCGCCTGTTCTGCATCCGATCCTGTCAGATTATCAGGCTGAAAAAAATATCATCTACAAAAAATATCTGGATATTATCAGATTGCTGATGCTGATCGGATGTTACATAGAAGCAGTATGCATCCTGAGCGCCCGTGAGATCATCTATATCATATCCGGACCGCAATGGACTAAGTCTGTTATTTGTTTTCAAATGCTTGCATTCTGCATCGTTTTCCGTATGATAAACGCCAGCAGCGGCGCAATTTTCCAATCTCTCGGCAACACCAAGCTGTTATTCTGCAACGGGCTGCTGAACACATGCATCTCCGTAATTGCAATTCTGATCGGTGTCTTAGGCTTCGGCGATATTAAAGGATTATCTGTATGCGTCGGAATTGCATATATTATTCATTACCTGACAGCTTCCACAATGCTCATCAAAATGGGATTCCGGTATTCGCTTATAAAGTATTATAAAGACCTGATGTCGGAATTTCTGATATTCCTCGTTTTAATTACGACAGCATCATTTTGGCTTCATATGAATGTGTTCGCGGGAATAAATCTGTATCTCAGTTTGTTCATGAAAGCCGGAATATTGACAGTTCTGTATTTGGTTCTTTTGGTCATCACAAAAAAATACAAAGTGTTTTTGGCGCTTATCAAGTCAAAAGCTCAATAAAAATTTTCGCTTATATGCCGCTGCAAATGAAAACAGACTGAAAGAACAGCATAGAACTTCATTGTTTTCCCACCTGTCAAAAGAATGATTCTTCTGTAAGACATATGAAAAATATCTATGATAAAATAAAACTGAGCCACTTAGCGCCAAAATGATAATAAAAAATTGAGCCACCAAAGAAAATCCTGTATAATGAGAAGTAACAGCTCATGGTACAGGAGGGAACAGGAGTGGCAATTGCAATGGATATCTACGAAAAGATCCGGTATTATCAGGCGCACACGGATTACAGTCAGCGCACAGTGGCGAAAATGCTCGGTATATCGCGGAATACGGTTAAGAAGTACTGGAAAGGTCAGGCAGTACCGTGGGATCGCAAACCCGGAAGCGGACGCAGAAATGACATCATAACCTCAGATGTCAAAGAATTTATCGCAGCCTGCATTGAATCTGACAGGAATGTACCGAAAAAGCAGCGGCATACCGCCCACCGTATCTATGAACGATTGGTCAATGAACGCAGTTTTGAAGGCTGTGAAGCTTCCGTTCGACGGACAGTCGTCGAGATGCGCAGTACTCCCCGTGATGTGTTCGTTCCGCTTGCCTATGAGCCTGCTGAAGCGATCCAGATCGACTGGGGCGAAGTAACCGTCGTTCTTGCCGGTGTCAAACAAACAATCCAGCTTTGGTGTATGCGTGAATGCAGCAGCGGAGACTGCTTTGTGACGGCGTTCTACCGACAAAACGAAGAAAGTTTTCTCGAAGGCATCGTCAAAGGACTTGAATACTTCGGCGGAGTGCCGCAGAAAATGATCTTTGACAACGCTCGTGTTGAGGTCGAGTCTCTTGAAGAAGAATGCGACTTCTGCGTGTATGACGATATTCGTGACAAGCTGATTGCAAAAGGTATGCCAGATTCTCGGCTACGAGAGGAAAAAGGTCTATCAGCTTATCAAAGACGATCAGCTCAAAAAGATTCCTTGTGGTAGAAAGATCAAGGTCGCAAAAGCTACGGTTATTGCCTTTGTAATGCAAAGCGCACAAAAATGACCGGTAGAATAGTCCTTTGTGTCATTCATTTATAGAAGTGGTAGAAAAGGTCTTGAAAAAGGCTGTAATGCGCGCTACAATTATATTGTCAACAGCGCAGACTACCGCTTTCACCACAAGGAGGAAATGATATGAGAGCAAGTCTGCCGTTTAAGCACAATGTTTATGAGAAGAACAACAAGTTCTACGTCGTCTTTGATTTTAAGGATGACGGGGGCAAACGAAAGAAAAAGTGGGTTGCCACAGAGTTATCTGTTGGTTGTTCCGATAAGGCTCTGAAAGCCAGGACAAATGAGATCGTTGCAAAGTTCTACGAGGAGTTCCTCACAGGCAGCGTAACGAAAGTCGAGGAAAAGGTCGAACCGTGCGTTGCGGTTCTCTCCGCAAATCCTAACGGTACTACCGATCTTGAATTCGGTGATTTTCTTCTGAAATGGCTTGAAAGCGCAAAGCCGAGCATTGCTTTCAACAGCTATGTAGGCTATAAGGGCGTAGTCACCAGAATCAAAGCCTATTTCGATGAACACTATCCGCATCTTCTTCTCAGAGATCTGACCGCATTACAGCTTCAGGAGTTCTATAACGAGAAGTTTAACAGCGGAATGTCTGGCAATACGGTCAAACACTATCACGCCAATATCCATAAGGCACTCAAATATGCTGTGAAGATGGACTTGTTGAACATCAACGTAGCAGATAAAGTTGATTTGCCGAAGATCAAGAAATTTGAAGCGAACTTTTACACCAAAGAGGAGCTTGACGAGCTTTTTGAAGCGTTTAAGGGAGACAGAATTGAACTGGTCGTACATATCGCCGCTTATTACGGACTCCGTAAGAGTGAGATCATCGGCTTGAAGTGGGATTCTGTAGACTTTGATGCCAAAACGATCACGGTTCGCCGTAAAGTGTCAAGCACCTATGGAACGGGTACAGAGGTCATCAGAGTCGATAACGAGCTTAAGACCAAAGCGAGCGAGAGAACCTTTCCGTTGATTCCGCACATCGAGGATATGCTCAGGGAGAGAAAAATCCTTGAGGAGCATTACTCCAAACTGCTCGGTAAGGATTTTGACAGAGAGTATGACGGCTTTGTATGCAGAGACAACTTCGGAAAGCTCATTACCCCGAACTTCGTAACAGATCACTTCAAGCGTGTAATCAAAAGGAATAAGCTGAAGAAGCTCCGTTTCCATGACCTCAGACACTCCTGTGCAAGCCTGTTGCTTGCGAAAGGCGCGTCGATGAAGGCTATCCAGGATTGGCTGGGACATTCTACTTTTAATGTTACAGCGAATTATTATAGTCATCTTGATCCTCGTTCCAAAGAGGAGTCGGCAGCAATGATCGCTGAGGTCTTTAGCGGAGAGAGTACAAAGGATAAGCAGGATAAGGATAATGGGGACGAAAAAAATCGCAAGCCCTCAAACTGAAAGCTTGCGATTTTGGTGCCGCCGACCGGACTTGAACCGGTACTCCGTATCCGGAAGCGGATTTTAAGTCCGCTGCGTCTGCCTATTCCGCCACGGCGGCATTGGAAAAGAATTTATCAATCGAGTAGAGTAAGTCACTTGGCACATGGGAAAAAAATCTTTTGTGGCAAGACCAAACCCGAAGGAAATAAAGGGAAAAGCGGGATTTTGGTAGAACTCTTGGTAGAACAGTTCGCTGACACGAAAAACTATTCTACCAGAAAGTTCACAAAATCAAATCAAAGTGCCGTAACTACGGCATTTGAGATTGCTGATGCGAGAACAGGCAAAATCCTATGGCTTAAACCCCTCTGAGGATTTTAAGTCTCTTGCGTCTGCCGATTTCGCCACAGCAGCGTCTGTCATATTATATCACAAATAGCGTAAAATGTCAAGGATGATTTGCCCGCTGTGCGACAGTGTCTTATAATTGTTTTTCCATGAGTACGGCGGCTTCCTCCGGCTCGGAATAATAGCGCGGACGGTAACCGTTCTGCACGAAGCCGAGGGACTCATAGAGTGTCCTTGCGGCGTCATTGTGCTCGCGTACCTCGAGGTAGCAGACCGTGCACACGCCCTGCATCATTTCCGTGACAGCATTCCAGAGGCGCCGTGCAATGCCCTGCCTTCGGTACGCCGCATCGACGCAGAGCGTATTCAGCGTCAGCTCATCGAGGACAAAATTGCAGTGAATCATGCCGATCACTGCCGTGCCGTCCTTGCAGACGAATCCGATGGACTGCGGATTTTCCAGCTCCCTGCGATAGATACTTTCCGACCACGGTGTTGTGAAGCAGCGTTTTGCCAGCTCCGCAGCACCGTGGATATTTTCTGCCGAAAACATTTCGACGGTCAGCTCAGCCCTTTGCGTCATACCAGCTCTGTCCCTCCTGCACATCCGCCGTCAGCGGAACGGAAAGCTGACATGCCTGTACCATTTCGGTATGCAGGATTTCGGATGCCTTTTCTGCGAGATGATGCGGCGCTTCCACAATCAGTTCATCGTGGATTTGCAGAATCAGCTTTGCCTCGGGGATTTCCGTTTTCAGCCGCTGCCAGACCCGCACCATTGCCGCCTTGATAATATCGGCAGCGGTGCCCTGCACCGGCGTATTCATGGCGATGCGCCTGCCTGCCGCCTGCACCATTTTGTTCGATGCGCGCAGCTCGGGGACATAGCGTTTTCTGCCGAAGAGCGTCGTCACATAGCCGGATTCCTTCGCATGCTCCACGGTATCGTTCATGAACTGCTCGACGCGCGGGAATGAGTGCAGATAATCCTTGATATAGCGGTCTGCCTTTGCGACGGAAACGCCGATATCCTTCGAGAGCGAGAAGGCACCGATGCCGTACAGAATGCCGAAATTGACCGCCTTTGCGGCGCTGCGCATCTCCTTTGTGACCATATCCTCCGGCATATTGAAGACCTGTGCGGCGGTGGTCAGGTGGATATCGTGGTTCTCCTCGAAGGTCCTGCGCATATTTTCATCGCCGCAGAGATGCGCAACCAGACGCAGCTCAATCTGACTGTAATCGGCATCGAGCAGCGTGCAGCCCTCCGCCGCGATGAAAAACTTTCGCATTTCGCGTCCGAGCGGCGTGCGCACGGGGATATTCTGCAAATTCGGTTCTGTCGAGGAGATTCTGCCGGTGCGGGTTTCGGTCTGCCGGTAGCAGGTATGGATTCTGCCGTCCGGCGCAACGGTTTTGAGCAGCCCTTCGACATAGGTGGAATTGAGCTTTGTCAGCTGCCGGTATTGCAGGACAAGATCGACAATCGCATGCTTTTCGCGCAGCCCTTCGAGTACTTCTGCATTCGTAGACCAGCCGGTTTTTGTTTTCTTTCCGGAGGGAAGCCCCAGCTCCTCAAAGAGAATCACGCCGAGCTGCTTCGGCGAGAGAATGTTGAATTCCCTGCCAGCCTGTTCATAGATGCGCTGTTCCAGCTCGCGGATGTCTTCCGCAAGACGGTCGCCGAACTGCCGGACACCGTCTGCATCGACGCGGACGCCGGTATGCTCCATATCCGCAAGCACCTCGACCAGCGGCAGCTCAATCTCGCGGAGCAGCTGTTCCATGCCCTGCTGCGTGACCTGCTGTTCGAGATATGCAGACAGCGCCGGCAGCGCGGCAATATCGGCATAGCTGTTCAGATCGGTCTGATAGGGGACGGACGCTTCTGCACAAAGCCGTTCGATCAGATATTCCGAGGTCGAGGGGTTCAGCAGATACGCGCAGATTACATCATCCAGCACGAGATTGTGAATGGTCTCATGCTGTTCCATGAGCATCCGGTAGACGGGCTTTGCATCGAAGGTGCGCTTCGGGCAGTCCGAGGTCAGAAAGCGGAAAATCTGCTTCGGATCGGTCACGCAGGATACGCAGTGCTCCCATGCAAGATACAAAATCTGATCCCGATACAGAAAATCGACCGGTTCGGTACGGCTGCAAAGCGTATCCAGCAGCTCCGGTGTCATTGTGACTTTTTCTGCGGGGATGACTTCTGCCTGCGTTGTATCCGGCTTTGCCTCTGCGGCGGCAGAGGGCTGAATATGCAGCCGCTCCATGAGCTTATAAAGTTCAAGCTCGGTCAGCAGTGCAGAGAGTGCCGCAGTATCCTGCGGCTTGCGCGCATAGGCGGCGCTGTCTGTCGGGACGGGCGCATCGGTGACGATTGTTGCGAGCCATTTGCTCTGCTTTGCATCCTCGATGCCTTCTTCGAGCTTTTTCTTTGCAGCGGGCTTGATGCCGGCGGCATCGGGCAGCGCTTCATAGAGCGCTTCGATTGTGCCGTATTCCTGAATCAGTGCCATGGCGGTTTTCTCGCCGATGCCTGCGACGCCCTTGATATTATCCGAGGTATCGCCCATGAGCGCTTTCAGGTCGATGAGCCCCTTCGGCGGAAAGCCGTAGTCAGCTTCAAAGCGTGCGGTATCATAGAGAATCGGCTCCTTATTGGTTGCAAGGCGCACGGAAACATGCTCATTGATGAGCTGGAGATTGTCGCGGTCACCGGTCAGCAGGATGCAGTCCTCACCGGCAGCGGAGAGCGCCGCGGAGACCGTTCCGAGGATGTCGTCCGCCTCCCAGCCCGCGCAGGTCACGACCGGATAGCCCATGGCTTCCAGAATCTGCTGTGTCAGCGGCAGCTGCATGGCAAGCTCCTCGGGCATGCCCTTGCGGTTTGCCTTGTAGCTTGCGACCGCCTTGTGCCGGAAGGTCTTTTCCCTGCGGTCAAATGCGATTGCGACGCTTTCCGCGCCGGTGTCGTCGATTGCTTTCAGCAGAATATTGAAAAAGCCGTAGATGGCATTTGTAAAAACGCCCTTATGATTGGAAAGCGGCTTGACACCGTAATAGGCACGGTTCAGGATGCTGTTTCCGTCTACGATCATCAGTTTCATAGATTGGATTCCTTTCTGATCGGTCAGTGTTCGGGAAAGATGAATGTATACATGATTTCTGTCAGTTCTTTTCCGCCGATATTGTCGCAGCGGGATTCTCCGGAGCAGATCAATCCGTTTTTCTCATAGAATCTCCGTGCGGCGGTATTCTTCGCCAGAACCCACAGCAGGATTCTGTCAAATCCTTGTTTGTGCAGTTCTGCCGTGCATGCTTGCAGCAGGTGTTTCCCGTATCCCTGTCCGATAAAGTCGGGCAGAAGATATATGGAAACGATCTCGCCGTATTCCGGATACTGCGCACATCTTGATTTGCAGATGCTTGCCGTACCGATCATCTGGTCGTCTTTGAGCATCACAAGGTTCTGCATTCCTTCACGGGAGATACCGCCTGCCCAGCATCCGGTCGGGATACTGTCAAAAAAAGACTGCGGAATGATGTTATGATAAGCATATTTCCAGCTTTGTTCATAGATATTGCTGATTTCAAGAAGACTGTCATCGGGTGTCATATATCTGATTTCCATGAAGAAAACTCCCTTTGCAGGCAAATACATTCGGTATTTCTATTGTACCACGAAAAGGGCGGTTTCGTCAAGCGCCGGAATATTTTGCGGCACACATCTGCCGGTTCGACTTCTTTCGCACAGCGGCTGCTGTAAAATAAAGCTGTATCTTACATGCGAAAGGAAGGTTTGCTATGGTCGAACTGAAACAGGAACCGCAGAAGCTGACCGCATTTTTAAGCGGCGAGCTTGATCATCACCGTGCAAAGGAAATCAGAGAAGCGATTGATTTTGCCGTGCGCGAGCAGTATCCGCCGGTCGTCGTGCTGGATTTTAAGCAGGTGAGCTTTATGGACAGCTCCGGTATCGGGCTGATTATGGGGCGCTCGCGGCTGCTCTCGGAATACGGCGGCACGCTGGAAATCCACAATCCGCCGCCGCATATCCGGAAGGTGCTGCGCATTTCCGGTGCGGACAGGCTTGCCGTCATCCGCAGCAGCAACAGAAAGGAACGCAAAAAAACACTGCCGGAAAAACCAGCGATCCCCGTGCCGGAGATTCCCGAGCTCGCGGAGATGCCGGAGCTTCCGCAGACAGCGTCTGAACAGAAAGGAACGGAAACCGAACATGCATACGCTCAATGAACTGAAATGTACATTTCCGGCGCGTTCGGAGAATGAGAGCTTTGCGCGGACAATGATCTGTGCATTTGCCGCGCAGCTTGATCCGACAGTCGAGGACCTTGCCGATCTGCGGACGGCGGTTTCGGAGGCAGTGACGAACAGCATCGTTCATGCCTACCGCGGCAGGGCGGCGGGGCTGATCGCCGTGACCGTGCGGCTGCTGCCGGAGAGCGTGATCTATATCCGTATCTCCGACCGCGGCTGCGGCATCGCGGATATCGCGCAGGCAATGACGCCGCTGTATTCGAGTGCGCCTGCCGAGGAGCGCGCAGGTCTCGGCTTCACGGTCATGCAGAGCTTTACCGATCATCTGACGGTCTCAAGCCGTCCGGAACACGGCACGACTGTCATCATGAGAAAGAAGATGCAGCATGGAACAGAGCAGGAAACCGGCGGTCGCGGCTGAGGCGCATCTGGGACTGGTGCATCTCTGTGCAAACCGGTTTCGGGAGCGCGGCATTGAATATGAGGAGCTGTATTCGGCGGGCTGTCTGGGGCTTGTCAAGGCGGCAAATGCGTTTGATGCGGAACGCGGCGTCTGCTTTTCGACCTATGCAGTGCCTGTGATTCTCGGCGAGATCCGTCGGCTGTTCCGTGAGGGCGGCAGTGTTCATGTCGGACGGCGGCTTCAGGAGCTTGGAATGCGTGCAAGCCGTATCGCGGAGCAGCTTCGGCAGCAGAACGGCGCGGAACCGACTGTCCGGCAGATTGCGGATGCACTCGGTATTTCCGAATCGGAAACAGCGGAGGCGCTCTGTGCCGCGCAGCCGGTTGCATCGCTGACCGCCGGAACCGATGACGGCGAGGGTTGTACGGATATTCCCGTCCCGTCGCCGGAAAACCGGATACAGGAGCATCTGGCACTGGAGCAGGTGCTGTCGCTGCTGGATGCCCGTGACCGCAGGCTGCTGCATCTGCGTTATCATGAGAATCTGACGCAGTGTCAGACGGCGGCGCAGCTCGGTATGACGCAGGTACAGGTATCCCGCCGCGAAAAGAAAATCCTGCTGTTTCTGCGTGCGGAACTGCTGAAATGAATTGTACTGCGAAATCAGCAAAACACGCCGCATAACAGATTTGTCTTGACAAACTGTCTGAAACATGGTATACTATACATAATAAATTATCTGTAATATTACACAGAGGATATGCGGCAGGCATTATGTGTCTGCCGCAGACAATATATGTGATGCAGCATCGTAGAAAGAAAGGAGTCTGTACATGGGTGAATGGAATCGCTATACGGCTCAGACAAAAATAGAAGATCTTTCGAGGCTATGCAGAGCGAATTATCAGATTGATCCGGAGTTTTATTCAAAATATGACGTCAAGCGCGGTCTGCGTGATATCAACGGCAAGGGCGTCTGCGCCGGACTGACCAATATCAGCCAGATCATCCCCGGCACCGAGGAGAACGGCGAGACGAAGCTCGGTGAAGGGCAGCTGCTGTTCCGCGGCTATCATATCGAGGATCTTGTCAACGGATTTATCAGTGACAACCGTTTCGGCTATGAGGAGACGGTCTATCTGCTGCTTTTCGGTCAGCTGCCGAACAGGCAGGAGCTTGAGGATTTCAGCGCGCTGATGCGGAGCTGCCGCACACTGCCGCCTTCCTTTACGCGCGATGTCATTATGAAGTCGCCGAGCGAGGATATGATGAATACGCTGGCAAAGAGCGTGCTGGCGCTGTATTCCTATGACCACAATCCGAATGATACGTCAATCGCCAATGTCCTGCGTCAGTGCATCCAGCTGATCGCGCAGTTCCCGTCGATTGCGGTCTACGGCTATCAGGCATACCGCTATTACAAGAATGACCAGAGTCTCTTCCTGCATCAGCCCGACCCGAATCTTTCGGCAGCAGAGAATCTGCTGAGCATGCTGCGCAGTGATCAGAAATACACGCAGCTCGAAGCAAAGATTCTCGATCTTGCAATGGTGCTGCATGCAGAGCACGGCGGCGGCAATAACTCGAGCTTTACGGTGCATGTTGTATCGTCCTCCGGTACGGATACCTATTCGACCATGGCAGCGGCGCTCGGCTCTCTGAAGGGTCCGAAGCACGGCGGCGCGAATATCAAGGTTGTTCAGATGTTTGACGATATGAAGGAGCGGGTGCACGACTGGAAGGACGAGGAGGAGGTCGTACAGTATCTCCGCCGGCTCCTGCACAAGGATGCATTCGATCATGCCGGTCTGATTTACGGTATGGGTCATGCGGTGTATTCCAAGAGCGACCCGCGCGCGACGGTTCTGCGCGGCTTTGTGGAGCAGCTTGCCGATGAGAAGCAGTGCCATGAGGAATATGCGCTGTATGCAATGGTTGAGCGGCTTGCACCGCAGATTATCGCGGAGGAGCGCAGAATCTACAAGGGCGTTTGTGCGAATGTCGATTTCTATTCCGGACTTGTCTACCGGATGCTGAATCTGCCGAACGAGCTGTTTACGCCGATTTTTGCTGTATCCAGAATCGCAGGCTGGTCTGCGCACCGTCTGGAGGAGCTGCTCGGCGCGAGCAAGATCATCCGTCCGGCATACCGTGCCGTCAAGGAATGGGAGGAATACCGTCCGATTTCGGAGCGCGAATAAACGATACGGGCTGCTGTGCCGATGCGGTACAGCAGCCTTTGCATAATACAGGGAAGGAGGCGGAAACATGGCTTCACAGACCGATCAGATTCGCAGACTGGAGCGCAAATACCGCAGAAAAAAGCGCGCCGCAAAATGGGAAGCGTTCCGCCGAAGGCTTCCGCTGTATCTTGTATTTGTGATCCTGACTGCTGCGGCAGCCGGAACGCTCTGGTTCCTGACAAAGCCGCGGACAGCGCCTGTTCCGGCGGGGTCGCTGCGTGTGTTCATACTGGATGTCGGGCAGGGGGATGCGGCATTGCTCTGCACCGATTCGCACAGCATCCTGATCGACGGCGGAGAGCCCGACCGCGGGACTTCCGTTGTGCAGATGATTAAAGCGGCAGGCGTACAGCGGCTTGACTGTGTCATCAATTCGCATCCGCATGCAGATCATATCGGCGGACTTGCTGCCGTGCTGGAGCAGATACCGGTCGGCGCACTGTATCTGCCGGAGATACCGGAAGGTCTGATGCCGACGGTCTGGTCGTTTACGCATATCCTTGATCTTGCGGAAGAAAAGCAGATTCCCGTCCGGACGCCGGCATGCGGAGAGACCCTGCCGCTCGGTGCCGCGGAGCTCGAATTTCTCAGTACGGACAATGCACAGTTTGAGGAACTGAATGACTGCTCACTGGTCTGCCGTGTGACCTGCGGTGAGCGGCATTTTCTGTTCACCGGCGATCTGAGCGAGGCAGGGGAGCAGGCAATGCTGGATGCCGGACTGACGCTTTCAGCGGACGTCCTGAAGGCAGGGCATCACGGCAGCAGCCATTCCACGACACCGGCATTTCTGGATGCGGTCAAGCCGGAATATGCAGCGATTTCCTGCGGTGCGCTGAATGATTACGGGCATCCGGCGGAGAAAACGCTCCGAATGCTGCATGAGACCGGCTGTGCTGTATATCGCACCGATCTGGACGGTTCCGTTCTGTTTGAAACGGACGGCAGCCGAATCACAGTCACGCCGGATTATGAATTCGGTTTATCCGGCAGGTTGACATACTATAAATCAGAAGAACAAATAGAAACACAATGCCCCTGATCGCTTTTGAAACGGTCAGGGGCAAAGCCTTTTCATGGACAGATATCATGATACAACACCGCAAACGATAAATTATGCTTTCTCCATATTCTCGCGGGCAATGGAGAGCATGAGCTTGATACGGTTCTGCTGATTGACGCGCGTTGCGCCGGGGTCATAGTCGATTGCGCAGATATTGGCTTCCTGATACTGCTCATTCATCGCGCGGATCATGCCCTTGCCGACGATATGATTCGGCAGGCATCCGAACGGCTGTACGCAGACGATATTGCTGTAGCCCTTTTCGATGAGCTCTGCCATTTCGGCGGTCAGGAGCCAGCCCTCGCCCATGCAGACGCCGGTGCTGATCGTTTTTTCGCCGAGCTTTTTCAGCGCAGGAAACGGAATCGGCTTCTCGAACTGCGGATACTCTCCGAGCACCTTGAGCATAATCTTTTCGAGCATTTCAACATACCGGACGGCGGCACGGCTGAAATTCACGCCCTTGCGGTCGCCGTAGAGGCGGAAATTCTCCCTGCCGATATTGAGGCTGTAGAGTGCAAAGCCAAGAATGCCCGGCACCATGACCTCGGCGCCCTGTTCCACAAGGAAATCCGGCAGATGATCGTTGCCGAAATCTGCGTATTTGACATACAGCTCGCCGACGATGCCGACCTTCGGCTTCGATACTTTGGTAATCGGGATTGCGGCAAAATCGGATGCAATCGCGCGGAAATTGCGCTTGATCTCAGAGAATGTCAGCCCCTTGTTCCGGCGAATCTGATCGGTCAGGGAGATGCGCCATTTTTCCATAATGACCCTTGCGTCGCCCTGATTGTTCTCATAGGGGAGAATCTGATTGCGCAGCAGCATCACAAAATCGCCGTACAGCCATGTAATCAGACCTTTGAGGAACATCAGCGGGGAGATATCGAAGCCGCTGTTTTTCTCAATGCCGCCGAAATTGACCGATACGACCGGCACATATGCAAGTCCGGCTTTTTTCAGTGCCTTGCGCAGCATATGGACGTAATTCGAGGCACGGCAGCCGCCGCCTGTCTGATAAAGCATCAGCGCGGATTTCTGCGGGTCAAAGTCGCCGGATTCCAGCGCATAAATCAGCTGTCCGATGACAACGATTGCCGGATAACACGCATCATTGTGCACATATTTCAGACCTGTGTCAATGACCTTCTGACCGGAATAATCGAGAAACGCAACATTGTATCCGGCATCGCGGAATACGGAGCCCATAAGGCTGAAATGCACGGGCAGCGCATTCGGAATCAGAATGGTATGCGTTTTTTTCATCTCCGGCGTAAATTCGGGATAAAGCTCATTGGTTGCCAAAGTTTCACTTCCTTGCAGATTCATTCAGTCCCGCAGCAGCAAACAGACTGCGCAGACGGATTTTTGCGGCACCGGTATTGGTCACCTCGTCGATTTTGAGCTGCGTATAAATCTTTCCTGCTTTTTCGAGGATTGCACGCACCTCATCGGTTGTGACGGCATCGACGCCGCAGCCGAAGGAGACGAACTGCACGAGATTGATCTGCTCCTCGGGCAGCGCTTCGGCAACATATTTTGCCGCAAGATACAGTCTTGCGTGATAGGTCCACTGATTGAGGACGGTCGTGCGGAACGGCTCCATGAGACTGCTGATGCCGTCTTCGCTGACGATCACGGCGCCGAGTCCGCAGATGAGCTGATCCAGCGCATGATTGACCTCTGGGTCGATATGATACGGTCTGCCTGCGAGTACAATGACCGGCATATGCTTCATGCGCGCAATCTCGAGGAACTCCGTCGCCTTGCTGCGGACAGCCGCCATATGGCGTTCATATTCCGCATATGCGGCATCTGCTGCCGCCTTGATCTGCTTCTGCGTCAGAGCGGTAAAGCCGTGCGCGTGCATGATCTCGCGGAATTTTGCCGGAAATGCCTTCCGGTTGTGGATGCCGACAAATTCATGGATATATTCGGTATCGCGGAGCGCCTTGATATTGATTTTTGCGACCTCCGGATAATATGCAACGACCGGACAGTTATAGTGATTGTCGCCCGCGCCCTCATCGACATTGTAGCTCATGCAGGGATAGAATATCGCATCGGGCTTCTGCGCGAGCAATGCTTCGATATGACCGTGCAGCAGCTTTGCCGGAAAGCAGATCGTATCCGAAGGGATCGTATGCTGACCGGAGAGATAGAGCTTGCGCGTCGAATCCGGCGAGACAATGACATTGAAGCCGAGCTTTGTGAGCAGCGTGTGCCAGAAGGGCAGCAGCTCGTAGAGATTCAGCGCGAGCGGAATGCCGATTGTTTTCTGACCCTCTGTGATTGTATTGCTGCGGTACTTCTGCAAAAGCTGCCGCTTGACCTCATAGAGGTTATAGGCGGTTTTCGCCGCGTGATTGCCGAGCGGCTTGTCGCAGCGATTTCCGGCAATATAGGTATGAGCGCCGCCGAAGGAATTGACTGTCAGCTGACAGTGATTTGCGCAGCCCTTGCAGGTGATCGTTTTGACGGTATGCGTAAAGTTTTTCAGTGCATCGGCACTGAGCAGGCGGCTCTGACCGTGCGTATGCTGCGCGGCATAGAGTGCGGCACCGTATGCGCCCATGACACCCGATATTTCCGGACGGATGACATCCTGTTTCAGCTCGATTTCAAATGCACGCAGTACGGCATCATTGAGGAAGGTTCCGCCCTGTACGACGATATGCTGACCGAGCTCCGATGCGCTTGCACAGCGGATGACCTTGTAAAGCGCATTCTTCACAACGCTCATCGACAGACCGGCGGAGATGTTTTCAACCGTTGCGCCGTCCTTCTGCGCCTGCTTGACGGAGCTGTTCATGAAGACGGTGCAGCGCGAGCCGAGATCAACCGGATGCTTAGCAAACAGTCCGAGCTTTGCAAAATCCGCGATGCTGTAGTTCATTGCCTCCGCAAAGGTTTGCAGGAAGGAGCCGCAGCCCGATGAGCATGCTTCGTTCAGGAAAATATTGTCGATTGCATGATTGTGGATGCGGAAGCATTTGATATCCTGTCCGCCGATGTCAATGATAAAATCGACGTCGGGACGGAATTTCTGTGCTGCGGTATAATGCGCGATTGTTTCGACGATGCCGCAGTCGATGCCGAATGCCTCCTTGATGATATCCTCGCCGTAGCCGGTGACGGCAGAGCCTGCAAACCGGATATCGGGATATGCTTCATAGATATGTGTGAGATAATCGCGGACCGCCGGAACCGGATTGCCGTGGTTCGACTGATACGTCGTATCGAGAATATTGCCGTCTGCATCGGTGACAACAGCTTTGATTGTCGTCGAGCCGGCGTCTATGCCGAGGAACATTTCTCCCTGCGGCTGTTTGATATACTGAATATGTGCGGAATTTGCATGATGCCGCGCGCAGAATGCGTCATATTCCTCCTGCGAAGCAAAGAGCGGCGGCGTTGTGATATAGCTGCCTTTGGCGGAATACTGTTCGGCGCGCTCGGCAAGCTCTGTCAGCGGGAAGGTGCGGCTGTCGCACTGGAGCGCTGCGCCGTATGCAACATAATAGAGACCGTTTTCGGGCGAAACGCCGGTGAGCTTCAGTGCTTCATCGAAGCTCTTGCGGAGATTGTCAAGATAGGTGAGCGGGCCACCGAGATAGAGCACGTTTCCGGCGATTTCTCTGCCCTGTGCGAGTCCGCCGACAGTCTGATTGACGACCGCTTTCAGAATACTTGCGGAGATATTCGGAAAGCCTGCGCCCTGATTGAGCAGCGGCTGGATATCCGATTTGGCGAAGACGCCGCAGCGTGAGGCGATTGTATAGATTTTATCCGCCTGATCGGCAAGGCGGTTCAGTTCGGCAGGCGTCACGCCGATCAGCGTCGCCATTTGGTCAATGAATGCGCCGGTGCCGCCTGCGCAGCTGCCGTTCATGCGCGCCTCAAAGCCGCCGGTCAGAAAGAGAATCTTTGCGTCCTCGCCGCCGAGCTCGATGACGACATCCGTTTCCGGATTCAGTCTGCTGACGGCTGCTCTGGTAGAATAGACCTCCTGTGCGAACGGGATTCCGAGCGCCTCCGCAAGTCCCATGCCCGCAGAGCCGGAGATTGAGATATGCATTTCGGTATCGCCGGTCTGTTCGGCAATCCGCCGCAGATAAGCAGCGGTCATTTCGACAATGCGGGAGAGATGCCGCTCATAGGAAGAAAAAATAATTTCATCCTGTTCGCCCAGCACCACGCATTTGATTGTTGTGGAGCCGATATCAAGCCCGAGTTTTTTCATAGATCTGAAGATCGCCTTTCTGTTTGTGAATTAGACATACACATATATTATAGCATATAATCGAGCAAAAAGCAAGTTGAGAGAAGCATTTTTTATGATGCATGTTTTCTGCCTGAGAACTTTCGAGCAATGCAGGCGGGCGCTGCCCGCTTATAGCACATTATTTTCATAAATGCAAGGCTTATCGTGCATATAAAAACAGGAAGCAGAACGGAGGCGGGAGAAAGTGCATCAGGAATGATGCGGAACACAATCTTCCTGAGAACTTGCGGGCACTGCCGGCAAAGTGAACGTGTATTCGGCAATGCACACAAAAGCAATCCTGTAAAACAGCAAAATCGTACAATTATCGTACCGGCGATTGACTTTGTTCCGGTAAAATGGTATAATATTATAAATGCTATGCATTGATTTCGATAGGGAGATGATTTTTTGAAGAAGCGAAAAACGGGAATCGGGAGCAGACTGCTGCATCTGCTGCTGTGTATTTGTCTTGCAGCAGGCATTGTGATGCCGTGCGCGGTGCCGGTATCGGCTGCCGGCGGAAGCTGCGGCAGCAGTACGACATGGGAGTTCAGCAACGGCGTCCTGAAGCTCAACGGAAACGGTGCGGTTTCGATTTATGCTTGGGGTTCATATAACAGTCAGATCACATCGGTTGTTGTCGGCGACGGGATCACGGAAATGCTTTCCAGCATGTTTGTCGGGCACTCGACATTGAAGTCGATTACCTTCGGCAAATCGCTGAAAACGATTCCGGTTTCATTCTGTGCGGACTGTCCGGCTCTTTCCGACATTCAGTTTGCTGACGGCTTACAGACCATTTCCAAGGGCGCATTCCGGAACTGTTCCTCCCTGACGGCGGTCACACTGCCGTCTACGTTGAAAGAGATCGGGGAGCAGGCGTTTTTCACCTGTGTCCGCCTGAAATCCATTACGATTCCGGATTCTGTTACAACAATCGGCAGTGAAGCCTTCAAGGGCAACAATGCCAAGACCGTGAAGCTCGGCAAGAGTCTGAAAACAATCGGAAGCGAGGCATTTAATTGCAGCTGCTTTTCTGAGGTCGAGATACCGGATTCCGTGACGGAAATCGGTACCAATGCATTCGGCATTGTGTATGATTCCGTGTCCCGTGCCGGAACAAATCTGAATTATTATTATACAGGTGCGACGAAAAAGGTTCAGATCATCGGCAAAAAGGACGGCGTTGCGCAGAAATATGCCGAGGCAGGCGGTTTCCCGTTCCGTGTGGCAGGCGAGGCTGCGGAGCATACGCACAGCTGGTCAGACTGGACTGTCAAGGTTAAGGCGGGCTGTGAGACCGAGGGTCAGTCGGTCCGCACCTGTTCAGTCTGCGGCGAAACCGAAACACAGCCGATTCAGCCGACCGGTCACAAAATGGGCGACTGGAAAACAAAAACTGCTGCGACCTGTGAAAAGGACGGCGAGAAAATCCGGACATGCACCGTCTGCGGCAAAGAGGAGTCGGAGCAGATTCCGGCGACCGGTCATCAGATGAGCGACTGGAAGGTCAAGACGGCTGCAACCTGTGAAAAGGAAGGCGAAAAGGTCAAAACATGTACCGTCTGCGGCAAGACGGAGTCCGAGCAGATTCCGGCGACCGGTCATCAGATGAGCGACTGGAAGGTCAAGACGGCTGCAACCTGTGAAAAGGAAGGCGAAAAGGTCAAAACATGCGCTGTCTGCGGCAAAGAGGAGTCGGAGCGTATTCCGGCAACCGGTCACAGCTGGGGCGACTGGAAGATCACGAAGCAGCCGACGCTGGATGCAGCAGGTGAGCAGCAGTGCGTCTGCGCAAACTGCGGCGAAAAGCGGACGACGGAGGTCGCAAAGCTCGTCGGCTATCAGGTTTCCGTATCGGTCAGCGAGGGCGGAAGTGTGACGCCGTCCGGCGAGAGCAAGGTCGAAGAGGGCGGAAAGCTGACGCTGAAAATCAAGGCGGATCAGGGCTGGCAGCTCGCATCGGTCTTTGTCAACGGCAAGGAGATGAAGCCGGACAGCGCGGGCGAAATTCTGCTGAACGATATCCGCTCAAATCAGAATATTGCGGTTGTATTTCAGAAGAAAGAGCAGCCGAAAACACGCAAATGCAATTTTGTCGATATCACGCCGAAGCGTACCGCATGGCTGAGTGATGAAACGGGTCTTTCGATGAATGATTTTACCGTTTCTGCGAATATTTCGGATAACGGTATGGTCTCGTGGCTCGATATTACAAAGGATTGTGTGCCGGCTGCGGACGGGATGCCGAAGTCTGAGCCATACGGCACCGGAAACGTCAGCTTCCGCTATCAGGGCAGCGATGCTGCGGTGAAGGAATATCTTGAAAAGAACAGCATCACCGGTCAGATTCCGCTGTATCTGCGCGGCGACGGCGATGCAAACGGCATCGTGGATGTTGTGGATGCGGAGATCGCGCTCAATTCCTATGTTGTCCGGCTGACCGGCAATCAGAATGACGGCATCTCCGAAGTGCAGCGCACAGTCATGGATGTGGACGGCAACGGCGAGACCTCACTGGAGGATGCAGCGTTTATTTTGCAGTATTATACGCAGCAGTTCGTCGGCTTGAAGCCTGACTGGAAAAAGATTATCAGCAAACAGTAAACAGAAAGCCGTGATGCGGATTGCGTTCCGTATCACGGCTGATTCTTTTTGTTTCGGGATTGCATTCGTTTATTCCTTAATGCCGCCGGTTTCGGGCGTCATGAAGCGCTGTGCGATGAAATATACCAGAATCTGCGGCAGCATCGCAATGCAGCAGACTGCGAGTACACGGTTCCATGCAAAACCGGTATCTGCATCCATAGAGAGCTTGATATACACCGAAAGCGGATAGCGCGCCGGCGTTTTGACATAGAGCAGCGGTCCCATGTAATCATTGACTGTCCAGAGTAATTGCAGCACGCCGACTGAAATCAGCACCGGTCTCAGCAGCGGCACCAGAATATACAGCAATGTTTGCAGCGAATTGCAGCCGTCCAGACGCGCCGCTTCATCATAGGTGCGCGGAATACCGCGGAAAAACTGAATCAGCATGACAACAAGCACCGTATCGCCTGCAAGCGCAGCCGGAACGATCAAAGGAAGATACTGCGGCGAATCAATCCAGCCCAGATGATGAAACAGCACGAACTGCGGTACATAGAGCACTGTCTGCGGCAGGAACAGCGTCGCTAAGAGGAGCACGGTCAGGAGCTTTTTGCCGGCGAAGGAAAACCGCGCAAAGCCGTATGCTGTCAGCGTGACGGACAGCAGCGTCAGCAGCACCTTCGGAACCGCAATCAGATAGGTATTGCGCAGTGCTTTGAGGAGGCTGATCTGTCCGCCGTAGGATGTGAATGCGCGCTGCCAGCCCTCTGTGACCGGATGCAGCGGCAGGATTCCGGCGGATGCGAAAATCTCGCTGTTGCTGCGAAATGTTGCGCCGAGCAGCCAGAGCAGCGGATAAATCATGATACACGCGCCGGCGGTCAGGAGAATATAGCGCAGAAGCGCCGATTTTGCAGTTTTTCTCATGCGGCACCTCCCTCATCCGGATCGTAGACGAGTTTCCGCCGCAAAAGCAGGAATGCCGCGCTGAATGCAGCAGAGAGCAGAAACAGCACCCACGCCAGCGCACAGGCATACCCCATTTGATTCTCGGTGAAGGCGCTGCGGTAAAGCAGCAGCGAAAAGAGCGTTGTTGCGCCGCGCGGACCGCCGCCCGTAATGACAAACGGTGCATTGAATTCCTGCAATGCCGTGCAGAATCCGAGCATCAGATTATAGAACACGACAGAGGAGATCATCGGCAGCCGGACACGGAAAAAGCATCGTACTGCACCTGCACCGTCGAGCTTTGCGGCGTCGGTCAGGTCATTCGGAATCTGCTGCAATGCTGCGAGAAACATCAGCATCGGCGCACCGAATTCCCAGACGCGCAGCAGGATAATCACCCAGAGCGCCGCGCGCGAATCGGCAAGCCATGTCATCGCAGGGAGATGCAGCGCCGTCAAAATTGCATTGACCGTACCGTGATCGCGGAACATCGCCTTCCAGAGGACAGCCGCCGCGACCGAGCCGCCCAGAATGGACGGCAGATAATAGAGCGTGCGGAAGAGCCGGATGCCGCGGATCATTCGATTGAGAAGCAGTGCTGCCAGCATTGCCGTGCAGAGCCGCAGCGGGACGCTGATGCATGCAAATTTTACGGTCAGTGCAATCGAATGCAGCACATCCGGATCGTGCATGATCTGTATATAATTCATCAGACCGGTTTTGTGCATACCGCGGAACAAATGAAAATCCGTGAATCCGCAGATCAGTGAATAGAGCATCGGAAAGGCACGGAAAATCAGAAATCCGAGCATCCACGGCAATATATAAAGAAAATGCCGGTTTCGTCTGATGAAGCCGGCATTTGCGGAAGATTGCTTCATAGCATCACTCTCCGGCGGCAGAAGCCGCGTATTTTATGCATGACGGCGGATTTTGTCCGTGTCCGCTCCGGCACGGTGCAGCATGCAGACAGCCTCTGCCGACATCAGAACGCCGACGCCCTTGGGGTCGTTTCCGGTTCTGGTTTCCGAGAGGTAATAGGCGGTGCTGCCGTCTCTGCCGTTCGGACCGCCGAGCCCTGCCGCGCCGCAGATATCGGTCAGCAGGATGCCGTCACTGCTCCGGCGGAGCTTTTGCATCTTGATATTGCGCAGAATCTCGGCGCCGGTGTCATACATCGCAGCAGGCAGCACATGCAGCGCCGCGCCGCGCATCAGCGCATAGGCAGCCATGAGACTGCCGGAGGTTTCGGTATAGTTTCCGGACAGCGCGGGCTTGTCAATCACCTGACAGAACAGTCCGCCCGTGCTTCGGTACCGCATCAGTGATTCTGCGGCGCTGCGCAGCATCTCCGCAAGCAAATGATGCAGCGCGGACTGCGTTTCCGGCAGCCGTGCCAGCGTATCGGTCAGCGCCATGAGAAACCAGCCCTCGCCGCGCAGCCAGAAGGATGCCGAAAGACCGGTTTCGGAGTCAGCCCAAGGCTGTGCTTTTTCCTCGTCGAGCGCGTGATAATAGAGCCCTGTTTCGGGATCGCGCAGATGATCGCGCAGAAACGCAAACCAGTTTCCGATCTCACTGTAAATATCATCCTGACCCGTGCGGTTTGCATATTCTGCATAAAACGGCGCAGCCATATACACCCCGTCGATCCAGACCTGATGCGGATAAATTCCTTTGTGCCAGATCATGCCGCTTTTTGTCCGCGGATGCTGCGATATCTGCGCAGCCTGCCAGCGGATCGCACGCTCATAGCGCGGCTCTCCGGTCTGATCGGCAGCAAAATACAGCGCCTTGCTGCAATGAAAGCTGTCCAGCGCATACTGCTGCACCGGATAGCTCGGGATGCTGCCGTCGGGCATGATCCGTTCGGAAAGATAATTCAGGACAAATTCGGCATACGCTTCATCGCCGGTCGCCTTGTACATCCGGATACAGCCGAGCAGCACACAGCCGTCCTCATAATTCCAGTAGGCTTTGAAGGGCTGATAGTCTTTTAGATATTCATGAAAAAAATGCTCTGTCATGGTTGTTCTCCGGCAAGGGCAGCCTGAATTCCGGTATAAAGCCGTTCTGCCGCTTGGGAAACCGAATAATCACCATAGCTCAGTCCGGTGAATACATCCTCGTATACACCGCCCGTGCCCTTGAGCGCGGCACGTTCAAAATCCGGATCAATCCGGAAACCGACCCAGTCGTGCATCCGGCGGCTTGCTTCTGCGGAGATGTCCCCCAACAGTCCCGCAGTATCGCAGATATCATATGCCTTCTGATTCAGCGGAATGCCGCGCTCTGTGCCGAGCAGACGGACGGCTTCTTCATTGCTGACCAGATAGGAGATCAGCTCCGCACAGGCTTCCGGATCGGCAGTATGCTTTGAAATTGCAAAGCTCTGTGCGATTTTGGAAAATCCGCCGTGATACTGTCCGATATCGCTGAAATATGCCCCGACGGCAAGCGTCTGACCTTCTTCGAGCGAATCAATGAATTTGCCGGCGGAGGAATCCCATTCATAGATGCCGGCATATCTGCCGGTAATCCAGTTTTCGTCCTTGTCAAAGCTGTCCGCGCCGCCGCCCGTGATCTGCTTCAGCGGCGGAATGACATGCGTTTTTTCGAGCATATCGACCGTCTCCAGCGCAGATGCAATCTCCGCCTCGGAATATTGCAGCGCACCGTCCGTGACCCAGTCGCGCCCGTATCTGCATTGCAGAAGATAGACCGTGAACAGCATCCGGTCATACCAGCCGAGCGCCAGCGGGTAATATGAATCCCCGAGCGTTTCCTGAAAGATGCTGCCTGCCTTGCAGAGCGATGCGAAGGAATCCGGAACCGGTATTCCGGCTGCGGCAAAGGTCGTTTCATTCCAGAAAAAGACCCTGCCGGTCTCGCTGATCGGAATGCAGCGCAGTGCGCCGTCCTCTGTGCACATTTCCAGCACTGCCGGATCGTACTGTGAGAGGTCGATGATGCTGCTGTAGGCATTGAGATCGAGAAAGCCGCTCCCGTCGGACTTATAGTCGCGGAGCCAGTTCTGATTGATCTGCATGACATCCGGCTCGGTACCGGCATAGAGCGCAGCGGCAGCAGCCTCTTCCCAGCCGTTCCAGGCGCCGTATTCGGTCTGCACGCGGATATCCGGATGCTGTGCTTCAAATGCGCGCACTGCTTCCGCGGTCGCCTGATGCCGTGATTCACCGCCCCACCATGAAAAACGGATTGTGCGTTCCGGCGCAGCATCCGGATTGCTGCCGCAGCCGGCGGTACAGAGCAGGAGTGTCATCGAAATGCAAAGCGTCCCCACACGTTTTCGCATAACATTCTCCATTCACGCAGGAGCGGCTCGCTTTGTGCTCCTGCTACAATCTGTATACATTATACCGGATTCTCTATGGATTGTCAATGCATAATTGTCTGTTTTACCTTTCTTTTCGTCCGGTGCAGCGGATTGCTTGACAAAATTCGTGTTTTGTGCTATAATAGTATACGCAATGCAACGGGGCGCCTTATCAGAATCTGATAGGGCTGTTTTTGTGTATACGCCGCGTATTATCATGCGGCGCTGCAATCCGTGAAATACACGGCTTTTTGTTGCATTTTCTGCGGATTTACGGTATACTGTGAGAGAATCCGGAAGGGGGCGTTCCGATGCGGGGGGATATCCTGCTGGGGGAGATTCGCAGCATCTTGAAGCGCGCCGTTTTTCTGGATATTGCAGCGTATCTCATCAGCGTGATCGTCTGCGGCGCATCGCTTTCCTTTGCGCTCGGACTGCTGCTGGGTACGGCGGTATTGCTGACAACGCTTCTGCTGCTGAAAATCAGCGTGGAGCGCATGGCAGCCGATGCAAAGCGCAGCGGTGTGACCAGTCAGCGGCGGTATCTGCTGTACTACGCGATGCGCCTCGGCGTATTCGGTGCGGCATTCGGCGCGGCGGTCATTCTGCGCAAATACATCTCGCCGGTCGCTGTTGCGGTCCCGATGCTGTATCCGCGCCTGATCTATACCGCAGGCGCATTTCTCCAAGGAGCCGGTTCATCCGGTCAAAAAAGAGGTGAGAAATAATTTATATGTCTTCTATGGCAATGATGATGCTCCCGAAGGTTCTGACCGGTCCGGAAGAGCTGAGCGTCGAAGGTCCGGCAGTGATCTGTTCTTTCAACGTCTTCGGGCTGACGATCAACTTCACGGAAACGGTCGTGCTGGAATGGATCGTCATGGCGATCATACTGGGCGTGAGCATCTTTCTGACAAGGAATCTCAAGGTCAAAGCCGTATCCAAGCGGCAGGTCATTGCGGAAATGGCGGTCGAGGCGATTACGAATCTCGTCCGCGATACCATGGGCAAACGCTGGCTCTGGTTCACGCCGTATATCGCAACGGTCTTCTGCTTCTCGATCTTCGGCAGCCTGATCAGTCTGCTGGGCGTGCGTGCCGTGACCTCGGATTTCTCCGTACCGCTGACATGGGCAGCGATCACATTCATTCTGATCACATGGACAAAAATCAGATACGGCGGTGTGCGCGGCTATCTGAAGGGCTTTGCCGATCCGATCCCCGTGATGCTCCCGATCAACATTCTGAGCGAGGTCGCGACCCCGACTGCTATGGCGCTGCGTCATTTCGGCAATATTGCAGGCGGCTCGATCATCATGGGACTCGTCTACTACGGACTTGCAAGTGCCAGCCGCATGCTGCATATGCACGGCGCGTGGCTGACCGTCGGTATTCCGGCAGTGCTGTCGCTGTATTTTGATCTGTTTTCCGATTTCATGCAGGCATTCATCTTCATCATGCTGACAATGGTGTTTATCAGCAACGCAGGACCTGCGGAGGATGAAGCCGCGTAACCATTCAATTTCAAGGATATTATTCAAGGAGGAATTTACTTATGGACATGGGTGAAGCAATTATTCTGGCAGGCTCTGCAATCGGTGCGGGTCTCGCAATGATCGCAGGTATCGGACCGGGTATCGGTGAAGGATATGCGGTCGGTAAGGCATGTGAAGCAATCGCAAGACAGCCGGAGGCATCCGGCGCCGTTACGAGAACAATGTTCGTCGGCTGCGCCGTTGCGGAGTCTACCGGCATTTACGGTCTGATTATCGCGCTGCTGCTCATCTTCCTCAAGCCGTTCACCTGATCCGGCACAGCAGCAAATACGATAAGAGAGGCTGATATTACATGAAGCTCGGATTTTTTTACATTGATCTCGGCACCATTCTCTTTACGCTGTGCAATACGCTGATTCTGTTTCTGGGGCTGAAGCATTTTCTATTCAAGCCCGTGCAGAAGATTCTGACGGAGCGTCAGGCAGCGGTCGATCAGACCCTGCAAGATGCAGAGGATGCACGTTCCCGTGCGGAGGCGGCTGAAACGGAATATACCGAGAAGCTCGCTGTCGCAAAGGAGGAATCTGCTGCGATGCTCCGCAATGCGACAAGAAAGGCACAGCAGCGCTCGGATGAGATCGTGGCACAGGCAAAGGCGGAGGCTGCCGGTATTCTCCAGCAGAACCGCGATGAACTCGACCGTGAGCGCCGCAGAGCGGAAAGCGAGCTCCGCAGCGAGGTTTCGGGTCTTGCCGTGCTGGTCGCAGAGAAGGTTGTCGAGCGTGAGATCAATCAGGCGGATCACGTAAGACTGATTGATGAATTTATTGATTCGGTGGGTGATGTGCAGTGAGTTCGGAGGTTTCTTCGGTTTACGCAAATGCGCTGTTCTCCCTCGCAAAGGAAAAGGGCGACGCCGCTTTGCAGGAAGCCCGTTCCGATCTGCGGCAGTGTGCCGTGCTGTTCTCCCTGAATCCTGATCTGACAAGGCTGCTCTCGCTCCCGACGCTTCCGGTCGCGGAGCGGACGGAGATTGCAAGAAAAATCTTCGGCGATCAGAGCCTTGCTTCCCGTCTGATCTTTCTGCTGATTGACCACGGGCGCGTCCCGTTTTTGCAGGAGATTGCGGACGATTTCGATGAAAGAATGCTCGATTATCAGGATACGACGGATGTGATCGTGACGACAGCCGTTGCGATGAATCCGGAACAGAAGGAGCGGCTCCGCGATGCGCTCTCCCGAAAGCTGCATAAGACGATCCGTATTACGGAGCATATCGACCGCAGCATTCTCGGCGGCGTGATCGTGAAATACGGCGATACCCGAATTGATAACAGCGTGAAATATCGTCTGGATGCGCTCAGGGAACAGCTTTCCTGACCCGTATCCGTTATAAGAAGGTGCAACATGAATTTAAGACCAGATGAAATTACCGGTATCATCAAGGAGCAGCTGAAAAACTATGAAGCGAAGCTGAATCTTGCCGATGTCGGTACGGTAATCACCGTCGGCGACGGCATTGCCAATGTGCACGGACTGGAGCAGTGCATGTCCGGCGAGCTGCTGGAATTTGAAGGCGGCATCTCCGGCATGGCGCTCAATCTCGAGCATGACTTTGTCGGTGCCGTTCTGCTCGGTTCCGATCACAATATCAAGGAAGGCACGAGCGTGAAGCGTACCAAGCAGATCGTCTCGGTTCCGGTCGGTGAGGAGCTGCTCGGCAGAGTCGTCAATGCGCTCGGTGAGCCGATTGACGGCAAGGGTCCGATCCTGACGGAAAAGACTATGCCGATTGAAAAGATCGCGCCCGGCATCATTACGAGAAAATCCGTGCATGAGCCGCTGCAAACCGGTATCAAGGCGATTGACTCCATGATCCCGATCGGCAGAGGACAGCGTGAGCTGATCATCGGCGACCGTCAGACCGGCAAAACGACCATTGCCCTCGATACGATCATGAACCAGAAGGGCAAGAATGTCATTTGTATTTACGTCGCAATCGGTCAGAAGCGCTCGACCGTTGCAAACGTCGTCGAAACACTGACGAAGGCGGAGGCAATGCCCTATACAATCGTTGTGTCCGCAACGGCTTCGGAGCTTGCGCCGCTGCAATATATTGCGCCGTATTCCGGCTGCACAATGGGTGAATACTTCACCGATCAGGGCAAGGATGTCCTGATTGTATACGATGATCTGTCCAAGCACGCGGTTGCTTACAGAACCCTTTCGCTGCTGCTCAAGCGCCCGCCGGGACGCGAGGCATATCCGGGTGATGTGTTCTATCTGCATTCCCGTCTGCTGGAGCGTGCATGCTGTCTGAATGAAAATTACGGCGGCGGCTCGCTGACGGCACTTCCGATCATCGAGACACAGGCAGGCGACGTTTCTGCCTATATCCCGACAAATGTCATTTCGATTACCGACGGACAGATTTTCCTTGAGACCGATCTGTTCAATGCCGGTATCCGTCCGGCAGTCAATCCGGGTATTTCGGTTTCCCGTGTCGGCTCCGCGGCACAGATTCCTGCAATGAAAAAGGTGTCCGGCTCTCTCAAGCTGACCTATTCGCAGTACCGTGAATTGCAGGCGTTTTCGCAGTTCGGCTCCGATCTCGACAGAGATACGAAGGAGCGTCTGGAAAAGGGTGAGCGCGTGGTCGAGGTGCTCAAGCAGGGCAAGAACAGTCCGCTTTCCGCAGCCGATCAGGTTGTGATTCTCTATGCAGTCACGAACAATCTGCTGCGCGATGTACCGGTCAGCCGGATCGCGGAGTTTGAGGAGGCGCTGCTGCGTGAGGTCGATGAAACGCACAGCGAGATCATCGGCTCGATCACGGAGACAGGCAAGCTGCTGCCGGAGACAGCCAAGGAGCTGAAAACGGTGATTACGGATTTTGTCAAGCACTTTGTCTGACCGGAGGTGTGAACAATGGCTGCTTCCAATATGAAAGCGATCAAGCGCCGGATCAAATCGGTCGAAAGCACAATGCAGATCACCAAGGCAATGGAGCTTGTGTCGTCCTCGAAGCTGCGTAAGGCAAAGGAACGCTCCGAACAGGCAGTGCCGTTCTTCAATCTGCTCTATCAGACCATGAGTGAGGTCGCGTCCGAAGCGGTCGGATTTCATTCGGTCTATACCGAGGAGCGCGAGGAGGGTGCCGTTCTGCTGATTGTCATGGCAGGCGACAGAGGTCTTGCGGGCGGCTTCAATCTCAATGTATTCCGGCTCGCCGACAAGCGGATCAGAGAGCTCAATACCATGGGCAGAGAGGCTGTGCTGATGACCGTCGGCAAAAAGTCCTCGGAGCATTATTCCAAGACAACAAACCGTGTGCTCGGTACCTTTGACAATATCGGCGAAACGGTCACGACCTATACCGCGCTGCATATGGCGCAGCATATCGTGCATCTGTTTCAGCAGGGGCATCTCTCCGGTGTAGAGATTTTCTTCACGAATATGGTCTCGCCGCTCTCGCAGGAGGCGCGGCAGATGCAGGTGATTCCTGTGCCGAATCTGGAACGGAATCCCGGTGTGCAGAGCCTGACGAATTACGAACCGAGCCCCGAGGCGGTGTTCGATTCGCTGATTCCGCAGTATCTGGCAGGTATGCTCTACTGCACGATTGTCGATACCTATGCTTCCGAGCAGGCGGCGCGCAGAATGGCAATGGAAAATGCGACCGACAATGCACAGGAAATGATCGACGATCTTTCGCTGAAATATAACCGTGCGCGGCAGGCTTCCATTACGCAGGAGCTGACGGAAATCGTTTCCGGCGCCAATGCGCAGGGGTGATTGCAGCGACCTTCCCATATTTATAAAACAGAAAGTAGTGAGCTGATAGCATGGCAAACGAAGAATTCAAGCGCGGCGGCACCGGAAAGATCGTGCAGATCATCGGTGCGGTCGTTGATGTGCGCTTTCATAAGCACGAGCTGCCCAGACTGCTCAACGCAATCGAATGCGACAACAACGGGCAGAAGCTGGTGCTCGAGGTCGCACAGCATATCGGTGACGATATTGTTCGCTGCATTGCAATGAGCAGCACGGACGGTCTCGTCCGCGGACTGGATGCCGTTGATACCGGCAGTCCGATCCGTGTGCCGGTCGGCAGAGAGACGCTCGGCAGAGTCTTCAATCTGCTCGGCGATCCGGTCGATGAGCAGCCTGCACCCGAAACGCAGGAGCGCTGGCCGATTCACCGCGATGCGCCTTCCTATGAGGAACAGGCAGCGAGCAGCGAGGTTCTCGAGACCGGTATCAAGGTTATCGACCTGATCGCGCCGTACTTAAAGGGCGGCAAGATCGGTCTGTTCGGCGGCGCAGGCGTCGGCAAGACCGTTCTGATTCAGGAGCTGATCAATAATGTTGCAAACCAGCACGGCGGCATCTCCGTTTTCACGGGTGTCGGCGAGCGTACCCGTGAGGGCAATGACCTGTATCACGAAATGAAGGACAGCGGCGTTCTCGAAAAGACCTGTCTGGTTTACGGTCAGATGAATGAGCCGCCCGGCGCAAGAATGCGTGTGGCGCTCTCCGGTCTGACGATGGCGGAATATTTCCGCGATACAGAGGGTCAGGACGTTCTGCTGTTTATCGACAATATCTTCCGTTTCACGCAGGCAGGCTCGGAGGTTTCCGCGCTGCTCGGACGCATGCCGTCCGCTGTCGGTTATCAGCCGACGCTTGCGACGGAAATGGGCGCCTTGCAGGAGCGTATTACATCGACCGGCAAGGGCTCGATTACATCCGTACAGGCAGTCTATGTTCCTGCGGATGACCTGACCGACCCGGCTCCGGCAACGACCTTCGCGCATCTGGATGCGACGACCGTTCTTTCGCGTCAGATTGCTTCGCTCGGTATTTATCCGGCAGTCGATCCGCTGGAATCGAGCTCCCGTATCCTCGCACCGGAGATCGTCGGCGCGGAGCATTACCGTGTCGCGCGTCAGGTGCAGACGATTTTGCAGCGCTATACCGAATTGCAGGATATCATTGCGATCATGGGTATGGATGAGCTTTCCGATGAGGATAAGCTGACCGTTTCCAGAGCCCGTAAGGTGCAGCGCTTCCTGAGCCAGCCGTTCTCGGTTGCAGAGCAGTTCACCGGCATGGAGGGCAAATATGTACCGATTGCCGAGACGATCCGCGGCTTCCGCGAGATCATTGACGGTGAGCATGACGATATTCCGGAATCCGCATTTCTGTTTGCAGGCACGATTGACGATGTGCTTGAAAAGGCGAAGACGCTGGAGGAGGAAGCAGAATGAGCACGTTCTCTCTGCAAATCATTACGCCGGAAAAGATTTTCTTTGAAGGCACGGTGCAGCGCGTGATTATCCGCACAACGGAAGGTGATGTCGGTATTCTCGCAAAGCACGAGAAATATGTTGCGGCGCTGCCGTCCGGTCCGGTGAAGATCACCATGGAGGACGGAACAGAGCGGCTCGCGGCACTGTCCGGCGGAGCGGTCAAGGTTTCGCCTGCGCAGACGGCAATCCTTGCGAATGCGGTCGAATGGGCGGAGGATATTGACGTAGACTGGGCAAAGCGCTCCGAGCAGGATGCACTCCGCCGCAAGGAGAACAGCAAGGATCAGCAGGAGCTGGAGTATGCAGAAATGAAGCTCAAGCGTGCGCTGAACCGTCTGCGCGTATCTTCTATGAAGGATTGACAGAAACGGGAAAGGATGAGATGACGGGAATGAATAAAACAAAGATATTCGGTACAATCGCGTTGGTCTGCTTGTGTCTCGGCGGCGTATTGCTGAGCACATTCCCGCAGTTTTTACGGTATGTGAAGGGTGATATCCGTGCATTTGAGGAGGTCGCTGCCGGTGAACTGAAAGCAGGCGAGCTTGTCCACGGTGTCATTGATATCACGGACGGCTGCATTGCTTCCAATGAGGAGACCAAATCGACGTTCGGCATCGAGACCTCCAAGCGAACGACTGCGCTCTATTATTCGATCGTCGGATATGACGATCAGTATATGCTTTATGAAACAGGCAACACTGAGCAGTACGCTACGCTGGATGCGCTTGCAGATGAGTGCGAACGCTATTACAGCGATGAGAATGCCGATGCGGAAGAGCCGCACTCTTTTCTGGAGTTCACGGCGGTTGTCAGGAATATGCCGGATGATCTGTCTGCGATTGTGCAGGAGTGCTACGGCAACGATTATGTTCAGTATTTTGAAAAGGTTATGCTGGTTTCTGCGAATTTCAAAAGCTATCCGGTGAATATTGCAATCGGTGCAGCCGGTGCAGTGCTCGGCATCGTGTTCCTGATTCTGACGATTGTCTCGTGGCGCAAATCCAAACAGTTCAGTTACTGATCTGCGGGGATCAGTCTGTAATATGATTTTGAAAGAAGAGGGGATTTCTATGAAAAGGATGAAACGTCTGACAGCAGTTCTGACGGCAGCCGCAATGCTCGTCATGAACGGAACAGCGATGCCGTTTTCCGGTGTGACGGCTTCTGCCGCCGGTGATACGCAGGATGACTGGCTGCATGTCGAAAACGGCAAGGTTGTCGATATGAACGGCAAAGAGGTCTGGATGACCGGCGTCAACTGGTTCGGCTACAACTGCGGCAGACAGGTCTTTGACGGCGTATGGTCAAAGAACATGCACAGCATGCTCAATCAGATTGCCGATCACGGCTTCAATCTGTTGCGCGTGCCGATGTCCACGCAGATCATTCTGCAATGGAAGAACAAGGGCTCGGATAAGGGTTCCGGCGTCGGCGAAGTTAATATGATGGTCAACCCGTATGAGAATCCGGAGCTGACAGAGGAAGGTGGCGTCGGCGGCGAGGGCAATTATACGCTCAAATACAGCTTTGATATCTGGAATATGGCGGTTGACTGGTGCCGCGAAAACGGCATGAAGATCATGATTGATATTCACAGTGCAACATCTGCATCGTCCGGACATCAGCTGCCGCTCTGGTACGATTCCAATTTCTCGACCGATGACTGGCTCGAAGCACTGAGCTGGTTCTGCGACTATTACAAGGACAACGATACCATTATTGCAATCGACCTGAAGAATGAGCCGCACGGTAAGCCGGAGGAAGGCAAGTTCGCCAAGTGGGATGATTCCAAGGATGACAACAACTGGAAATACGCTGCGGAACGCGGCGCAATGGCTTGCCTGAAATCGAATCCGAATCTGCTGATTATGATTGAGGGCATTGAGTGCTATCCGGATTTTGCAAACGGTGCAGACTGGACCACACCGGCTGTGGACTATGCACATTACGATGAGCCGTCCAAGGTCTTCGGCGCATGGTGGGGCGGCAATCTCCGCGGCGTCAAGGATCATCCGGTGGACATCGGCGAGTACAATAAGCAGATCGTCTATTCGCCGCATGATTACGGTCCGCTGGTCTGGTCGCAGAAGTGGTTCTATATGGACGATGATTCCAAGACCTTCTCCCGTGAAACGCTTCTGGATGACTACTGGCGTGATACATGGGCATATCTGGTCGAGGATAATATGTATCCGCTGCTCATGGGCGAGTGGGGCGGCTTCATTGACAAGGAGCATGACCCGACCGGCGAGAACAAGCACTGGATGCAGGAGCTGCGCGATTATATGATCGACAAGCATATTCATCATACATTCTGGTGCTTCAACGAAAACTCCGGTGATACCGGCGGACTCGTCTATGACGACTTCGGCAAGTGGGATGAGGAGAAGTACGAATTTGTCAAAAAGGCACTCTGGCAGGATGATAACGGCGTGTTCATCGGTCTGGATCATAAGATTCCGATCGGCAAGAACGGTCAGTCGCTGGGTGATTACTACGGCGGTGTCGGCAACGGCACAACCCCGACCGTGAAATCCGAAACGACAACCACTTCTTCGGAGAAGACGACCGAAACGACAACCGTAACGACGGTTTCGTCCGTGTCCTCCTCGGAGACAACATCCTCTTCCGTGACGGTGTCTTCTTCTTCGGTATCCTCTGAAACGTCCGGGAGCAGTCCCAAAACAGCCAGGTGGGGCGATGCGAACTGCGATCAGCAGATTGATGTTTCCGATGCTGTTCTGCTCAGCCGCTTTGTGGCTGAGGATGCGGCGGCGAATCTTACTGCGGAGGGCAAATCGAATGCCGAGGTAACCGGCGACGGCGTCCTGACCGGCGATGATACCCTCAAGATTCTGCAATACATTGCAAAGCTGATTACGGATGAAGAGCTTGCACCGGCAAAATAAGCATATTTCACACAAAACAACAGACAGGCGGCAATTTTCTGCCGCCTGTCTCTGCATAGGGAGGATCATATGAGTCTTGAACAGGTACCTGCTTCGGAGCGCATCCATATCGGCTTCTTCGGCGCGCGCAATGCCGGAAAATCCAGCCTTGTCAATGCGCTGACCGGTCAGGAGGTCTCGATTGTATCGGCGGTCGCCGGCACAACAACAGATGCCGTCACGAAGAGCATGGAGCTGCTGCCGCTCGGTCCGGTTGTGCTGACCGATACCGCAGGCTATGACGATGATGATGCACAGCTCGGTGCGCAGCGCATCGAAAAAACCAGACGCGAGCTGTTCCGCACGGATATTGCCGTGCTGGTTGCAGATGCCGCAAAGCCGCTTTCCGATACGGAACATGCGCTGATGCGTTTGTTTGCGCAGGAGCATACGCCGTATCTGCTGGCACTGAACAAATGCGATGCGCTGACGGCGCGTCCGGCTGAATTACCGGAGAATGCCGTCCTGACGAGTACAGTCACCGGTGAGGGAATTACAGAACTCAAGGAAATGCTCGGTGCGCTTGCGCAGACCGATGCGCCGGAGCATTTTATCATCCGCGATCTGATTGCCGAAAATGATTCGGTGATTCTCGTGACGCCGATTGACGAATCCGCGCCGAAGGGCAGACTGATCCTGCCGCAGCAGCAGACACTCCGCGAGGTGCTTGATGCACATGCGAATGCATTGCTTGTGCAGACGGAACAGCTCGGCGGACTGCTGCAATCGCTGAAAACGCCGCCGCGTATGGTTGTCACGGACAGTCAGGCGTTTCGCGCAGTCGCGGAGATTGTTCCGGCAGATGTGCCGCTGACGTCCTTCTCGATTCTCATGGCGCGTTACAAGGGATTCCTGAAAACTGCGGTTGAAGGTGCAAGAGCGCTGAAAACGCTCTCTGACGGCGCAAAAATTCTGATCGCTGAGGGCTGCACGCATCACCGGCAGTGCAATGATATCGGAACGGTCAAGCTGCCGCGTGCAATCGGAGCATATACCGGAAAAAACTTTGCGCTGTCCTACAGCTCCGGCGGCACGTTTCCGACCGATCTTTCGGGCTATGATCTCGTCATTCACTGCGGCGGCTGCATGCGAACGGAGCGGGAAATGCGCTGGCGGATGCGGACGGCAATGGCGCAGGGCATCCCGTTTACGAATTACGGCGTGACGCTTGCCGCCTGTACGGGCATTCTGGAACGCACGCTGATGCAGGATATCCTGCTGCAATAAAAGAACCGCGGAATCAAAGCAAATGCTGAGATTCCGCGGTTCTTTTCATTGGTTGTGCCAGTCTGTGATTTCATCGGTCAGACGCTGCAAGCTGGTGAAGTGCAGATAATGCGCGCCCTCAATGACCGTCACGCGGCTGTCGGGATGCGTGACGAGGTTCTTGTGATACTGCTCCCATTCCGGAATCGTGACGGTATTGTCCTTTGCGAGAACATAGAGCACCGGCACGCTTTCAGGGAACTTCATATCATAGCATTCGCACATATTGTCCGCGAGCATTCTCATCTCATCCATGAGCGTGTCATTGATTCCTGCGGCGCAATAGATCGCTTTGGCAATGCGCTTGTCATCCTCGCTGAGCGTCGGAATCTGCGCGGCAGTCTGCTCGAAGCTGAGCTCACTCAGAAGCCGGTTGATGCCGGAGCCGTAGAGCAGGGGACGCATGATCTTATAGAGGAGATATGTATGTTCCGGCTTGGCGATCCACTGGTCTGCGTCGCACTGATGCGGCACGGAGGCGTCAATTCCGATGAAGCCCTGCACCTCATCCGGATACTGATTCGCATAATACAGCGAATAGAGACCGCCGAGCGAATGTGCAATCAGTGTGTATTTGTCACATTGCAGCGAGGTGAGCAGACCGTGCAGCTCTTCGCAGTAATTCGTGACATTGCGCTCGGATACTGCACCGTCGCTGAGACCGTACCCAAGCGGCTCGACAATGATAAACTGATACTGATTGCTGAGCCCCTTGACGAATGCATCGAATTCATAGCGGACGGTCGGGCAGCCGTAGCCCGGGAGAATGACCGCGACATCCTTCGCATCGCTTTCTATGCGGGTATAGTTCATTTTCCTGCCCTGCTCCGTGGTGTAGTATTCGCCGTAGGCATCTGCATAGATTTCGCGGTCGCGCTTGCTGAGAATATGGTGCCGGATGGACAGAACCGCGATCAGGACTGCGAGGATGAGAATGAGAATGCCGAGGATTCTGCCGATTATTCTGCCGACCTTATGCGGTTTTTTGACTGCATTTTCTGATTTGTTCATTGTGGAATTCCTTTCTGCAATTTTTATTTGATCTGATTAAATTACCGTAACATGCAGATACCTCCGGCAGCGCACCGGAGGTATCACTTGGATTATTCAGCATACTGCGTATTGCCGTTGTCCTCGCAAACCGCGTAGAGATTGGTCTCCCATGCCGGAATATACGGCAGGTGACGGATAAACAGGCGGTAGCGCGGATTGATGCGCTTGACGAGCAGCGGCAGCTCGAAGATATCCTCATTGCGGTGATAGAGGGAGATCATGAGCTTCGGTGCATAGCGCGCGATCGAACGGCTGGCGCCCCAGAGTGCTTCACGCTCGGCACCCTCAACGTCCATTTTCAGGAGCGTCACGGGATTGCCGGCGAGCAGATTGTCCACGGCTCTTGCCGGTGTCATTGCGCCTTCCATTGCGATTGCGGACTGTCTGCCTGCCTTTGCGCCGAAGGGCAGCTCGGTATCGACACACCATGCCGTACACTGGTAGCACTGCACAGAGGGCGTATCGCCGACGAATTTTACGAGCTTTTTATAGTTTTTCTTATCCGGCTCGACGGCAATAATGCGGTGATATTTTCCGCGCGTATATTCCAGCATCTCGCGGATTGTGTCGCCGTTGTAAGCACCGAGATCGACATAGATTTCATGGTTTGTCGGCTGGAGCACGCGGTTCCAGATTTCATCCTTGCTGTCCACCTGATCAATCAGATAAGCAGGATTGCCGCTGATCTTGAAATTGATGATATTCGCATAGATCTGACGGGAGCGCTCATCTGCAAGCGACTGATAAACAGCCTGAATCTCCTCTTCGTGCTCCGTGCAGTATTCCGGTGTGAAGAGTCCGCCGCCGACGACAGGTACATCCGGTACATAAAGCTGATACTTTTCGCCGAGGACGCGGATGCGGTCGATCATCGCAGGGGAGCAGACAGCAAATGCAAGCACGATGACAAAATCATCAAGCTCCGCTTCCAGTTCGGAGAGCTTGCGCACAGGATATCCTGCGAAATCATGACCGCGCACGAATTCATCACTGGCAAAGATACCGGCAGCCTGAATCCCGTAGGTGCGCATGGCTGCAAGGATTCTGACAGCGCCGTCGCCCATGCCGTAGAGATAGATCGGGCGTGTCTCCGCTTTCAGGCGGTCCCAGACGGATATTTTTTCTGTAACAAACTGAAGCATTCCGTTCAAGTCCCTTCGTGAGATTATTCGTGATCGTGGTCATGGCATTCACAGTCGCAGTCATCTGCCTGTGAATGATCCATCATATCATCATGATCATGGTGATGTCCGTGACCGCCGCCCATGCCGCCGGTAATCGCATAGAGGTCTCTGCCTCTGGTGTTATAGCGGTCGCGTTCTGCATTGATCTGCTTATCGAGCTGTGCCAGAAATTCACGCGGATGCTTGATGCAGTGGACTTCCTTTTCCGGCGTATCGGTATCGCGGACATAGATGATGACTGTGCCGCAGCCGACAATCCGCTGGAAGAAGGGGAGCTTGAGCTTTTTATCGGTCACCTTATAGAGATCGAGCTCGTCCTCGTCCAGATTGAAAAATCCGGTTCTGGTGATGAATTTCGTTTCCGTCAGGAAATATTTGGTAAAGGTCCAGGGCAGTCCGAAGATCGTGCGCTTTCTGTCCTGCCAGATGTAGTCAATTTCCTTTTTCTTGCTCATACAGATCACTCCATTCTGTTGTGTTACGTCAGCGACGTTTTATGCTTTACAGGCTGATGACGGTCATTCCGCCGGCTTCCGCCTGTACGTTTCTGTTTGTGCCTGCAATGCGGATCATGAATCTGCGGTCAGTTGCAGGATAGGTGACGGTAATGCGGTTTGCCTCACGCTTTGCGGTGATTGTAAGGTCAATGCCGCCCTCTGCGCGGTAAAGCGTGCAGGCGGTCTCTGCGCCGTCGGTCAGTCCGCAGATCAGTACCGTAGCTTGATCGAGATAATCATAGCAGACATCGTCTTTGAAATTGCCGAGCACAATGATCGAATCCGGCTTGACATAGACCGGCATTTCGAGATAGCTGCACTTGCGGCGGAACCATTTGCCGCCCTGTATCAGCGGTGCATCAGCCTCGCCGAGCAGATCGAACCATTCGCCTGCGGGCAGATAGAATTCTGCAATGCCGCTCTCATCAAAGACCGGTGCGCAGAGCAGGCTGTCGCCGAGCATATACTGCCGGTCAAGCGTCAGGCAGGCGGGATCGTCTGCATAGTCAATGACCATCGCACGCATCATCGGGATGCCGGTCTGATGCGTCTGATTTGCCTGTGCCCAGAGATACGGCATCAGTTTTCCTTTGAGATTTGTAAAGAACCGCAGCACGGCACATGCATTCTCCGGATTCTGCGGATCGTCCGGTTCATATGCCCACGGTACGCGGTAGGAGGTTGAGCCGTGCAGACGGCTGTGCGTGCTCATGAGACCGAATGCGACCCAGCGCTTATAGACATCTGCGGAGGCAGTCTGCTCAAAGCCGCCGATATCGTGGCTGAAAAAGCCGAAGCCGGAGGCACAGAGCGACAGTCCGCCGCGAAGCGTTTCCGCCATGGCAGAGTATTCCGCAGCGCAGTCGCCGCCCCAGTGTACGGGGAATTTCTGACCGCCTGCCGTTGCACTTCTCGCAAAGAGGACGGCATTGTCTTTGCCCTTGCAGCCCTCGAGCGCTTCAAATACAACCTTATTATAGAGGTATGTGTAGTAATTATGCATCGCAGCCGGATCGGAGCCGTCGAAATAGACGACATCGGTCGGGATGCGCTCGCCGAAATCGGTCTTGATCGCGTCCACGCCTTCGGTGCAGAGCTTGCGGATACCGTCTGCAAACCATTTGCAGGCATCGGGATTTGTGAAGTCCACGATTGCCATGCCCGGCTGCCACATATCCGTCTGGAAGATGCCGCCGTCCTTCGTGTGCAGGAAGTATCCCTTTTCGGCACCCTCGTCAAACAGCGCGGATTCCTGCGCGATATAGGGATTGATCCAGACGCAGATGCCGACATTGTACTTCTGCTTGATGCGGCTGAGCATTTCCTTCGGATCGGGGAACATTGCCTCATCCCATGCAAAGCTCGTCCACGTAAACGCCTTCATCCAGAAGCAGTCGAAGTGGAACATTTGCAGCGGAATCTTCCGCTCTGCCATGCCGTCAAGGAAGCCCGTGACGGTATGCTCGTCGTAAGCTGTTGTGAAGGATGTTGAGAGCCACAGACCGAGCGATTTTGCCGGTGTAAGCGCCGGCTTGCCGGTCAGATCGGTATAATTCCGCAGTACCTCGGCACAGTTTCTGCCGCCGATGATGAAATATTCGAGCGATTCGCCTGCGACCGTCATGCTGACCTTGGAGACTGTATCCGATGCGACCTCATAGCTGACATGACCGGTGTGATTGGTGAAAACGCCGTATCCGCGGGAGCTGAGATAGAACGGCACGCATTTATAGCTCTGATCGGAGCAGGTGCCGCCGTCGGAGTTCCAGATATCGACGGTCTGACCGTTCTTGACAAACGGCGTGAATTTTTCGCCGAAGCCGTAGATATACTCGCCGACGGAAAGCGAAAGCTGCTCGCGGATATAGCTGCCGCAGCGATTTTCCGGAATGCTCCAGAATGTGTTGTCAGAAGCGGTATGCATACGGTTTTCGGTGACAAATGCATTCTCCTGAATATAGGAAGCAGCGCGCCAGCCGCAGCCGGTCAGCAGTCTGCCGTCATAGGTATAGCGTATCTGCCACGCATTTCCTTTGGTGATTGTAACCGCCGTTTTGCCGGCGCAGAGCGTGACACTGTTTTCATCCTCTGTGATGACGGGCTTGAAGCTGTCATCGGTATTCAGCTCGAATTTCGGCGTATGATCGGCGGCACCCTTATGGTGTACGATCTTTATGCGGATCGTATCCTCTCTGACAGCGCTGAATTCAAATGTCAGCGTGACGCCGCCAAGCGTCATACCGCGGTTATAGATTGTCTGAGATGTCGCAAAAACCCGCACTGCGTTTTCGCTGATCTGAATGTCATAGGGCTGAACGGCATAATCTACGGTATAGCCGCGCTGATTGAGCCAGAAGCCGTCCGCAAATTTCATTGGTAACCTCCTGCGCAGCGAAAAGCTGCTCTCTATATTTTTACTTATATATCATACCATAAAATCGCCTGAAAGTCAATGACTCAGGAGGGCTTGCGCGAAAAAAAGCCGGAACAGCTTTCGCTGCTCCGGTTTTGTGCGGAATGCGTTTCGTTCAATCAGACCCGCTGCCCTGATCAAAGACCCTTGCGGAAATAATTCCGGTAGCCGTCCCCGTTGAAGAACAGGTAACCGTGCTGGAACTGTGTCGGATCGGAGAGATAGAGGTCAACGGCATCGCGGACGCTCTGTGTGACATAAGATGACATATGATCCATTTCGATCAGATATTCCAGACCGGCAAACTGATTTTTCTGCGTCAGCACCTCATAGATGCTGTTCGGGAACTGCGGAGAATTCACGCGGTTCATGATGACTTCGGCAACCAGTGCTTTTTCCTCTGTCGGCACCCAGTCGGAGCCGTATTCGTGACCGACGACATTGCAGAGCATGATATACTCACGGTCGGTGACGGAAATCGCAGAGGATTTGGTATATTCAGATGCGGCATCGGTTTCCGGCGCTTCGGTTTCGGGCGCCTCTGTCTCAGTTACGGCAGTCGTGATGACCGGTGCCTCTGTTGCAACAGGAGAAGTTTCAGTTTCTGTCTCCGCTTCTTCGGCGGTTGTTTCTGTTACCGTTGTTGTCGTCTCAGATTTCTTCGTTGCAGATGTATCGGTTGTCGTCGCAGCGGTTGTTTTTGTAGTTTTTGCTGCGGTCGTCGTCACGGTCTTTGCTTTCTTGGACGTCGCTGTGGTGGTTACGAGGGTAGTGGTGGTCTCGATCGAAGTTGCGGTAGTAACAGTTACGCCTGTGATCTCGAGAAGCTGATCGCTCTGATCGGCTCTTGCAACGGACATCTCATTCCCGGTAAAGGTAACACCGCCGAGCATTGCGGCGCTGCAAAAGAGACTCAGGATCGCTGCTGCAACCTTCCCTTTTCTCATCAACTCATCCTTTCGTAAAAGAAACTGAATGTACCAAAGAGGCAGCATTTTACCTCAGAGTACATTGCCTATTATATCATACTTTGGAAAAGTTTACAACTCGATTACAGGATTTTCCATTTTGTAATCAAAAAACATCCATGTACCGAAAAACAAAACCGTGCACCATGCACAAAGAAAAGATAGACAAATTATGAACAGATTGCATATTCTGACAAATACCGCATCGCATATTATATAGATAGACAAGATAGAAATATGCGGAGATGCATTGACATTTTCATGTTTCTATATTATAATAATAGGAGAAAAACGGCGCTTGGAGGGCAATTTATGCAGGATACATTTAATCAGAAGATCGGCGGGCTGGTGGATACCCTGCTTGCGGATTATCAGAGCGACAGAACGATTGACGCGGTCATTGCGTTCGATCAGCCGAATAAGGAGATCGTCATTGATATTTTGCAGAAGCTGCGCAAGCTGATCTTTCCGGGATATTTCCGCGCACATTCCTACCGTGTTTATACAATGCGGAATCAGACGACGATGCTGCTGGAGGATGTGGTTTTCAATCTGAACCGGCAGATTGCAATCGTACTGGAATATCTGCCGGAGCTGAAAGCTGCGGGCAAGGAGGCAATCGCAAAGCGCGCTGAGGAGCTGACCTTTGCCTTTATTGAGAAGATTCCGCAGATTCGCGCCTATGTCGAGACCGATGTGCAGGCGACCTTTGACGGCGACCCTGCGGCATATAACAAGGATGAGATCATCTATTCCTATCCGGGGCTTCTGGCGATTGTTGTCAACCGCATCGCGCATGAGCTGCATCTGCTCGGCGTGCCGCTGATTCCGCGCATTATGACCGAATATGCGCACAGCATGACCGGTATTGACATTCATCCCGGCGCTACGCTCGGCTATTATTTCTTCATCGACCACGGCACCGGCATCGTCATCGGCGAAACGACCGAGATCGGCGACAATGTCAAGGTGTATCAGGGCGTGACACTCGGCGCCCTTTCCACGCGCGGCGGGCAGTCCCTGAAATCGAAGAAGCGTCATCCGACAATCTGCGATAATGTGACGATCTATTCCGGCGCGTCGATTCTCGGCGGCGATACGGTGATCGGAAAAGGTGCCGTCATCGGCGCAAATGCGTTCATTACGCGCTCGATTCCCGAGGGAGCCAAGGTCAGCATCAAGAATCAGGAGCTCCGCTATCACTATGATTCCAAGCTGCTTTCGCCCGCAACGGAGCTTGATACCGACGACAGCTGGTTCTATATCATCTGAACAAAGAAAACGCCCGAAGGCTTTTTGATTGCCTTCGGGCGTTTTTTCTTTTGATCTTATTCTTCCAGCGGATTCATCACATAGCCGATGAAGATCGGCAGATTGTGCTGATGATCGACAATCATAAAGATAAACGGGCGGTCAAGATAGACTGTTTTCGGCTTATCCACTTCGATCGCACTTTTGATTTGCATTTCAACAGCTGTGACAGCGCCTGCCTTGGTGCCTGCCTCATCGACCTGAATAAAGGTCTTGTGCAGCACACGGCTGATATAACCGTTACCCGAACCGGCATTGAGATTGCCAAAGTCTGATTTCTCCTCATTAAATGCGGTCGGCATTCCGGCTGCTTTCAGTGCTTCTGAAAGCTCGGTGTCATAGGCAAATTTGAATTTCGGCATTTTTGTAATGACCTTGCAGTTCTGTTTTGTGCTCAGAAGTTTTTGCAGCGATTCCGGTGTCATCATGCCGATATAATCGGAAACGGTGATGCTTTCGGATTCCTTCGGCAGAATTGCGGCGAAGCTGTATCCTCCGCCTTTGTAGCTCTTCATAAAGCCGGTTGCATATTCGTCCTCGAGATAGGTACGCTCCTCACCGTGCATCATCTCAACCGTTACAGGATCGGTGCCGTATGGTGTGAATTCGCCCTCTCCGATTTCATTGTCTTTATAGCAGGATGCCCAGTCCGCTTCAAATGCCAGTGCATTGATGAGATACATAAAGACATTACCATTCGGAATATTATCCAGCAGCTTCGGGATCATCTCATGCGTATTCTTGTTTACCCAGTCGTTAATATCCTTCACAGTCTGCTCATTGAACGGCGCCTTGTATGCATCTGCTTTATAGTAATCTGCATTGGTTTGCAGGAATTCCTGCGGAACCTTGATGAGCGGGTCATTCTTGAACCAGATCGAATTGGCGATATGCAGCTGTGCGTTCTCGCTGTTCGGCAGCGTGTTCAGATAATCGGCATAATATGCGTTCAGATCAGCGATTTTCAGGTCGCCGCCGAGCACCTTTTCCATTTCTGTGAGCGTCTGATCCTTTGCGCCGTTCGCAGTCATGGAGAGCGCAAGGGAGACAGAGAGCGGGGAAATCATCAGATTATCGTTTTGGGTGTTTGCCTGTGCGGTCTGCTTCAGCAGATTGATCGTCAGTGCATACTGGCTGTCAGTGAAGGCAGCATCGACCGGCTTGGATTTGATCTCGGCGGATTTGATGCCGTCCATCAGATTGACGGTCTTGTAATCGGTTTCAACCTGTGCTGCCGGTCCGAGCGACGGAATCAGCTTTGCGATAAATTGCAGCAGCGTGACGGTATCATCCTGTGTAATCTTGCCGTCTGCATCGACATCGGCAAGCGCTTTGCCGGACTGCGAGATATTCACCGTCGCATCCTCTGCGCAGAAGCGCGCAAGCAGAACCGCATCGGATACATCGACCTGCTGATCGAGATTGATGTCGCCGTACTGCTGTGCAGCCGGTGTGTCATCCGCGGACACCGCCGCAGGCATCAGGAAACTGCATGTGAGAATGCATGCGGCAAGCGCAGCCGCTGTACGAAATCGTTTTTTCATAGTGCATACCTCCTTCAGGGATCATTCCGGCTTCTGTGTCGGATCGGACACATAGCCGATAAATACGGGCAGATCGGTCTGATTGTCGAGAATCATAAACAGGAACGGACGGTCAAGGTAAACCTCCTTCGGCGGCTCCTGTTCCATTACAGCGTTGTCTGCCATGATAACCGCAGTGACGGCGCCTGCCCGCGTGCCGAGTCCGTCCACAGCGATGAAGGTCTTGTGCAGCACATCGCTGATGAATGTGCCGGGGATTTCGTTCAGACCGGTGAAGTCTGCCGCTCCGTCATCGAACGGAAGCTGCATGCCCATTGCACAGAGCGTGTTCTTGAGCGAGGTGCCGTAATCGAAGGAGAACTTCGGCAGCTTCGTGTATACGGTCTCACGGGAGCGGCTGCCGAGCAGCTTTTTGAGCGAGTTTGCGCTCATGCTTTCGATATAATCGTTTACGGTGACGTTCTTATTCGGCAGAACCGCCGCAAAGCTGTATGTGCCGTTTTTGTAGTTCTTGATAAAGCCCGTAGCCCGATCATCATGGATATAGGTATTCAGCTCATCCCACATGAATTCTGCTTCGACCTTTTTGCCGTCTGCGCATGTGAATTTGTCAGTGCGGATATTGGCTTCGTCATACGGAGACTCCCATTCCGCCTCGAATGCGATTGCATTGATGAGGTACATGATCTCCTCCGGCTGAATCTGCCCGACCAGCTTCGGAATCATATCATGCGTATTGGTCTTGACCCAGCTGTTGATTTCATCTGCCGTTGTCTGATTGAACGGTGCGATGTAGAAATCGGCATTGTAATAGGATTTGGTCGTCTTGAGGAACTGTTCCGGCACGATCAGGCGGGACTGGTCATTCCGCGCCCAGATCGAATTGGCAATATGCAGCTCCGCGCCCTTCTGTGACGGCAGATTCGCCATGTAGTCGTAGTAATAGGCATTGAGCGTGTCTGTGTCGATTGCCTTATTGAGCACATTCTGCATCTGCTGCTGTGTTTCTCCCTTTGCGCCGTTTGCGGTCATGCTGAGCGCCAGTGAAACGGAAAGCGGCGAGATCAGGAGGTTTTTCGGTGCCTCGTCCCCGCTGCGCTCCTTTGCTTCGGCTCTGTTGGTTTCACGCAGCAGATTGGCGGTAAAGCCGAGCTGTCCGGCGACAAATGTTTCATCGACTTTCTTTTCGCTGACCGTATCCCGCACGACATCCTTTGTCAGATTGACCGTCGGCGCGGTTCCCTGCGGGGTCTGCGACTGAACGCCGAGCTCCGTCCGCAGCTTTGCGATATACTCCAGAATTTGCAGTGTATCGTCTGCGGTCAGGCTGCCGTCGCGGTTGACATCCGCCAGTGTCTTGCCCTCCGCAGTGATGATCGCGCTGCTGTCCTCAGCAGTAAAGCGTGCGAGCAGAACGGCATCGGATACATCGACCTGACCGTCGCAGTTTGTATCGCCGTATAGCAGCGGGCTGCACGGGGTATCCTCTGCGGAAACCGGCATCACGGAACTGCCGGCAAGGATGCAGAGTGCCATTGCGGTACTGAGATATTTGCGAATTGATTTCATAGATAGCCCTCCTTCATTTTCAAAAAACAGATAACGGTTCGGTTGCCTTTGAGTTCATCTTATCACTTTTGCACAAAAAAGTCAATGGAGGAATCTACGAATTGCAACAATGAAAAAATTTTTATTTTGGTGTAACGGTAAATGTGCACAATCCGGCTGTTCTGCGATTGTGAAAACTGTCGAAAACAAAACGCACCGCCGATGATTTCAGACGGTGCGCAGACTGGTTTTTCGGGTTTTACGGTGCATCCGGCGGCAGAGCTTTGTGCATTTTGCGCTGTCGGATTGCGGCAATATCCTTTGTGATCCGGCTGTGTGCGATGTCATAGAGCCGCTGGATCAGCAGTCCGCTGACCATAGAGCAGATGAAAACAGCCGCAATGACAATCGCCATATACCGGAACCGCTGCGGTATCTCTGCCACACGGTCATTCAGGATGCGGTATGCGATGCAGTCAAAGATATAGGAAATGAGATAGGCTGCGAAGGTCGCGTTGCTGAGCACGGACAGGATTTGCGCTGTCTTTGCTTTTTTGACGGTGATATCAAAGAGCAGCAGAAAGAGCATTGTGCTCATAATGACGGTCGGCATGGCTGCATAGTCATCGTTATGCCATGAAGACCAGACGCAGTTGTTCTCGGTATTTTTCAGACACTGCCAAAGTGTAATCAGCGAGTCGTAAATCCATGCAGCCAGCAGAATGACGACATAGACGAGCTTATGCTTCAGATCGCGCTTCGGCGGATATTCGCGGATATAGGCGCCGATGAAATAATAGCCGATCGGATAGCAGCGGTAGAAATATCCGGGGAGAATCCGAATCTGGGTCGCTTTGACCGTTCCGATGTAAAATGTCGGCGAAACCATTGTCAGCAGGATGACGGTCAGGAGCAGCGCCGTCTTTCTGCCGCGCGTCTCCATTGCCTGCCAGCCTGCATTGAGAAACGGAATCAGCAGGAAAATCGTGAAATAATACTCCACATACCACGCATACTGCGCATCGGTATACATAAACAGACCGCGGACGATATCCCAGCCCGACAGGTTCAGATGCAGCACATGTACATTATAGATCACGCAGAGCAGGCTGATGACAATATAAATGCAGAGCACGCGCGTGATGCCGAGATAATATTTTCCGCTGAGCTTTTTGTTTTTCATCAGGAAGCCGGTTGTAATCATGAACAGCGGAACACAGGTAAAGGTCAGCCAGCGCCCGTAGATTGCAAGCGTGCCGAAATCTGGTGTAATCGGCGTGTTGTAGAATCCGCAGTTGCGGAAAAAATGCACCGATACGACAAAGAAACAGGCGAGAATCTTGACAATGTCAATGCCTGCAAAGCGCGGCTTTGTATCCATAGCAGGCAGGAGGCTGTTCTTTGCGAAACGGTGCAGTATGGCGGAAATGCGTTGTTCCATTGCGGTTTCATTCCTTTGCTTGGGATTGCGAAGCGGCATCGAGCGCAGCCTCTGCGGTTTGCAGCAGCAGTGCAGAGTGATCGTCGCCGCCCATGATTCGCGCAATTTCCTCGATGCGTGCTGCACGGTCGAGCACCGAGACCTCCGTGCTGGTGGATGTATCCGTGCTGTGCTTTTCGATCAGCAGATGATGCACCGCCTGCGTGGCAAGCTGTGCAAGATGCGTGACGCAGATAACCTGATGATGCTGCGAGAGCGCGCGGAGCTTCAGACCGATTTTCTGCGCTGCCTTGCCGCTGACGCCCGTATCAATTTCATCGAAGATCAGCGTCGGAATGGCATCGCGCTCCGCCAGAACGGCTTTCAGTGCGAGCATCATGCGGGAGAGCTCACCGCCTGATGCGATCTGTGCAATGGGCTTCGGCGGCTCGCCGGGATTGGCAGAGATCAGGAATTCTGCGTGATCCATGCCGTTCGGGGTCAGCTTGCCCTGCGTCAGCTCGACCGAGAGCTTCACGCGCGGCATATTGAGATATGCAAGCTCCTCGCCGACTCTGCGCGAGAATTCGTCCGCAAGTTCACGGCGGTATGCGGTCAGCTGCTTTGCGAGCTCCGTCACGCGGTGAAGCCGCTCGGCGCGCTCCTCCGTCAGCTGACGGAGCTTATTGGAATCGGATTCAATCGCATTGATCTCCTCGATTGCATCGGCATAGATCTGCCGCAGACCGTCCGCATCGGTATGATAGCGCAGCGCCATGGAATTGACGGCGTTGCGGCGGTCATTGAGCTTTGCAAATTCGGCAGGGGAAAGCTGTCCTGCGGTATATGCGCTGATTTCATCGGAGATATCACGCAGCTCGATATTGAGCGCTTTCAGGCGTTCACAGAGCGGCTCTGCATCGGATGAAGCGGAGGCAAGCCGGTTGAGCTGATCGAGTGCCGCAGCGAGTGCATCGGAGAGATTCTCCTCGCCGTTGGTCAGCATCCGGCAGATGCCGCCTGCAAGCTCTGCGGTATCCTCCGCGCGCGCTGCCGCATGATACTGTGCATCAAGCTGCACATCCTCCTGCGGCTGCGGATCAAGCTCGCCGATCTCCTCAATGGTTTGCTGTAATGTACGAAGGCGCTGCATTTTCTCCTGCTCAGCCTTCTTGAGCTGATTGAGCGCTCTGGCACAGCTCTGGAGCTGCTGAAATTCATTTTTATAGGTCTCCGGCAGTGCGGTATTGCTGCCGAAACTGTCGAGCACCTCTAAGTGCCGCTCCGGACGCAGCAGAATCTGATTGTCATGCTGCCCGTGAATATTGACGAGTGTTTCACCGAGCGCACGCAGCAGCGCCGCAGGTGCAGATTTTCCGTTTACTCTGCCGATGCTGCCGCCGTCCGCGGAGATTTCGCGCGTCAGCAGCAGTTCGTCATCCTCCGTATCATATCCGTAATCTGCAAGCACAGCCTTCGTCTCCTCTTTGAGCGGGGAGAAAACGGCAGTAATGACGGCTTTTTTGCAGCCTGTCCGGACGAGATCCTTATTGGTACGCTGCCCGAGCACTGCCTGTATGCCGTGAATCAGAATGGATTTACCCGCACCGGTTTCGCCGGTAAAGGCATTGAATCCGTCTGTCAGCGGAATGACTGCGGATTCAATAACGGCAAGATTTTCGATAGAGAGTTCCTTTAGCATGGTTTACCCCCAGATTTGGGCTTCGAGCGCGGCGATGAGCTGCTTTGCGCTTGCCTCCGAGCGCGTCAGAATGAAGATTGTATCGTCACCAGCGATTGTGCCGACAATCTCAGGCAGCTGCATATGGTCGATCACGGCACATGCAGCCGGCGCAGAGCCGGCGTGGCAGGAGACGGAGACCATATTGACTGCGGAATCAATCCGGACGATCACATCCGCAAGCAGATTGGTCGGTGCAGCCGGTGCGACTGGTGCCTTCGCATAGCAGCTCGGTCCGGATGCCGTTTTGCGCTTGCGCAGCTTGAGCTGCCGGATATCTCTGGATATGGTTGCCTGCGTGACAGAAAAACCGTTCTCCTCCAGCAGATCGCGCAGCATCTCCTGCGTACTGATTTCATGTGTCTGAATCAGCTGTAAAATCATTTCATGTCTTGCATTAGCCAACTGAATCGCTCTCCTTTATGTCTTGGCAGTATTCCGGTTGTTTTGTGAATCATTCTGATCGTTTGAGCGGCTGCATCAGCTTGCCGTTCAGCGCATCGTAGAATGCATGTCCCTTGCAGTCCACAAACGGCATCACAAGCTCGGAGCAGGTGACCGTAAATGACTGCATATTGCGCAGAACTGCGTTTTTTTCGCCGTCTACGAAGACGGACAGTCCGCCGCCGCCTGCGCCGCGGTAGGTGACGCAGATTTCACGGTGCGGTGCAAAGAGCATCGGTCTCGCAAAGAGCGAGTGCGGACAGATCAGGTTCATTTCAATGAGGGATAAATCCGGCTCCATGACAGGTCCGCCCGCCGAGAGTGCATAGGCTGTGGAGCCGGTCGGAGTCGAAAAGATGATGCCGTCCGCGCGGTAGACGCCGATTTCGTGTCCGTCAACAGCGACGGCAAAATCGCAGATTCTGCCGTTTGCGCGCGAGGCGTAGATATCGTTCAGTGCGTGAACCGGTGCTGCGGCATCGGCATCGGTCCGGATGCGCGTTTTCAGCATCATGCGCTTTGTGATCGCATACTCGCCGGTGCAGAGCCGGTCGAGCATATCAATCTCATTTGCTTCAAATGCGGCAAGAAAACCAAGCGTGCCCGTATTGATGCCGACGATTTTTGCAGGATGCGTTTTCGTCCGGAGCGAATGTGCAAGATTTTTCTCCGCACAGCGAAGAATCGTGCCGTCGCCGCCGATTGCGATTGCAAAATCCGCATCGGCAAACAGCGTATCATAAGGCAGAAACCGGATGTCCGGCACTGCGGAAAACGGCTCTGAAAGATGCGCCGGCATACAGAGCGCTGCACCGTTTCTGCGCAGTCTGTCACAGGCGAGAAGTGCCGTCTGGAAGGCTGCTTTTTTGGATAAATTCGGGTCAATCACACATTTCATAGATGTGCCTCATCGGGTGTCTGCCGCAGCTGTAAGTGCAGCAGGTATTCGGTGTTTCCGCTGCCGCCCTGAATCGGTGACGGGCAGTCATGCAGCGGAATGAATCCGTGCAGCGCGGCAAAATTGCGGATGTCACGCAGCACCTGCTGCCGGATCTTTTCATCGCGCACAATGCCGTTTTTATTGAGTGCCTGTCTGCCTGCTTCAAACTGCGGCTTGACCAGCAGAACCGCCTGTGCGGAATCGGTCAGGAGCGCCGGAAGCAGCGGAATGATCTGTTTCAGAGAGATAAAGGATACATCGCAGGATGCAAATTCAGCAGGGAGTCCGTCCGAATCCGGCGGCAGATCGCGCAGGTCGGTGCCCTCGCGGACAATCACGCGCGGATCGCTGCGGAGCACATCTGCAAGCTGATCGTGTCCGACATCGACTGCGAGCACGGATGCAGCGCCGTTTTGCAGCATGCAGTCCGTGAAGCCGCCGGTTGAAGCACCGATATCGAGACAGCGCAGTCCTTTGAGCGCAATCCTGAATTCCGCCAGCGCAAAGCTGAGCTTATAGCCGCCTCTGCCGACATAGGGGAGCGGCTGGGTCAGAACCAGCACATCGCTTTCACTGACCTGCCGTGATGCCTTCATGCAGACGATGCCGTTGACTGTGACATTGCCTTCTGTGATAGAGGTTTGTGCGCGGTTGCGTGTTTCGCAGATACCGCGCTGAACGAGTGCTGCATCAAGACGGCTGCTCATGCGCAAGCTCCTCCGCGCAGGCAAGCAGTGCATCCTCGCTGAGCCCGACACGCTTTAAGCATTCATTGACCGAGCCCTGCTGTACAAAACCGTCGATTGTGCGTGCTTTCCAGATGCCGCGCCAGCCGGCGTTCATCAGCGCAGACGCAAATTTTTCCGCTATACCGCCTGCCTGATAGCCTTCCTCGATAAAGCAGATTTTCGGATACTGCTTTGCGATTTTGACGGCGTCTTCCGGAATCGGGAAGACAGTCGTCAGCTTGAGCAGACCGCAGGAAACGCCGCTGTTACGCATGTTCTCCATGACATGATATGCGCGTTCGCTGATTTTTCCGTAGGAGACAAGCAGCATATCTGTTCCTTCGAGATGCATGAATGCGGTATCCGGCTGAATCGGGAAGCCTTCGGATTCCTTGCCTCTCGGATAGCGCAGTGCGACGAGTCCGTCATCCTCACAGACCGCCTTCCGCAGGCAGAGCTGCAATTCTGCATAACATGCAGGGCTGTAGATACGGATGCCGGGGATGACCGTCAGATAGGGGATATCGAAGATGCCCTGATGCGTTTCGCCGTCCTCGCCGACGATTCCGGCACGGTCCACGCCGAGTACCATATGATAGCGTGCGATTGCGGCATCGTGAATGAGCTGGTCAAATGCACGCTGCAAAAATGTCGAATATACAGCAAAAACAGGCGTCATGCCCATGGAGGCGAGCGCCGCGCAGAACGTGACTGCATGCTGCTCTGCGATGCCGACATCATAAAAGCGGTTCGGATGTGCAGCATAGAAAAACTGCAAGCCGGTGCCGTATTTCATGGCAGCCGTGACCGCACAGATTTTGGTATCGCGCTTGCCGAGCTGTGTCAGCTCCTTGCCGAACACAGTCGAGAAGCATTCGTCAATCGAGAGCTCCGGATTTCCGGAATCCAGATCAATCCGGTCGATACCGTGATGCTCGCGCGGTACGCCGTGGTATTCGCCGGGATTCTCCTCCGCAGGCTTATAGCCCTTGCCCTTGGTCGTCTGGACATGGACGAGCACGGGTCTGCGGTAATCCTTTGCGACCTCGAGCACCTCGTCGAGTGCTTCGGAATCATGCCCGTCAACCGGTCCGAGATAGACAAAACCGAGATCCTCGAAAATCGTTGTCTGTACGATGTTTTTGCGCAGCTTGTCCTTTGCGGATTTCAGCTTGACCGCCATTTGGTCACCGATTGCCGGTGCCTTCCGGATGACCGATTCAAGCTTCCATTTTGCGCGGACATAATCCGAGCTGCTGCGGATTTTCGTCAGATATTTTGCGATTGCGCCGACATTTTTCGAGATCGCCTGATTGTTGTCATTGAGAATGACAACCAGATTCGAGCGCGATTTACCGGCGTTATTCAGTCCCTCATAGGCGAGACCGCCGGTCATGGCGCCGTCGCCGACGACTGCAATCGCATAATGATCGTGATCGCCGGAAATGCGCATTGCCTCCGCCATGCCGAAAGCCGCAGAGATTGCCGTGCTGCTGTGTCCGGTGATAAACGTATCATGTTCGGATTCCGAGGGCTTCGGGAATCCGGCGAGACCGTCCGCCTGCCGCAGCTTCGGGAGCGCATCGGCGCGTCCGGTCAGAATCTTGTGCACATATGCCTGATGCCCGACATCCCAGACGATCCGGTCCTTCGGGGAATCAAAATTGCGGTGCAGGGCAAGCGTCAGCTCGACGACGCCGAGATTCGATGCGAGATGACCGCCCGTTTTGAGGACGGTTCCGATCAGCAGCGAACGAATCTCATCGCAGAGCGCACTGCATTGCGGATAGCTCAGATTTTTCAGATCTGAGGGCAGATCCAGCTCTGCCAGTCTGACAGCCTTCTGCACGCTGAATTGACGTTCTTTGTTCATTCTATTCTCCGTACAACGATGATGCTTCGCTGTGAAATCAGGTTTCCGTTCCGTCAGGAGCAGGTTGCTGCTGATTGTATTCCGCGACAGTCAGCTTTGCCTGTTCCAGTTCTCTTTTGCAGTTTTCCGCGAGCTTTGCGCCTTCACCGTAGAGCTTGACGGCGTCTTCCAGTTCCAGTCCGCCGTCCTCCAGCTGCGCCGTAATCGCAAGGAGCTTCTGCATACTCTTTTCAAATTTCATTTCGGTTCTTCCTTTCGGATTTCCGTCACACGGGCAACGACCGTTCCGTTCGCAAGCCGCAGTGTGACTGTGTCGTCCGGATGCAGCGTATCTGCATCGCGCACGAGCTGATTGTCATGATAGACGAGCGCATAGCCGCGCTGTAAAATTGCAACGGGGCTGTATGCCTCAAGCCGCTCGCACTGCATGCTGAGCGCATTGTATTTTTCATGCAGCAGATGCTGAAATGCACGGTGCAGCTTGTCCGTGACGGTATCGAGCTGTGCCGAGAGCAGTTTCAGGCGCCCTTCCGGTGCAGAAACGGTCAGACGCTGCCGGATTTCAAGCAGTGCCTGTGATTTTTCATCGAGCAGATTCTGCATTGCGCGCCGCATGCGCTCTGCCTGTGATGTGACAGCATCCTTTAATGCGGCAGTCTCAGGGACGGCAAGCTCCGCTGCGGCGGAAGGCGTCGGGGCACGCAGATCGGCAACCTCATCGGCAATGCAGTGATCGGTTTCATGTCCGACGGCGCTGATGACCGGTACCGGTGAGAGAAAGACCGCGGCTGCAACTTCCTCGGATTGAAATGCGGACAAATCTTCATTGGAACCGCCGCCGCGCCCCATGAGAATGAGATCGCAGCCGTCTGTTCCGGCAGTCCGCAGGGCTTCGGCGATTGAAGCAGGTGCTGCATCACCCTGCACCAGTGCCGGATAGATGCAGACCGTGCCGACCGGATAGCGGCGTTCGAGAATTTGCAGCATATCATGCAGCGCGGCACCGCTTCGTGAGGTGACGATGCCGATTTTCTGCGGCAGCACCGGAATCGGTCGCTTGCGTTCGGGCGCAAAATACCCGAGCTTTGCGAGCTTTTCGCGCCGCTGCTGCAAGGCGAGTGCCTGTGCGCCGACGCCGTCCGGCTGCATATCGGTAACATTGATCTGATAGGCACCGTCGCGCTCATAGAGCGTCACGCTGCCCTGTAAAATAACGTGCATGCCGTTTTCCGGCTCGAAGGGAAGCCTGTCCGCATTGGAACGGAACATCACCGCCTTGACGGATGCCTCCTCATCGCGGATGCTGAAATAGCAGTGACCGGAACGGAAATTGCGCGTGAAATTGGCAAGCTCTCCGCGAACCAGAACCGTGCGGAGCTTCGGATCCTCCTGCAAGCGGAAGGCAACATAGCGATTGAGCTGGCTGACGCTCAGGATTGACATGACATCGCCCTCCTTGCCGCATAGACCGCAATGCCTGCGGCGTTATCACAGGAAAATTCCGGCGCAGCAAAAGCTGCCTGCACCGGCAGTGTGCGGAGCTGATTCTGAATCAGCTGATCGGACATGACGCCGCCTGCATAGAGCACTCTGCCGTGCTGTTCCGCGGCAGCCTTTGTCATGGCGCGCAGAACGGCAGTGATTGAATTGAGGCAGTAGCGTGCGATATCCGCAGGCGCTTCACCGCGCTTCTGCATCTGTTCGCACTGATTCTGCAAGCCGGAAAGCGAACAGCAGCCGTCGCGCAGCTTTACCTGCATATGCGCCTGACTGTCACTCTGCATTGCAAGCTGTTCAAGTGCCTGTCCGCACGGAAAGCGCAGCCCGAGCATCAGTCCGACGCGGTCGATTGCCTGTCCCGCTTTCAGATCAAGCGAAGCGGCAACCGGTTCAATGCGCAGAATTTCCTCATGATCGGGAATGCAGCGCACGAGGTCGGTTGTACCGCCGCTGACATGAAACGCAAGAAACTGCGGTGCATCCGGTTCGAGCCAAGAGAGACATCCTGCCGAATACAGTGCCGCGAGAATATGTCCGGTCTGATGCGAGGTTTCATAGAGCGGGATTCCGTGCGAGGCAGCAAGGATTTCCGCAGCGCCTCTGCCTGCGAGAAAGCAGGGCATATAGGAGCCCTCCTCCGGTCTCGGGGAGACAGAAACACCGATTGCATCGGGCTTTAAGGGGATACCGTCAAGCGCCTCTGCAAGCTGTATCATCATCTGCGGAAGCTGCCGCGTATGATGAAATACCGCATCGCTCTGCCGCAGACCTGCCTGTCCTTCTGCAACGGGAAGAAGCTGTTTCTTCTGAATGATCCTGTCCGTCTCCGTATCGTACCACGCACAGGAGGTCGTATAATTGCTGGTATCTATTCCGAGCAGCTTCATGATTCAGCGGTTTCCGGTTTGGCAAGGTCTCTCGAATATGCGCCGAGCAGACCGTTGATAAACCGGACATCCTCCTCGTAATAGGAGTAGTTCTCCGCGAGCAGAATTGCCTCAGAGATCGCAGCATTCGTGGGCGTCAGCTCATCGTACCGGATTTCGTACATAGCAAGCCGGAGAATCGAGAGCGTCAGCTTGGGGATGCGCGTGACGCTGCGCTTGGGGCTGTATTTCTGGATGAGCGCATCCAGCTCGTCCTGATGCGCAAGCGTTCCGTCCACGAGTGCGCGGACGGCGTCATTGACGGTGATCTCGTCAATTTCCTCCGCAATCGCATAGAGCGACTCGACCGGATCGTCGCGCATTGTGGTTTCAAACAGCAGCTTCATTGCGCTGTCGCGTATTTCACGTCTTGTGATATTCGGCATGGTGCTTTCCTTTCCGGTGAAATCAGTCTTCAAACATGATATCCGATGCAACGACATGCACCTTGGAGACAATGACGCCGGTCATGTTCTGGACATTTTCCTTGACCTTCTGCTGAACCTGCTCTGCGACATTGCTCAGACGGTAGCCGCTGAGCAGAACAAGGCGGATTGTGATTTCGACCATATCATTGACAACGGCAACGCTGACAGGTGCAGCGGCAGGCATCAGGAACGAGCTCTGCAATTCAGCAAGCTCGGCAACACCCTCGGTTTCCTTTGCGGCGACACCGGCAATGGAGCGGATCACATTTTCAGAGATTTTGACTTCACCGGCTGTTGTGGCTTTTTTCGGATAAGCATTGCTCATTTTTGTATCCTCCTTGGAATGAATCCTGTAATCAGGCGGACGGCAGGAGCTGTGCCTGCCGACTGCCTGCAAATATACATCATATATTATACCATATTTTTTTTATTCGTACAACCTTTTTTGAAAAAAAGCCGTCAAATCTTAAAAAATATTTTGGTTTTCCGGATGCCGGTTTTTGTATAATATCCGGAATCCCGCGTCATTCCGCCGGAACTGCATCCGCAGGCGTACCGGCAGCTACCTCGAAGATGCGGATGCCTTCCGCCGGCACATCGGATTCCGCGAGGATAATCTCCTTGATTGCGGCAGCCTGTGCCGGATTAAGCCCGCTGCTTTCGACGACAACCTTTGCAGAATTGCCGTCAAGATAGACAACACAGTCGCGGAAACCCTGCGAGAGGATCAGGCTTTCGATGACGCTTTCGCTCTGCACCTGACGGGAGATGCCGACCGCGTCGATTGCATTCGTGACCATTTCGTCATTGCTGAGATCGCCCCCGCCGATGATGCTTTGCAGCGTCTGGACGGCATAATCGCGGCTGGTCTGCTTTTCGAGACGCGCCTGTGCAAAGTAATCTGCCTGCGCAGGCGTTGCACTGACCATTTCTGCGGTGCCGTATTCGGCAAGATCGTCCGCTTCGGCAGCGGCATTCATGCCGGATGGTTCCGCAGTCAGATCGGCAGGCACCAGTCCGGTTCCGCCCGCGAGCACATAATTGAGATAGACCGCGGCACCGAGCACGAGTGTCAGTCCGCTGAGGATGAGCTGCTTTCTTCCGATGATCATAGTAGGCTTTTTCATGAATCATACTCCTTTCATTCAGCAGAGGATGCGGCTGCCTGCCCGACATAAATCTGCGTCGGTGAGATGCCGAGCAGCGCCGCAGCGGCGTTTGTGATGCGCTCCCGCACGGCTGCATGACCGCCGCCCGTGCAGAGAATCGCAGCACCGCGCACAGCAGGATAGCGTGTCTCCGTCAGCAGCGCGGATTCACTGCCGTTTGACCTTGTGAGGACGGGCGCAGAGGATATCTGTGCGCTGTTTTCGCTGCGTGCGTCGCGGATTTCTTCGGCATAAACCTGTTCTGCGGAGCCTCCGACGGTAATCATGACCGTAACCGCCCCGACGCCCTCCATTTGCGAGAGCAGATTGGTCAGCCGTTCCTCGAGCAGCAGGCGGTATGCATCCGGATCGGATTCGGCGGCTGCGGCAGGCGGCGGTTCAGCGCGCTGCGCCTTATTCTGACGCTTCGGCAGCAGTCCGGAGAGAAGAATCATTGCAACGCCTGCAATGCCGAGCAGAACGATCAGCCGGACGCGGTTTTCCTCGCGGAACAGTTCTCTGAGCTTATCCGTCAGCGGCATGCTGCGCACCTCCCTCCGTGATCATGACATCTGCGCCGAGCCATTCGCGCAGAAAGACGGTGCCGGTCAGCAGATTGCCCTCTGCCGTCACCTCATTGATAGATATGCACCCGTCCGGCTGAATATGCAGGCTGACATCCAGTACACGGCAGTTGACCTGTTTTTCGGTCAGTGCACGGTTCAGCGCACGGCAGACGCTCTCTGCGACAGCCTGCTCCTGCATCTGTATTGCAGCCGCCTGCAAATCCGCAGACTGTATCTCTGCCGCAGTATCATCCGGCACAAATCCGGAGAGATCGAGCTTTGCAAGCGGCGTCAGAATTGCCGTCATCATGAGAACGGCAGTCAGCAGCCTGATCTGCCGGTCAAATCGCTTTGCAGGCAGGAGCAGCTCGGCGATTGTCAGTCCGAATGCCGTGCAGCATGCACACAGCACCGCAGTATGCAGCGTTTCGATTGCGCATCCCTCCTCATCCGCCGAGCAGCAGCAGCACCGCCGCACTCGAGACAATCATCATGACCGCAAAGCAGACCAGAATTGCAAATGCTGCGGAAAGCAGCGCCTGTATATTCTGATAGAGCCGGCAAAGCGGCTGTGTACCTGCCATTTCTGCGAAAATGCCGTTGATGCGAAAGATCAGGCGGTAGAGACACAGTGAGATCAGCGGTGGCAGAATCAGCCAGAGAATCACAAGAATCCCGACCGCACCGACACCGTTCCGCAGAAGCCGGATACTGCCCTGTACCGTTCCGTATGCATCCGAGACGGCGCTCCCGACAATCGGAATCAGACCGGATGCCAGCAGCTTCACGGATTTTGATGCGAGTGAATCCGCAGCGGATGCGACAATACTGCGCACGGACAGCAGCGCTGCGAACATGGTCATCACAAAGCCGAGAATCCATGTGACCGCAGTCCGCAGACCGTTGACAAATCCGCCGAGCCGCAGTGACGGATTGACCGCGTCTGCAATCCCGAGTGCAGCGGACATTTGCAGGACCGGATACAGAATCCCGTGGAGCAGCTGCATGATGCCTTCTGTCAGAAACAGGACGCAGACCTGATAGGCGGTGCCGGATGCAATATGTCCGCCTGCGGCGATAAATGCACCGAAAACCGGAATAAAGCCTGTCATGAAGGTGTGTCCCTGATCGAGTGCCTGTGCCGTCCGGACGAGGAGATCGCAGAGCGGAGAGGCAGCCGTCCCGATACAAAGCAGCGAACAGAGCGCATCAAAAATCCGGCGCAGCGTACCGTCCGCTGCTGCATCTCCGAGATTGCCGAGCAGTGCGCAGAGCACGGTCAGCGTCAGCAGGACGCCGCAGAGCCGCAGCGGTGCGGATGCTTCCTGTGCTGCCTTCCGCAGCAGACTGTGCAGCAGTTCTTCGGGGGATAGCGCCAGCAGCGATTCCGGATTATCTGTTTCGCTGCCGATGCGGTCAAATTCCGTCTGTACATCCGAAGGAATCGCAATTTCCGCCGCAGCCTGTTCGAGTGCATTGGACGGTGTATCGCTGATCGCTGCACAGGTGCATCCGCAGAAGGTCAGCAGGATGCCGGCAGCGATTGCGATTGTCAGCCGAATGCCGATACACATGACAGCACCTCCTGCAAGCGGTTGAGAAGCGGATGAAACATCGGAAGAATCAGCAGAATCAGCGCGATTTTTCCGCATAGCATGACCGCAGAGGAAAGAGCGGATTCTCCTGCATCCGAGCAGACATCGGCAGCGAGCTGCGTGACACAGCAGATACCTGCGGCTTTTGCGATGCATGCAGTCTGCTCCGGTGAAAGTCCGCCTTTTTCCAGCAGACTGTCGATCTCATGAAAAACCGGCGTCATGGCAAGCACAGCGGCAGCCGTAATGCCGATGCCTGCAAGCAATGTCAGCAGCAGTGCCTGTTCCTCTGTATAGCGCCGGATGAGCTTGGCAATCAGTACGGCGGTGAGTGCCAGTCCTGCTGTGCGAAATACCGTCACCATAGCCCGAATACCGATTTGACCGTATCAAACAGTGACTGAATCTCCGAGATAATCAGCATCAGCACGACAATCAGTCCGGCGAGCGTTGTGAGCATAGCCTGCTCCTCGCGTTCCGCGCGTTTCAGCACCAGATTCAGAACCGCTACAATGATCCCGATGCCTGCGACCTTGAAGATCAGGTCGATGTCCATGTTATCCGCTCCGTTTCCGAGTATTTACAGCAATAGAATTGCAAGAAACAATGCACTGAGGATGCCCATGCTCCGGCAGAGTCCGCAATGCTTTGCAGCTGCATTCTCTGCATCCGCCTGCAATGCACCGAGCCGTTCAAGGCAGAGCTGCAAGGCGGCAAGCTGCCCGTCCAGCGCGGTACTGCCGAGTGTTTGTCCGACGGTTTCCATGACCGCTGCCGTATCTTTCGTCAGTGCAGGATCATGCCGTACCGCATCAAGCCAGCACTGCGGAAAATTCTCCGGATTTCCGGCAGCCACCTGCAAGAATCTGAGTTCCGCGAATGCAGGCGTATCGGCAAGCATGCGCAGCAGATCGGCAGTCAGCGGCAGCGTGGCTTGCAGCGTCTGCATCATTGCGGTCAGCATCTGCCGGAGCAGCCGGAGCAGCTGAACCTGCTGTTCGAGCCTGCGTGCCGCTGCACATCCGGCGAGGAGTCCCGTACAGAGCAGCAGACCTGCGCCGAGCAGCTTCATCCGGCTGCGCTCCGGAGCGGTTCCGTCATCAGAACCTGTCCGCACTGGGCACCGCTGCCGAGCAGGACTGCATGCCGGAAGACGCCGGCATCCGTGAGCCGTCTGATCTGCGGACGCATCCGGAGCTCTGCGAGACTGCCTGCATGTGCCGATGCGATGATGCGAACGCCGGTGTGGAGCGATTGCAGCAGGATATCGGTTTCCGCTTCATTGCCGATTTCATCGCAGATCAGATACTCCGGCGACATCACGCGCACGGCGATCTCGATTGCTTCTGCCTTCGGGTACCCGTCGAATACATCGGTCTGTGCGCCGATCATAAACTGCGGAATCCCGTTCTGCACGGCAGCAAGCTCGCCGCGTTCGTCGAGGATGCTGACGCGGTGCCGGTCCCCGAGAAATCGTGCAATATCACGCAGAACCGTCGTTTTTCCGGATGCAGGTGCACCGGCAATCAGCAAGCCGCCGTTCATCGGACTGATTCTGCCGAGTAAGGATTCTGCGCAGCCGATGCGTTCCGAGGCAATGCGGATATTCAGCCCGCTGAGATTGCGGACTGTTTCGAGCTGATGATTCTGCATGACCGCCGTACCGCAGAGCCCGATGCGGCAGCCGCCCGCGATTATCACAAATCCCTGCCGGATCGCTGCCTGCCAGCTATGTACGGAATGTGCGCAGATACTTTGAAAACAGTTGTCAAGAATCTGTCGTGTGACGGTAATGCCTGCCTGATCCGGCGGCATTTCGCAGCCCTGCGCCGTGACCGTAAACGCATTGCAGCCGCGGATGATCTGCATCGGTCTGGCGAGCCGCAGCCGGATCTCGCGCAGTTCATCGGGATTCGGCAGTTTATCAAGCGGCTGCCGCAGAACGGGCGGCAGATAGGGGAGTACAGAACGGAATTTACTTGTGACTGTCATGAGAGGAAACCGCCTTTCGCTTGTCTTGGTATATCCTATGCAGCGCGGACAGGTCTTAGAAGCAAAATGAAAAAATCCGCGAAACCGCCGCAGATGCGATGGTTTCACGGATAAAAAAGACTGCATCCCGAAGAATGCAGTCTCGATTGAAATTATATTGCTTTTATACACCGATATTGCCGGTGCTGTCGGCATTGAAGAACTGATTGCTGGTCTCGGTGTAGTAATCGTTCTCTTCGAGCGAGGTGAAATCCTCATCCTCCGGATCGGGCAGACGGGCACCGCAGACGCCGCAGAAAATGTTTTTCTCGCTGTTTTCGGCATCACACTTCGGACACATTTTGTAGCCGCGCAGTGTGTTGAGCTCGAACTTCATCTTTTTGATGCGGCGGCGGCGTGCATCAATGTCATCGCAGAGCGCACGGAATACAGAAGGATCCTCGTCGGGATTCTTGTAGTATTTCTTGCCGAGATCTGCGAAAATCTCAACAATACGTTCCTCTTCATAGAGAATCTTGCGCTTGAGATTGCTGACTTCGGACACATTTGACGCTTTTTCGCTCAGTCCGCGTCCGACATCACTGACCTTATCAAAGATGCTCATGTTACACACTCCAATCCGCGCGTAATCTCAGCATATATGCTGATTTCCGGCGATATGACGTACAGATCCTGCAATCGGATCTGCCTGTTTCTGTAATATTATTATACACAATCTGCCTAAGAATGTCAAGTGTCTGCATCAGAATTCAGCAAATTTCAGCATTTCGACGATGCGGCATTGCGGAATGAATCTATCAGATGCAGTAGGCTTCCTCGGGGGTCAGAATTTCGATGCCCTTGCTGCGGAGTGCTTTGAGCGTTGTTTCAATATCATCCACACGGAAAACGGTATCTGCTCTGCCGGGAATGCGGTTGACAAATGCGTACATGTATTCGACATTGACCTCAGCCTCGGTGATTGCCTCGAGCACCTCAGCAACGCCGCCCGGACGGTCCGGAACCTTGACGCCGATGACCTCAGCAGTCTTATAGGTCCAGTCATTTTCCTTGAGGAGCTTTTCTGTCTCGGCGGGTTTGTTGACAATGACGCGCAGGATGCCGAAATCACGGGTATCTGCAAGGCTCAGCGTGCGCAGATCAATGCCTGCATCCGCGATCAGACGGGTCAGCTCCGCGAGTTTGCCGGGCTGGTTTTCCACAAAGATTGAGATTTGCTTGATCGTATCCATGAATATCCTCCTTTTCTCGGTGTGCGCGGATCAGTCGTGCAGCTTGCGGCGGTCGATGACGCGGACAGCCTTGCCCTCGCTGCGGGCAATGGTCTTCGGCGAAACAAGATGCATCTTCGGATTGATGCCGAGCATGGTCTTCATCGCACCTGCAAGCTCTTTTTCCTTATCCTGAACGTCCTTCATCTTATCGGAGAACTGATCGGGATTCATTTCGACGCTGATATCAAGTGTATCGGTATTGTTCTTGCGGTCCACTTCGATCAGGTAGTTCGGGGAGTAGCCCTGTTCGATGAGGACGGTCTCGATCTGCGACGGAAATACATTGACGCCGCGGATAATCAGCATATCATCGCTTCTGCCCATCGGCTTTGCCATTTTGATGAGCGTTCTGCCGCAGGAGCATTTCTTGCGCGAGAGGACGCAGAGATCGCGTGTACGGTAACGCAGCAGCGGGAATGCTTCCTTTGTGATGCTGGTGAAGACCAGCTCGCCGACGGAACCCTCCGGCAGCACCTCGCCGGTTTCCGGATCAATGATCTCCGGAATGAAGTGATCCTCATTGATATGCATACCGGACTGCTCCGAGCACTCAAATGCAACGCCGGGACCGGAGCTTTCGGTCAGACCGTAGATATCGAATGCCTTGATGCCGAGAGACTGCTCGATCGAACGGCGCATTTCCTCTGTCCACGGCTCTGCACCGAAGATACCTGCCTTGAGCTTGATATCATCAGGCGTCAGTCCCATTTCATGCAGCGATTCGCCGAGATATGCCGCATAAGAAGGCGTGCAGCAGAGAATCGTTGCACCGAGATCGCGCATGAACTGAATCTGGCGCTCCGTATTGCCCGAGGACATCGGCAGCGTCAGGCAGCCGACCTTATGCGAGCCGCCGTGCAAGCCCATACCGCCGGTGAACAGACCGTAGCCGTATGCAACCTGAACAACATCGTCCTCATTGCCGCCTGCTGCGGTAATGGCTCTTGCACAGCAGTCCTCCCAGAGATCGACGTCATGCTGCGTATAGAACGCAACAACGCGCTTTCCGGTCGTGCCGCTGGTCGAGTGAATGCGCACGCAGTCCTTCATCGGAACTGCAAGCATGCCGGTCGGGTATGCTTCGCGCAGGTCTGCCTTTGAGAGAAACGGCAACTTGTGCAGATCGTCAACAGACTGGATATCATCCGGCTTGACGCCTTTTTTGTCCATGAGATCTCTGTAATAGGGGACGTTTTCGTAGACATGCTGTACCTGCTTTACAAGGCGCTCATTCTGGAGCTTTCTCATGTCTTCGAGCGACATTGTTTCAATGTCCTCGTGCCAGTACTTTGCCATTGGAGTTCATTCCTTTCAAATAAAATGGATTGATGCAGGCTTTTCCGGATCCTTACATTCCGTTGCGGATTCTGTTTATTCAGCAGCTCTTCCGAGCGCAAATGCCTTGCGGTTCATCTCGATGAACTTTTCCGGCACGCACTGATTGAGTGCTTCCTGCCAGACGGATTCGTCAAAATCCATTTTCTTCGAGACAACACCCATGAGTACAACATTGGATGCCTTTGCGCTGCCTGCCTGCTCCGCAAGGGAGAGTGCATCGACGGCGGTGACGTCAATGTTCATGGATTTGAGATTCTCGATGATGCCCTGCGGATAGGATGCCGCACCGGTGATGACAGGCATCGGGTCGAGCGTCTGGGTCGAGGTGACGATCTTGCCGCCCTTTTTGAGATAGCCTGCCCAGCGTGCCGCTTCGAGCAGCTCAAAGGAGATGATGACATCTGCCTCACCCTTCTCGACGGTCGGGGAGTAGACGGCATCGCCGTATTTGACGTAGGTGACAACGGAGCCGCCGCGCTGCGACATGCCGTGCACCTCACTGACCTTGACGGCAAAGCCCTGCTGTAAGAGCACATTGCCGAGGATGCGGCTTGCGAGCAGGGAGCCCTGTCCGCCGACGCCGACGATCATAACAGATTTTGTTTCCATATTCAATACCTCTTGCTTGTATTTCAGATTGTATCCATTTCCACAGACTGCCTCTGCTGCGGTGTCTGCGGTGCCTGTACGGGCGGAGCCTCCTGCGGCTGCATCAGCCTCTGCGGACTGCCGCCGATGCCGTGAACAAGGAGCAGCCGCTTGAATCTGCGGCGGTATTCGCCCTCGAGCTGCTGCGTTGCGCGGACGGGAAACTCTGCGGCAAGCGTATTCATGATCGTTGTCACGGAGAATTCGGTTGCTTCGAGCGTTTCCGCCAGCTTTGCAGCCTTTTCAAAGCACTTGATCTGATCCTTCCGCTTGCTGAACGGCTGGAACATGTGCTCGATTTCCTCGTAGCTGCTTTTTTGTATTGAGTTGCCGTAATTGCAGGTGCCGCAGAGCAGATAATGCTCCAGTACGTCTGATGACAGCGGAATAAAATCCACATGCTTCTGTTTGACGCGCCTGCCGAGATACTGCTCGGTGAATTTCTGACAGTTCGGACACCAGTCAATGCCGATCATGAGATCCTTCTTGAGCTTTTCCTGTGTGCCCCAGTAAATCGGAATCATCATAACTGTTCCCTCTTTATTATCATGAATCTTGCAGTTTACAAGATTAAAGTATGCAGCTGATACTGCGGATGATTCGGTTTGCGATTCCGCAGGGATATTATTTCCCGATTGCGCCGAACTTGCAGAGCTCCTCGCAGATGCCGCAGCCGACACACTGCGTATGGTCGATGCATGCCTTGCCGTCCTTCATAGAGATTGCCGGACAGCCGAGCTTTAAGCACATTTTGCAGCTCTTGCACTTGTCGGTATCGACATGCAGCGGCGGATTGTGCTTGACATATTTGAGCAGTGCGCAGGGACGGCGGCTGATAATGACAGAAGGCTCATTGACAGCCAGCTCCTCGGTGATTGCCTGCTCCATTTCGGAGAGCTTATAGGGGTCTGCAACTCTGACGCGCTTGATGCCGATTGCATGGCAGAGCGCTTCGAGATCGACCGCGGCAGCCGGATCACCTTTGAGGTTCTTGCCGGTTGTCGGGTTCTGCTGATGACCGGTCATGCCGGTGATCGAGTTATCAAGGATGATGACAGTGGAATTCGATGCATTGTATGCGACATTGACCAGCGAATTCAGACCGGTGTGCATAAAGGTCGAGTCACCGATGACCGCGACGGTCTTGTTCTGGGACTGCTCGCCGAGCACCTTGTTGAAGCCGTGCAGGCAGGAGACAGAGGAGCCCATGCAGATCGTCCAGTCAATGGATTCCAGCGGCTTTGCAGCGCCGAGCGTATAACAGCCGATATCGCCGGAAACAGTGATCTTGTGCTTTGCCAGCGTATAGAATACGCCTCTGTGCGGACATCCTGCACACATGACCGGCGGACGGATCGGCAGCTGCTCCGGATACGGCGTGACCGCAGGGGTTGTGCCGAGCAGCTTCTCCGCAATAATGACCTGATTCAGCTCACCGATGCAGCCGAAGATTTCCTTGCCCTTGCAGTCGATGCCGAGCGCCTTGGCATGCTGCTCGAGGATGCCGTCCAGCTCCTCGATAATGTAAACGGTCTTGCACTTTGCGGCAAAATCAAGGAACAGCTTGTCCGGCAGCGGATTTGTCATGCCGAGCTTGAGATAGTTGACTTTATCGCCGAGTGCATCCTTTGCATACTGATAGGATGCGCCGCAGGTGATGACGCCGATTTCGGAGCCGTTGTCCTCGATCTTGTTGATCGGCGCGGTTTCCGCGTATGCGATCAGCTTTTTGGTGCGCTCCTCGACGACAACGTGACGGTTCTTTGCATTTGCCGGAACCATGACGTACTTCTGCGGATTCTTGGTATAGGGCTTGAGTTCCTTCTCCTGACGGGGCAGCTGCTCCACAGCACTCTGGGAGTGTGCCACTCTGGTTGCGGTACGGATCAGCACCGGCGTATCGAATTCCTCGGAGAGCTCATAGCCGAGCATTGCAAAATCCTTGCACTCCTGCGAATCGGAAGGCTCGAGCATCGGTACCTTGGAGGCGATTGCGTGATGACGGGAATCCTGCTCATTCTGCGAGGAATGCATGCCGGGATCGTCTGCCACGGCGATGACCAGACCGCCGTTGACACCGGTATATGCAGCAGTGTAAAGCGGGTCGGCAGCCACATTCAGACCGACATGCTTCATCGCGGCAAATGCTCTTGCACCGGCAAAGGATGCGCCCAGAGCAGATTCGACAGCGACCTTTTCATTCGGTGCCCATTCTGCATAGACTTCGTCGTACTTTGCAATCGTCTCGGTGATCTCGGTGGAAGGAGTGCCGGGATAGCTGGATGCAAACCGGCAGCCTGCCTCATAGAGACCTCTGGCGAATGCTTCGTTTCCAAGCATCAGTTTTTTCATGTGTATTCTCCTTTATTCGGCTCTGTTGCAGAACCGTTTATGATACGGGTTGATAAGATACGTGCCAGCATTCCAGACCGTCCTCGCCTTCCTCCGGCGTGCGGACACTGTCGATCTGAACATAGGAATGAATGACCGCATCGGGCGACAATGTGCCGTCGTCAAAGAGATTGGTTTTCTCGGTCATCAGTTCCTGTTCGCTGATATGGAATGCATAGGTTTTGCCGACGGTCAGCTGTTCGCAGAGCTCCGGCGAAAGAATCATAAAGAACGGGACATCCTGAAAGAGCTGCAAGACCGCAGCGCGTTCCGTTGTGTAATCGGATACATAATCCGGCATCAGTGCACGGACGGTCGCAGTAAACCAGCCCTCCGCCGTAACTGTCGCATAAGGGGATGCTTCATCTGCATCCGCCGGAAGGACAGACGGCTCTGTAACCGGCTGTTTGATATCCGCAGCCGGTGCATCGGTCTGCACGGCAGCGAATTCGGTTTCCGGCGCAGCCGTTTCCGTTGATACGGTTTCCGGCGTTTCCTGTACGGAAGACTGCGTTTCTGCGGCAGGCGGATCATCGGCGGAAGAAGTGCTATGCTGTCCGGCACATGCGGTGAGGAGCAGGCAGGAGAGCAGGATTGCAGGGATGGATGTGCTATGTTTCATGCTGTCCTCCGTTCCAGTTCGATTGCAGATATTGCGCGACGGCGTTTTCGGTGTTTCTGCCGATGACGCAGTCGGCAAGTGCTTTGAGATCATCCGCTGCATTTCCGACTGCGATTCTGACATCGCATGCACGGAACAGCGGCAGATCATTGAGATTATCGCCGAAGCCGACAACGGTTTTTGCACCTGTCAGGGCTTTCAGCTTCTGAATGCCGTGATATTTCGATGCTTCCGGCGCCGATACCTCCAGATACCAGATATCCGGTTCGTAGACATCGCGGTAATATGCAATCGAAATGCCGCCGACGGCTTGCAGTGCCGCATAAACCGGTTCGAGCTTCTCCTTCGGTGCATTCAGCGAGAGATAAACCGGATTCCGGTCAGCCAGTTCAGGGAGCGTTTTCACCTGATCGAAGGGCTTGTCGTAGCGTTCGCGGCGTTCGCCGTAATACCGCTGCATATGCGGCGTTGTCAGCGCGGTATAGCAGCAGCGCAGATGATCCTCCGGCACACAGAAGACAAAACCGTTGAAGCCGTGCGCCGCATAGATTGCGAGCACCTGCAAATATGCTTCCGGCGCGATTGCCGCCGCAGAGACAATGCGGTCACTGACCGGATCATGCAGCACGGCGCCGTTTTGCAGGATCAGCGGCAGCCGGAAGGGCAGCCCGTGCAGGATCGGCATAACGGAAAAGCTCGTGCGTGCAGTCGCACAGGTCAGCGGGAGTCCCTGCTCCAGCAGCGCCCTGAGAATTGCCCTGCTTTCATCAGAAACCGTGACATCCGGCTGTAAAAGCGTGCCGTCGAGATCGGTCACATATAGGATATCATTCACGGGCAGGCTCCACGGGTGCATAGGCGATGCGGAGCTGCGGCAGCTTCGTGATTGTTGTATAGCTGTTCATCAGTCCGTCCGGCAGATCGAGATCGTTCATGCCGGATGCAGGCGGCGCAAAGAGTTTCAGCGTCAGCTCTGCGGGCGCGGTGATGTGCTTGCCGTAGAAGGCGGGCATCAGGTCGAGATAATCGGTTTCCGGCGCCTTATAGAACCATTTGCCGTTGCATTCGATCATGTAATTATTTTTGTCATCATCGAACCGCAGCTCGAAGAAATGCGGATCGGCTTTGATCTGTACTTTGAGCGCCAGTCCCTCCGCATCATCGGCATTGCCCCAGCGGAGCGTGACAGGCAGCGATGCTTCGCCGCATTCGATGATCTCCGGCAGGAACAGCGGATCGTTGATCCATTGCTTAAAAGTATCCATGACAGGCTGCGGGATGCCGTTTTCCGGATGATTCGGGTCCTCGGTTTCGAGTCCGAGTCTGCCTCTGTCGCGGAACTGGTAGAAGTTGATGCCGGTCAGCCAGTTTTCCGGATCCTCTTTCACGAGCCGGAAGAAGCCGTCTACCATATCGCACTGTTCATACGGCCCCGTGACGTCGCCGTCCGCGTTGAATTCACTCATGACCATGGGCTTTGTCTGTCCGCCGTTTAATTCGGTGAAGCGGCGGAAGGAGCGCTTGGTGAGATCATAGACATCCTTGTAGCTGTGCCGGTTATGGGAGATGCCGCCCTTTTCGGCGATATCATACGGCCAGCCCCAGTGCAGTGCCATGTACTTATCGACCGACCAGATATCGGCTGCCGGAACGGTGCAGGCGAATTCCTCCTCCTTGACCATTTCGTCGGATTCGGGTTCCTCGATGCCGCCGATGCAGATGATCGTCTGGACATTCGGCGCATGGCTGCGGATGATCTCGCAGGCGCGGACAAAGAACTGTGCGATTTCGGTATAGCCTGCGCGCTTGTTGAATGCAAACCAGTCGCCGGTTGCCTCGTGATTGATGCGCAGGAGCACTCTGCCGTAGGGCTTTAAGTCCTCTGCGATTGCAACGAGATGTTCATCGGGAACATTCGGGTCAATGACAAGTGTCAGCGTGACATCCTGCCCGTGACGGCGGATATCCTGCATCTGCCGGAATACTTCGCCGTCACGGCTGCCGTTCAGACCGCCGGTGTACGGGAAATAATCCTCATAGGGCGTATCCCACTGGTTTGCCATTTCCTTCCCGGCAAAGGCGTCCTGTGCGCGCATGGGGAAGGTTTCGTCCAGCGGATAATAGCAGTACATCAGATTGACGGAGCGCATCGGTCTGCCGAGTGCGTGCAGGATATAATCCTGCGGGACATATTCGCCGCGTTCGCTTCCGTCCGTCAGATCGGCAGCGCAGCGTGCAGGTCCCATATGGATGCGGTAGATCGGAAAATTCATCTGGATAATCCTTTCCTTCGGTCATTATTATTCCGCAAAGTAGCGGTCAAGCATTTCGCGCTTGAGCTTCCAGAGCGGTTCAGAGAGGTCTACATAATATGCATGGGGATTCTCGAAGCGTTTGACTTCATCCCAGATCGTGTCGAGCTGTTCTTTGCAGTAGGTGCGCATGGTCTCAATCGAGGGCGATTCGTAGACGCATCTGCCCTTTTCAAAGACCGGCACATGCAGCTTCACTGCACGGAAATCGGTCAGTGTCTTGCGCTTATATGTGAATTCCGGATCGAAGATCACATAGGGCTGCGTATCGTCGATGACCTCATCCGCAAGCGTGATGACATCGGCAATCGCCATGCCGGTCTCGTTATCAAAGAGACGCCATGGCGTTTTGAAGCCGGGGTTCGTGATCTTGGATGCGTTTTCGGAGAGCTTGATGCGCGGCGTCAGGACATCGGGTGCTTCCTTCGAGCCTGCGGCGGCGAGCTTATAGACACCGCCGAAGACCGGCTCGGAGCGTGAGGTCACAAGCCGTTCGCCGACGCCGAAGCTGTCGATCTGTGCGCCCTGTACGAGCAGATCGCGGATCAGATATTCATCGAGCGAATTGGATGCGATGATCTTGACCTCGGGCAGACCTGCCTCATCAAGCATGATGCGTGCCTTTTTCGAGAGATATGCAATATCGCCGCTGTCGATGCGGATGCCCTGCGGCGTATGACCGGCGGCCTTCAGCTCCTTGAATACAGTGATTGCATTCGGAACGCCGGATTTCAGTACATGGAAGGTATCGACGAGCAGCGTGCAGGCATCCGGATAGACCTTTGCATAGGCGCGGAAGGCATCGAGCTCGGTCGGGAAGAGCTGAATCCAGCTGTGCGCCATGGTGCCGAGCGCCGGAACGCCGAATTCCCTGTCACAGATCGCACAAGCCGTACCGGCTGCACCGGCGATATAGGCTGCTCTTGCGCCGTAGAGTGCGCCGTCGCTGCCCTGTGCTCTGCGCGAGCCGAATTCCATGACGGGTCTGCCGTCGGCTGCGCGGACGATGCGGTTTGCCTTGGTCGCAATCAGCGACTGATGATTGATCATCAGCAGCAGCATGGTCTCAATGAACTGCGCCTGCATTGCCGGACCGCGGACGGTCAGCAGCGGCTCATACGGAAAGATCGGCGTACCCTCGGGGATTGCCCAGACATCGCAGGCGAAGGTGAAGTCTGCGAGATACTTTAGAAAATCCTCTGAGAAAATGTGCTTTTCGCGCAGATACGCAATATCCGAATCCGTGAAATGCAGATTTTTCAGATATTCGACTGCCTGCTCGAGACCTGCCATAATCGCATAGCCGCCGTGATCGGGCACCTTGCGGAAGAACAGATCAAAACAGGCGGTGACATTGCCGAGCCCGTTTTCGAGAAAACCGTTTGCCATTGTCAGCTCGTAAAAATCGACGAGCATCGTCAGATTTCTGGCGGCAAACATGGAAGACTGTTCGCTTTGCACAGTGTTCATAAATCTGATACCTCTTTCCTGACCGGAACAAAATATCTGCCTGCTCTGGGCAGACAGTCACCGGTTCGCGCGGATTTGCGGCATGCCGGAGAAATCGCGCTTTTATCCTTATATATTTTACTACAAAAACACTGATTCGTCAAGTGGTTCCTGAAATTTGCGGCACCCTGCGTGAAAAACGGCAGGAACGCTTGCATTTTATCGCAATATATGGTAAAATACATATGATAAACTGAATGAGAGGAGCAATGGATGAATTATTTTGCAGAAGGCTTGCAGGGCAGCGGCAAAAGCACGCTTGTCCGGAATATAGAAAAACATTGCAGCGGCTGTACGGTATTTCGTGAGGGAGATTATAATCCGGCAGAGCTTGCATGGTGTGCCTATACGGATGAACGGCAATACCGTGATATAACGGAACGGTATCCGAAGCTGCTTGCGCAGATTGAAGCAAATACATTTGCAGAGGATGACCGCAGGATTATCTGCTATACGAAAATCAGAACGGATGACGATGCGTTTTATCAAGACCTTGAGTCTTATGAAATCTATAACGGCAGAATTCCGTTTTCGGAATTCCGTTCGGTGATTCTCCGGCGCTTTGCAAATCTGCACGGTGACAATATGGTCTTTGAATGTGCGCTGTTTCAGAATATCATCGAGGATATGATCCTGTTCCGGAATGCATCCGATGCAGATATCATTGATTTCTACCGGCAGATTCGCCGCGTGCTGGAAGGCAGGGCATTCCGCATCCTCTATCTGAAAACGGAAAATGTGCGCAATACGATAGATGCTGTGCGGAAGGAGCGCGTGGACGAAAAGGGCGAAGAGGTGTGGTTCCGGATGCTGTGCGGCTTTTTTGATGAATCGCCTTATGCAAAGGCAAACCGTGTCAGCGGAGCAGATGCACTGATTGCGCATCTTGCGCACCGGCAGGAGCTGGAGCTGCAAATCTGCCGCGGGCTGTTCCCGGGGCAGTATACAGTGCTCAGTTCAAAAGCGTATACCGATGCGGAGCTCGCCGCTGCACTGTAACGGGCGATGCATGGCACAGAATCAACCGGTCAATCTAAATCATAAGGAGAAATGAACAATGAACAGTGAAATCCGCGATCTGTCGCTCTGGGAGAGCGGCGAACAGAAAATCGCATGGGTCAAAGGAAATATGCCGCTGCTGCGGAGCATCGAGGAGGAATTTGCGCGGACAAAGCCGTTTGCAGGAAAGCGTATCGCGCTCTCAATTCATCTCGAGGCGAAAACCGCATATCTCTGCCGTGTCATGGCGGCAGGCGGCGCCGAGATGTATATTACGGGTTCAAATCCCTTATCAACGCAGGATGATGTTGCCGCTGCGCTTGTTCATGGAGGACTGAATGTCTTTGCATGGCACGGCACAACGCCCGAGGAATATGACGCGCATACACGCCGCGTAATTGAGGCACAGCCGCATTTCATCATTGATGACGGCGGTGATCTTGTCACGCTGATTCACAAGGAATATCCGCAGTATCTGGAAAATGTAATCGGCGGCTGCGAGGAGACGACAACCGGTATTCTGCGCCTGAAAGCCATGGCGTCCGCCGGTGAGCTGAAATTCCCGATGATGCTCGTCAACGATGCAGACTGCAAGCATCTGTTTGACAACCGCTATGGCACCGGACAGTCTGTCTGGGACGGCATCAACCGCACGACGAATCTGATTGTCGCGGGAAAGACAGTCGTCATCGCCGGCTATGGCTGGTGCGGCAAGGGTGCGGCGATGCGTGCAAAGGGACTCGGCGCAAAGGTCATCGTCACCGAGGTAGATCCGGTCAAGGCAATCGAGGCGGTCATGGACGGCTTTACCGTCATGAAAATGGAGGATGCGGCGAAGGCCGGTGATTTCTTCGTCACGGTCACAGGCTGCAATCATGTCATTACGGAAAAGAGCTTCCTCAATATGCATGAGGGCGCAATTCTCTGCAATGCCGGACATTTTGACGTCGAGGTCGATATGGCGGGACTCCGGAAGCTCGCGGTCAAGTCGTTTGAGGCACGCAATAATATTATGGGTTATACGCTGCCGAACGGCGTGACGATCTATGTGATCGCAGAAGGCAGACTGGTCAATCTCGCAGCCGGTGACGGACATCCGGCAGAGATCATGGATATGAGCTTTGCAATTCAGGCACTCAGTGCGGAGTGGCTGATGCAGAACCGCGGCAGTGTGACAGATATGCTGAACAATGTGCCGCGTGCAGTCGATGAAGCCGTCGCACGCAGAAAGCTGCAAAGCATGGATATCGAGATCGACACGCTGACAGAGGAACAGCGCATCTATCTCTACGGTGCGCAATGATATCCGATTGACACAGTAAAAAGGAGGTTTTCTTATGAGCGAAGCAGCAAATGCACTTGCAGATTTCCTGACGAAAATGGATCAGAAGCTGGACGCGCTGGACGGCAAGGTCGAGCGCTATTCCGCCTACATGGTCAAAAAACTGAATGAAACATCCGATACGCTTGCCAATATGCAGACGGCGCAGCTTAAGCTGATGACGGAGAGCCTAGATACCATGGGCAGCCAGATCAGCGCTATGGAGCGGCAGATCGGCGCATATCTCTCGCCGGATACAACCAATGAAGCCGTGATTGCCAAGCTGAACGAAACCTCTGATGCCTTGCAGCATACGATGGAGCGCAGCATCAATCTGATTGCCTACCACGGAGACAGACTCCAGAGGAGACTGTCGGAGAGTGTGCAGCAGATCGAGAACGGCTTGCAGGAGCACAGTGCTGTATTTGAAAAGCCGGATGCCGTGCCGGAGCAGCTGCATGCAGTACCGGAGAAGCCGGAGGGCTCGTTTGAGAATCCGGATGTCGCAGTCTTTGAAAATCCGGAAGCGCAGTATATCACACCGCCGGATGTGCCGGTCGAGAATCCGGAGCCGGTGATCAGAACATGAACAGAAAGGAAGGTGCCGGAGATATGACGGTACAGGAGCAGCTGGATGCATGCTTTGCATTTGTTAAGGAGCGGATCAGCTTTCAGCCGGAGATCGCGCTGGTGCTCGGCTCGGGACTCGGCGGATTCGCAGATAAAATTGAAGTGAAAGAGACATTGCCCTATGCGGAGATTCCGGGATTTCCGGTCTCGACGGTTGCAGGCCATGCCGGACGGTTTGTATTCGGATATTGTGACGGCGTACCGGTCGCGGTGATGCAGGGCAGAGTGCATATGTATGAGGGCTATACGCCGCAGGAGGCGGTTCTGCCGATCCGTCTGCTGCATATGCTCGGTGCAAAGGTGCTGTTCCTGACGAACGCGGCAGGCGGCATCCAGCCCGGGATGCACGCGGGAGAATTCATGCTGATCACCGATCAGATTTCGACTTTCGTGCCCTCGCCGCTGCGCGGGCAGAATCTTGATGCGCTCGGTGTGCGGTTCCCTGATATGAGCGAGGTTTACAGCAGACGCCTGAATCAGATCATCCGGAAAATTGCGGTCAATGCGGAGATTCCGCTGAAAGAAGGCGTTTATATCCAGACTGCGGGTCCTGCATACGAATCGCCGGCAGAGATCCGGATGTTCCGGATGCTCGGTGCGGATGCAGTCGGCATGAGCACGGCGATTGAAGCAATCGCGGCACGGCACTGCGGCATGGAAATCTGCGGCGTATCGTGCATCAGCAATCTGGCTGCGGGCATCTCGCCGCATCCGCTGACGCATGAGGAGGTCAAGGAGGCAGGCGACAAGGCTGCACCGCAGTTTGAGCAGCTTGTCCGGCAGGCACTGACGGAGATTCATAAGATCATCTGACAGAATTTACGGCAAAGGAGGCGGATCCATGGGCAAAAACAGCAAGGGCGAAAAAACGCTCCGGCAGATACAGCACTGGGAAAAGAAGCATCTGCGGAGTCATACGAAGGTGAACTATGCCCTGACAGTCGATCTGCTGAAAAACAACGGAATGGACACAGACTTCCGACGCTATATCCTGACGAAGGAATACACCTTTGTATCGGATTCCGCGCGGACCTTCTCGCTCGGCAATTTCGGCGAGACGGTCAAGGGCTGGATTCGCAGGTGTGTACAGGAGATTGATATTTTCCATGAGCGGCAGGCGATGCGCGGCAAGCTCTCCAAAACGCAGAAAGCCGATACGCTGTTTGATCAGATGGAGCAGGTCTTTTATGATTTGATGGCGCAGTTTCTGCATGCGGTCAGCTTTTTCCAGTATGACCGCATCGGAAACCCGACCTACCGTGAATACGACGGCGGGCAGATTACCCGTATCTTAGACCGCGGGCAGCAGCTTCTGGATTATTACGGCTCCTATCTGACCATGCAGGGCGCGGCGGCATTTGCAGAGCCGTTTGATGAGATCGGCAGCATTCAGGTTGCCGTTGAGGCGATGCAGGAAGCGCTGCGGCAGGCTGACAGCTCCGACAGTCTGTAATCCGGCAATATCGAAAGAAGGTACCACAGAATGATTCGTTTTTATCATGCAAATATTATGACAATGGCAGAGGATTGTGCCGTGCAGCGCGGTGAGCTCTGGACAGACGGTGATCGGATCTGCTATATCGGTGAAACGCCTGCGGAGCTGCCCGCATTCGAGCGGGAGATCGACGTCAAATGGAATCTGCTGATGCCGAGCTTCAAGAATGCGCATACGCATTCTGCAATGACCTTTCTGCGCTCCTTTGCAGAGGATGTACCGCTGCAAACATGGCTCTTTGAGAAGGTCTTTCCCTATGAGGACAGGCTGACGGCGGAGGATGTCTATGCCTTTGACCGCCTTGCGAATCTCGAATATATCGCATCCGGTACGACGGCATTCTTTGATATGTATTTTTATCCGGACAGCACCGTGCAGGCGGCGATTGAATGCGGACTGCGCGGCGTGCTCTGCGGCAGCATCAACGGCTCTGCAAAGGATGTCGAACGCCTGAACGATCAGTTCCAGAAGTTCCGGAATATCCATCCGCGCATCGGCTACCGGCTCGGCTTCCACGCGGAATACACGAGCGATGAGAGCCTGCACCGCGGTGTTGCGGAGCTGGCACATGCAGAAAAGCAGCCGGTTTATACGCATATCAGCGAGACAAAGACTGAGCACGAGGAATGCATCGCACGGCACGGCGCAACGCCTGCGCAGTATTTTGAGTCAATCGGACTCTGGGAATACGGCGGCGGCGGATTCCACGGCGTCTGGTTTGACGAAGCGGACCGCGCGGTTTACAAGCGTAACGGGCTCTGGCTGGTTTCCTGTCCTGCATCGAATGCAAAGCTGGCAAGCGGCATTGCACCGCTGAAAGAGGCGCTTTCCGAGGGCGTAAATGTCGCGCTCGGTACAGACGGCGCCGCATCAAACAATGCGCTCGACATGTTCCGTGAGATGTATCTCGGTGCGGTCTTGCAGAAGCTGCGGCATATGGATGCGGCGGCGATTCCGGCTGCGGCAATGCTCCGTGCAGCGACGGTCGGCTCTGCACGCGCCATGGGTCTGCATGACTGCGATATTCTGGCAGAGGGCAAGCAGGCGGACTTGATCGAGATCAATCTGCACGCGCCGAATTTGCAGCCGACGCACCATATTCCGGAGAGCCTTGTGCTCAACGGCGACCGCAGCAATGTCATGCTGACGATGTGTGCCGGAAAAATTCTCTATGAAAACGGCGAATACTTCATCGGCGCATCGCCGGAGGAGATTCTTGCCGATACCGCAAGCCGCATTGACCGGCTGACCGGCTGATTCATAACAAAAACCGCGGAATCAAAGGCGATTCCGCGGTTTTTTTGTGATGAAAAGCTCAGAGCCCGAGACGCTGTGCGAGTGCTTCAAGCGGCATTGCACCGACGGTTTTCTTTGTGACCTTGCCGTCCTCAAAGAGCAGGAATGCCGGAATGCTGTCGATCCCGAACTGTACCGCAGGTTCCTGTGCCGCATCGACATTGACCTTGACGACCTTGAGATCGGGATATTTCTCGTCAAGCTGCTCGAGTACCGGTGCCATCATCATGCACGGACCGCACCATGATGCCCAGAAATCGACGAGCACTTTGCCCTTTGCGTCCAGCACCTCCGGCTGAAAATCCGCAGCGTTTTCAATATGAACGATTGCCATAGCTAGAATCCTCCTTATTTTTCCTTATAATACAGCCTGCAATGGCAGTAGCCTTCAAATTCCGGATCGGCGATCTGATCGCGGAATTCCTGACACATGCATCGGTTTTCCTCGGTGCGCTGCAGCCGGCAGGGACAGTAGCCTTCCTTTTTGAGCAGTCCCTCGCGGATGCGCGCAACGACCTGTTCGTCTTCATTAAAACGTATTTTCATACTTTCACGCTCCTGATTTTTGATATATAGGGAGTATACCCGTGGGAATTGCTGATAAACCTATTTTATCATGTTTTTTGTCGGGTGTCAAGCAATTTCACTAACTGTTCACGATATAAACACAGATGTATCTGATAAAAAGACAAATTTTCAAAATTGGGTATTGACAAATCAGATGCAATATGATAGAATAAAAGCACGGACAGAGGCGCGGGCTTGATGAGTCCTGCCGGATGAAGGTGCCGAACCTGAGATCGCAAGATCGGATTCCGACAGAAAAGGCAAGACCGCCGAAGCATTCCGATACGGCATCGGAGCTGCTGGGCGCGTACCGAACAGGTGCGTGACTGTCACACGGCGTTCAGATACGAATGCTTTGTGGAGTGCTGACCGGGTTTTCGTATTCTTCCGGTTCTCGAATGCAGATACCGCAGAATGCAATCCGTTCAACCTGCTCAATGTCCGCCATATCGTGGCGGATTTTTTTCTGCCTCAAGGCTATGTCTGTGCGGCGGACCGTACAGACCAACATCAGAAACGGAGGACTTATTTATGAAAGAATTTCGAGTCGGCATCATCGGTGCAACGGGTATGGTCGGTCAGCGCTTTGCGCTGCTGCTCGCAGATCATCCGTGGTTTAAGGTGACTGTTATGGCAGCATCCTCGCGCTCGGCAGGCAAGACCTACCGTGAAGCGGTCGGTGCACGCTGGGCATTCAAGGATCAGCCGATGCCTGAGCAGTTTGCGGACCTTGTGATCTATGATGCAGGCGAGGATATCGAGAAGATCGCATCGCAGGTCGATTTCTGCTTCTGCGCAGTCGATATGAAGAAGGATGCGCTCCGCGCACTCGAGGAGGCATATGCAAAGGCAGAGTGCCCGATTGTCTCCAACAACTCTGCACACCGCTTTACGCCGGATGTCCCGATGATTATTCCGGAGCTTAATCCGGAGCATCTCGAGATCATTGCTTCTCAGAAGAAGCGTCTCGGCACGAAGCGCGGCTTTATCGCAGTCAAGTCCAACTGCTCGATTCAGAGCTATGTTCCGGCACTGCATCCGCTGCGCAAGTTCGGCATCAAGCAGGTGCTTGCTTGTACCTATCAGGCAATCTCCGGCGCCGGCAAGACCTTTGAGCGCTGGCCGGAAATGATCGACAACCTCATTCCGTATATCGGCGGTGAGGAGGAGAAATCCGAGCAGGAGCCGCTGAAAATCTGGGGCACGATTGAAAACGGCGAGATCGTTAAGGCAAAGAGCCCGCTGATTACGACGCAGTGCCTGCGCGTTCCGGTTTCGGACGGTCATACGGCTGCTGTATTCGTCAAGTTTGAGAATAAGCCGAGCGAGGAAGAAATCAAGGCGGCATGGGCAGAGTACAAGGGCATTCCGCAGGAGCTTGCGCTGCCGCATGCACCGAAGCAGTTCCTCAACTATTTCGAGGAGCCGGACCGTCCGCAGGCAAAGCTCGACAGAAATCTCGAGGGCGGCATGGCAATCTCCGTCGGCAGACTGCGTGAGGATACGCTCTTCGATTACAAGTTTGTCTGCCTTTCCCACAATACGCTGCGCGGTGCAGCAGGCGGTGCGGTTGAACTCGCAGAGCTGCTGGCTGCAAAGGGCTATTTTGACTGATTCACTGAAAAACTTGGATAAGGGGGTGTGCGGATGCGGCATGTATTTGTCTGCCCGATGAACGATACGATTGAGATTGCGGGCATAGAGGTCTACAGTGATCTCAAGGTCTACGGCGGCATCACGTTTGATACCTATACGCCGCAGGAGCCGCCCGTTTATCCGTTTGTTCCGGCATATTTCCAGTCCTATAATCATCAGCGCGGACCGCTCAGGAGCTTCCTGCGCGAGCATACCTATGGCTTGAAGCCGCGAAATTATCTGCTGGCGCTGCATGATGACGCAACCGATCTTGAAGCACATGCACTCAGCGAGCTGCTGATTGCATGCGGCGCGAAGGAAACACTCATGGAATACAGAGCGTTTCTGCTGTCCTCTGCGGAGCAGTTTATTGCCGTGACCGGCTCGAAACGGGCTGTGACTGTCACGATGGTAATGAATGACCGCGATGAGACCGAGCGCATCTTTATTCCGGTAAATGAAGCCGGATTTGATTCGGTTATGGACGCGATTCATGCGCTTGATCCCGACGAGGTACTGCCGGTTTACCGGTTCGGGGCAGGGGAGGCACTCAATATGATCGGCAATCCGGTGCATGCCGGAGATGTTGTCCGGAACTTTGTCAAAATGCTTTGATCTGCAATATATTACAGACAGGGGGCGTGTGTGTTGAAGCTGACGGAAAGTCTGCTGCGTGTCAGTACAGACGGGAAACCGGAACAGATTCCCGTTACGCCGGGCAGTGTGACATATGCACTGCTTGCCGATCTTCTGCATACGGATGTAACCGAACGTCTGCGCGTGTCGCGGATGCCGGAACTGCCGGATGCAGGGGATTCCGTGCTGTGCTTTGTGATTGATGCGCGCGGCGGTGACCGTTCACTGCCTGCCAATACGACCGGCACCTGTCTCTATCATACCGGATGCCCGATCTACGGCGATCTGATCTTTGTGCTCTGTGCACAGGACAGTGATTCCGCCGCGGTTTCCGGCTTTGATGCAAAGCAGTATGCGCAGCTCCTTGCATGGCTGCAAACGGATTTTGCTGCGTTTCTGCATGAATAACTGATTCAGAAAGGATGATATAGAATGAAGCCTGTGATTTTTACCGGTGCAGCTGTTGCACTTGTGACACCGTTCAAGGCGGACGGTTCCGTGAACTATGAAGAACTCGCAAGACTGATCGACTTCCAGATTGAAAACGGCACCGACGCGCTTGTTATTGCCGGTACGACCGGTGAAAGCTCGACGCTCTCCGAAAAGGAGCATATTGATGTGATCAAGTTCTCCGTTGAGCATACAAAGCACCGCGTTCCGGTCATTGCCGGTACGGGAAGCAATGCGACGGAGACTGCCGTGATGCTCTCGAAGGAAGCAGAGGAAGCCGGTGCGGATGCACTGCTGCTCGTCACGCCGTACTACAACAAGACCTCGCAGCGCGGTCTGTATGTTCACTATAAGACGATTGCAGACAGCGTCAAGCTGCCGATCATCCTCTACAATGTACCGTCGCGTACCGGTCTGAACATTGATGTTGAGACTGCTGCAAAGCTGGCGGAGATCGACAATATCGTCGCAATGAAGGATGCGGTCGGCAATATCACCTATACCGCAAATCTGATCGAGCGCTGCGGCGGCAAGCTGACCGTTTACAGCGGCAATGACGATCAGATCGTCCCGATGATGAGCCTCGGTGCAAAGGGCGTGATCTCTGTGCTCTCGAATGTTGCTCCGAAGGAAACGCATGACATGACCGCAGCAGCACTTGCAGGCGATTACAAGACCGCAGCGGCACTCCAGCTCAAGTATCTCAAGCTGATTCATGCGCTGTTCATTGAGACCAATCCGATTCCGGTCAAGGAAGCTGTCAATCAAATGGGCTTTGCAGCAGGTGCATGTCGTCTGCCGCTCTATGAAATGGCAGATGAGACCAAGGCTGTGCTCGTTGCAGAAATGAAGAAGCAGGGCTTGCTGGGCTAAGATTCAGAACAAAGCAATGCCGTCTGAGCTGTATTCAGGCGGCATTGTGCATATGATATCAGAAAGGAATGAAAAACATGATTCAAATTGCAGTCAGCGGCGTGTCCGGTCATATGGGCAGAACGCTGGTCAGCAGCATTGCGGATCGTACCGACTGCGCAATCTGCTGCGGCATTGATATCCGCACCGATGCAGGATTTATGTTTCCGGTTTACGACAGTCCCTCGAAGATGATCGAGAAGCCGGATGTTATTATTGATTACAGTCACCCGAACAGCCTGAACGGTCTGCTTGAATACGCGCAGGCAACCGGTACGCCGGTCGTTCTCGCAACAACTGGCTATTCCGAGGAGCAGCTTGCCCAGATTCGCAGTGCGGCGGAGCATGTGGCACTGTTTTCCTCATTCAATATGTCGATCGGTATTCAGCTTCTGATTGCGCTCTCGAAGAAGGCGGCTGCCGTGCTCGGCAATCAGTTTGATGTGGAGATCATCGAGAAGCATCACAATCAGAAGATCGACGCACCGTCCGGTACAGCGCTGATGCTGGCAAATTCGCTTTGTGCGGAGTATGATCCGCCGAAGCACACAGTCTATGACCGCCACAGCGTCCGTAAGAAGCGCGAGATTACCGAGATCGGCATGCACTCGATCCGCGGCGGCACGATTGTCGGCGAGCATGAGGTGCTCTTCGCCGGTCCGGATGAGTGCATCTCGCTCAAGCATACGGCATCCTCGAAGCGCGTCTTTGCAGAGGGCTCCGTCAATGCGGCAATCTTCCTTGTCGGAAAAGCGCCGAAGCTCTATGATATGACCGATCTGCTCGACGAGGCATAATACATCAGAACGCTCCGTATACGGCGATGTATACGGAGCGTTTTCGTATAAAAAGAAAAGCCGGACAGCGTCATTCTGTCCGGCTTTCGTATTCAGATGAGATTACTGTACGTCGTTATCGTCAAAGATATCGCCGCACTCCGGGCAGAATTTCGGCGGATTCTTCGGATCCTCCGGCTGCCAGCCGCACTTGTCGCACTTATAGAGCGGTGCATCTGCCGGCTTCTTGCTGCCGCAGTTCTGGCAGAATTTGCCCATGTTGACCGTACCGCAGGAGCAGGTCCAGCCTTCTGCCGGAGCCGGCTGCGGAGAACCGCAGTTCATGCAGAACTTGCCGGTATTGGACGTGCCGCAGGAGCAGGTCCAAGTGTTGGCTGCCGGTGCTGCCGGAGCAGGAGCCGGTGCCGGTGCGGGAGCCGGCTGCTGCATCTGCTGCTGCTGCTGACCCATAGCGAAGAGCTGAGAAGCGTTCATGCCGCCCATTCCCTGTGCCATGCCCATGCCCATGAAGGCATTGACTGCGCCGCTTGTATTCTTTGCAGCATCCTGCATTGCCTGTGCCTGTGCACCGACAAGCGTTGCTGCTGCCATGTTCGGATCGCGATTGATTGCAGCGCGCTGTGCCTGCTTGATCATGTCCTCGTCTTCCTTCGGAATGGTGACGGAGTTGATCGTGATCTTGGTCAGCGTGATGCCGCGGTTCTCGGACCACTCCTCGCGCAGTGCATTGATCATTGCATCGCGCAGCTCGTTGGTATGACCCGGCAGTGCGCTGTAGCGGATGCCCTGCTCGGAGATGACAGCGAATGCCGGCTGCAAAGCAGTCAGGAACTCACTTCTCATCATATCTTCGAGGTTGTTGTCGGAGAAGCGGAAGGTTTCGGTCACATTGCCTGCGACCTTGCTGTAGAACAGGATCGGGTCGGTGACAGTGAACTGATACATACCGTTGCAGCGGACGGAGACGTCAACATCGAGACCGATGTTGTGATCCACGACGCGGAACGGGATCGGATTCTGGGTGCCGAATCTGCATCCCATGATATCCTTCGTATTGAAGTAATAGACGCGCTGATCCTTACCGGTATCGCCGCCCATTGCGAAACGTCTGCCGAAGGTCTTGAAGCTCTCAAGAATGCCCTTGCCGAGTTTGCCGGAGAAGACGCTCGGCTCGGTACCGATATCGTATTTATATTCGCCGGGCTCTGCGCAGATTTCCATGATTCTGCCCTGCTCGACAATGATCATGCACTGACCGTCAGCAACTGCAACGATGCTTCCGTTTGTAATGATGTTATCATCGCCCTTGTTGTTGCCCTTGGTACGCTTGTGTCCCTTTGTCATCAGTACATCGCTCGGAAGCGATTCGCAGTAGAAATATTCAAGCCACTGATCCTTCAGTGTGCTGCTTCCTGCCTGCAATGCTGCTGCAATCAATCCCATAGTAAAAACTCCTTTCAGTCCCGCGGCATGATGTCCGCATTTGATGCACAGTATTCTGCGCTGACATGCATACAGACGGCAGATATGCCGGAAAATACACTGTACGCTTTCATTATTATACCATATTTTGCGTTGGATTGCAATGATAAATGAGTGAAATTCACATATGAGCAGTCCCCAATTTTTTTCAACAGATTTGTATAAGTTGCACTATCATCGCAGATGCAAAAAAACACCGGCTCACAGAGAACCGGTGTTTTTTGTCTGCATTATTGCGGTCCGAGATAATCGGCATTGCCGAATGCCAGAATGAGGTACGCAATCGGCGCAAACAACAGCATCAGGATGAAGAAACCGACACCCTTGCCGAACGCTGCACACATCTTGTACGACAGGATCAGAGCGATTACGATGTTGACGAGCGGTACAAACATCAGAACCGTCATCAGGACAGGATTGGTATCCCAGAACAGCTTGATTTCAGTGTAGATGTTGTAGATCGGAATCAGGCATTTCCAGCCTGCTTCACCGGCCTTCGTAAAGATCTTCCATGTAGCAACGATTGCAACTACGCAAATCACGATCATTGTGATGTAATATGCAGCTGCAAAACCTGCGGGCATTTCAGCAGTGGTAGTTGTGCTGTAGTCAAAATTCATAGAGACTCACCTCCTTTGTCACGATCTGGATGTTAAAAACAATGTTGTTAAATCATGTCTATATTATAGAACATATTATGACAGTTGTCAATTATTTTTCGATATGTTTTGATGAAATTATAATAAATATGACGAAAATGGCTGAAAATATGTGAACTATCAATAATAGTCCGACAAAAATACTGCGCATGCTGCATGTATTTTATTCATGCAGACCATGCCTGCCCGTATGATCAAAAACCGTTTGACCGGCTTGCTTTTTTTTGCGGTTTATGGTATAATAATAGCTGTGAAAAGCGCTGCGGCGCCGATACGAAGTTATATTACAAAGGAGAATGTATCATGTATATTACCTGTCTGGATCTGGAAGGTGTCCTCGTGCCTGAAATCTGGATTGCCTTTGCAGAGGCAAGCGGCATTCCGGAGCTGAAAAAAACCACGCGCGACGAGCCGGATTACGATAAACTGATGAAATACCGTCTTGCGATCCTCAAGGAGCACGGTCTGGGACTGAAGGAGATTCAGGCGACGATTGCAAAGATCGAGCCGATGGAGGGCGCAAGAGAGTTCCTTGATGCCCTGCGCGAGATCGGTCAGGTCATCATCATCAGCGATACCTTCTCGCAGTTTGCGACGCCGCTGATGAAGAAGCTCGGCTGGCCGACGATCTTTTGCAATTCGCTTGAAGTCGCGGAGGACGGCACAATCACCGGCTTCAAGATGCGCTGCGAAAAATCCAAGCTGACAACCGTCAAGGCACTCCAGTCAATCGGTTTCGAGACGATTGCAAGCGGTGACAGCTTCAATGACCTCGGCATGATCGAGGCGAGCAAGGCAGGCTTCCTCTTCCGTTCGACTGAACAGATCAAAAAGGATTATCCGCAGTATCCGGCATATGAGACCTATGACGAGCTGCTCGCTGCAATCAAAAAGGCTATGGTATAAAATTTAAGCAGAATCGTGAATCAGACCCGACCTGTGTCTTCGGATGCCGGTCGGGCTGTTCTTTTGCATCTTGGTGAACTGCGCAATCCGGCACGGTTTTTTGTGCAGATTTTCACTATCCCCTTGACACTACTGACTTTTTGTGCTATACTATTGTTGAATTGTATCTTCACTATCGAGAGGGGAGATTTATATGGCAAAGCGACTTTTAATCGGTGTCATTGTCTGTGAGACGGAACAGCTGATGCAGCGCCGCCTGATCAAGGGCATCACGGCGCAGGGCTATGCACTGGACATGGATATCGCCGTATTTTCATGTATTACAAATATTCGGGAAATGACGCCCTATCAGAAGGCAGAATTCAATCTGTTCAACTATATGCATCTGCCTTCGTTTGACGGAATCCTGTATCTGCGTGACTCGTTCCACTGCGAGGAGGAGAAGCTGGTTCTCGATGCGCTTTTGCAGGAGCAGAAAATTCCGGTTCTCGTGCTGGATGACGATACGAGTCCGTTCCCGTATCTGATGATGGACGACCGTACCGGCTTTGCTGCAATCACATCGCACCTGATTCAGAAGCACGGACTGACCGATCTGCTCTGCTTTACCGGCACCAGGGGACATTATACCGCAGAGCAGCGTGTGCTCGGCTTCCGTGACGCGATGGAGGCGGCGCATCTGCCTGTGACCGATGATATGATTCTCTACGGTGATTACTGGCACGATGCTGCAAGAGCACTTGCGCAGGAGCTGATTGACGGCAAGCGCAGACTGCCGCAGGGCGTCGTCTGCGGCAATGACCCGATGGCGATGGCACTCTGTCACGGCTTGATCGGCAACGGCATCCGCATTCCCGAGGATGTGATGATTACAGGCTATGATGCCTCACTGACCGAGACACGCAGCATGATTCCGCTGACAAGCTATGTCAGAAAGAATTTCCTGCTCGGCGCACAGGGCGTTGCAAAGCTGTATCAGATGATGACCGGCGAGAGCTGTACGCTGACCGAGGCGGAGCGCGTGGAGGTCATTACGGGCGACAGCTGTTCCTGCGGCGTGGATGTGGACTATCTCAAGCATCAGATTCGCGTCGAGGAGACGCAGGAGAGCTTCCGCACCATGTTCCGCACGAGCAATATGAGCAGTAATCTGACCAGCAAACAGACGCTTGACGAATGCATGACCGAAATCCGCAAGCATATCTATCTCATCCGCGATGTACAGGAGTTTTTTATCTGCCTGTGCGAGGACTGGGAGGGCGGCGGCGCGCTCGAGAATCCGGCGGAATACCGGCGCGAGGGCTATCCGAAGCATATGCTCTTAAAGCTCTTTGACGAGCCGGGCGGCGGTGTTGTGACTAAGCCCTTCCAGACAAGCAAAATGCTCCCGCGTCTGCATGAGGAGCGCGAGAAGCCTGCCTGCTATTTCTTCTCACCGCTGCATCATGACGACCGTGTATTCGGCATTGCGGCACTGAGCTTCGGCGAGCGGCTTGATACCTACGATCAGGTTTATTGCGAGTGGATTTCCGTAATCAATATTGCGCTGGAATTCGTCCGCATGCAGACCTATCTCAAGCGCTTCAATAACCGCATCTATCTCTCGTCGATCCGCGATTCGCTGACGGGTCTTTATAACTACGAAGGCTACCGCAAATTCTCGCGCGAATGCTTTGAAGCAGCGAAGAATGAGCACCGCCGCTTCCTGCTGCTCTATGCGAGCTTTGATTCGCTGCGGCAGGTCAATGAGACCTACGGGCATTCCGAGGGCGACAGCGCCGTTACGGTGCTTGCCAATGCGATGAACAACAGCTGCACGACCTATGAACGCTGTGCACGCATTGAAGATGCGGAGTTTTCGATCATGGGCTATCAGGATTACGAGGAAGACGCCTGCCAGCGCATGATGTATGCGATTTCGGGCTATCTCGAACACTATAACCAGAGCTCCTTGAAGCCCTATAAGCTGTCGGCGAGCTTCGGCTATTTCTGTGACTATATTGCACCGAATACAACACTTGAGGAGATTACGGCAATGGTCACGGCAAGGCTTGAGGAGAGCCGTGCGACGCGCCAGAATGAGAAGGCATCGCCCTATTACCGTGAGTTTGTCAATCTGCGCGAGCGAATCTACAGCAATCCGCAGGAGGACTGGAGCATTGATTCGATGTGCCGCGATCTGATTCTGAGCCGCGGTTATTTCCAGAAGCTCTATACGCGCTGCTTCGGCATCAGCTTTACGCAGGATGTCATCAACAGCCGCATTGAGCTTTCCAAGCGCCTGCTCTCAAGCACCGATTACAGCATCGCCTATATCGCAGATCAGAGCGGATACAGCAATTATGTCCACTTTATGCATCAGTTCAAAAAGATCGTCGGCATCACCCCGACCGAGTACCGCAAGCGCAAGCGGCAGACAGAGGACTGAACACAAAAAGACTGCATCGGAAACCGGGGCAGTCTTTTTGATCGGACAGAGAAGTTTTCGCGGTGCCGGCTTCATATTCTGCTGCTTGATTTTTTTGCCCTGATATGATATCATAGATGCGAAAGGTCGTGGTGCAATGTCAGCAATTCAACATCCGTTTCCGCCGCTCTATGATGCGCAGTCGGAGATTCTGATTCTCGGCAGCTTTCCCTCAGTCAAATCGAGAGAGCAGCAGTTCTTCTACGGACATCCGCAAAACCGTTTCTGGCGTGTGACGGCAGCCGTTTGCGGCGATGAGATTCCTGTGACGGTTGCGGAAAAGCGTGCATTCCTGCTGCGGCATCACATTGCGCTGTGGGATGTGATCGCGTCCTGTGAGATCACGGGCAGCTCCGACAGCAGCATCCGCAATGTTGTCCCGAATGACCTGACGCCGATTCTTGCGGCAGCCGATATCCGGCAGATTTATGTCAACGGCGGCACCGCAGCAAAGTATTATGACCGTTGTCAGAAGCCGGTGCTGCACAGGGATGCCATACGCCTGCCCTCGACCTCGCCGGCAAATGCGGCATGGAGCCTTGATCGTCTGATCGGCGCATGGACGCAGATCAGGTTATAAACAAACCGCCGCCCGATACAGCGCAGAAGCGTTGATCGGGCGGCGGTATTTTTCTAATCATCGAGTAATTGTGTCAGTACCGCATTGGAGACAAGAAAGCCTTCCGGCGTCATGCGCAGCGTTTTGCCGTCCGATTCCAGATACTGCGGGATCAGCGGCTTTGCACGGCGCATCAGGCGGAAACGGCTTTCGGGGACACTGTCCATGCAGATGCCCTCTGCCATGCGCAGTCCGAGCATGATGCGCTCGGATTCGCTCTCTGCATGCGGTTCGGTGACCGTCTGTATTTGTGCCGGTGCGGCACAGAATGCCTCCAGATCGCGGCTGACGGCATAGCGTACACCGCCGTAACATGAATGCGCTGCCGGTCCGATGCCGTAATAGGGCTCCAGCCGCCAGTATTTGCAGTTGTGGCGGCTTTCCGCGCCTGCCCGCGCAAAATTTGATATCTCATAATGATGAAAACCGGCTGCGGTCAGGTTCTCATGCATCTGCATATAGCGGTCGGCTTCTGCCTCATCATCCAGCAGTGCAGGCGGATGTGCGGCATATGGTGTCTGCGGCTCAATTTTGAGCATATATGCGGAAATATGCGAAACGGGCAATGCCGCCGCCGTTTCCAGTTCATGCGCCCACAGAGCTTCACTTTGCTGTTTCAGTCCGAGCATCAGGTCGATTGACAGATTTGCAAAGCCTGCATCCGCGGCGCGCAGAACGGCGTTAAGTCCCTGCTGCGGCGTATGCTTTCGCCCGAGGATGCCGAGAATCTCAGCGTCGAGGGACTGGATGCCGAGCGAGAGCCGGTTGATGCCGGCACTGCGCCATGCTGCGAGCCGGTCTGCGGTCGCTGTCAGGGGATTTGCTTCGAGTGTGATCTCGGCATCTTCGCTGAGCTGACAGCGCTGCCGGAGCGTATCCAGCATCCGTGCAATCAGATCAGCAGGCAGCAGCGAGGGCGTTCCGCCGCCGAAATAGACCGTATCTGCATCGAGCCCCATAGTCAATGCGCTGAGATTGCGGCAGACGGCGTCTGCATAGCGCTGCACGGTCTCCGCGGAATACCGCACCGAATAGAAATCGCAGTAGGGGCATTTGGTCGCACAGAACGGCACATGGATATAGATTCCGGCGCTCATTCGCGCTTGATTGCTTCGGTGAGCCTGCCGATGAACATATCGAACAGGAAACCCAGCACGAACGCTGCAATCAGCGGTACAACGCCGAACAGCAGCACCTGCTTTTTATTGCCCGGCTCATGCGCAAAATAGACAATGATAATCATAACGAACGCCGCGAACCGCAGCACGGAGTTTACAATCAGCGACAGCTTGCCGTTGACGCAGCGCACGCCGCATGCAGGGCATGGCTTGCCGGAACTGCTCATGCCGCCGCAGAGTGCTTTCTGCAAGGGTGTAAAGGTCTTTTTTCCGCAGTGCGGACAGGTGTATTTCATGGGAATCATCTCCGGAATCAATTTGATTGAGAAATTGCAGTACGCCGATGATATGCAGACCGTGCATATATATCAGGCGGAAGCTGTCAATATGCGAATATTCTATGAAGGAAAAACGTCCTCCTGCTTTCCTTGTGCAGTTAATCTTCGTCGTATTTGAGCACTGCCATGAATGCCTCGGACGGTACCTCGACCGAGCCGAGCTGACGCATACGCTTTTTGCCTTCCTTCTGCTTCTCGAGCAGCTTCTTTTTACGGGTGATATCGCCGCCGTAGCACTTGGCAAGGACGTCCTTGCGCAGTGCCTTGACCGTCTCGCGTGCGATGATCTTGCCGCCGATCGCCGCCTGAATCGGTACTTCAAACAACTGCCGCGGGATATTCTCCTTCAGCTTCTCTGCAATCTTTCTTGCACGCGGATATGCCTTTGTATCATGCACGATAAATGACAGTGCATCGACGATTTCGCCGTTGAGCATGAAATCGAGCTTCACGAGCTTCGATGCCGTATAGCCGTCGAGCTCATAATCAAGTGATGCATAGCCTCTGGTACGGGATTTGAGTGCGTCAAAGAAATCGTAGATGATCTCATTGAGCGGCAGCGTATAGTGCATCTCAACGCGCACATCGTCAAGATACTGCATGTCTTTGAAAATGCCGCGGCGCTCCTGACACAGGTCCATGATGCCGCCGACATACTCCTTCGGTGCAAGAATCGACGCCTTGACAATCGGCTCCTCTGCATTCGCAATGTTGGCAGGGTTGGGATAGTTCGAGGGATTGTCGATCATGAGCACCTCGCCGTTTGTCAGCGTGACGCGGTAGATAACCGAGGGTGCGGTTGTGACAAGATCAAGGTCATATTCACGCTCCAGACGCTCCTGAATGATCTCCATGTGCAGCAGACCGAGGAATCCGCAGCGGAAGCCAAAGCCCAGTGCAACCGATGTTTCCGGCTCGAAGGTCAGGGCAGCATCATTGAGCTGGAGCTTTTCAAGGGCGTCGCGCAGGTCATTGTAATGCGCACCGTCAGCAGGATAGATACCCGAGAAGACCATGGGACTGACCTTGCGGTAGCCGGGCAGGGGTTCTGTGCAGGGATTCTCCGCGAGTGTGACCGTATCGCCGACGCGCGTATCGCCGATGCTCTTGATCGAGGCGGTCAGGTAGCCGACCTCACCGGCACGCAGAATGCCCTTGTTGATGTGCTCTGTTGCGCTCATGACGCCTGCCTCGACGATCTGAAATTCTGCGCCGGTTGCCATAAGTCTGATGCGGTCTCCGGTTCTGACAGTGCCTTCCTTGATGCGGACATAGATGATAACGCCCTTGTAAGAATCGTAATAGCTGTCGAAAATGAGCGCCTGCAAGGGGGCGCTTTCATCGCCCTCCGGTGCGGGGATATCGCTGACGATGCGCTCGAGCACCTCCTCAATATTCGTGCCCATTTTTGCCGAGACGCGAGGTGCATCAAGGCAGGGGATGCCGATGACATTCTCGACCTCCTGTGCAACGCGGTCAGGCTCGGCAGAGGGTAGGTCGATCTTATTGATGACCGGTACGATCTCGAGATCAGCCTCGACGGCGAGATAGGTGTTGGCGAGCGTCTGCGCCTCAATGCCCTGCGAAGCGTCAATGATCAGGATTGCGCCCTCGCATGCGGCAAGCGACCGGCTGACTTCATAATTGAAGTCAACGTGACCGGGCGTGTCGATCAGATTGAAGCGATAGGTTTCGCCGTCTTTTGCGGTATAATCGAGCGCAACGGCACGCGCTTTGATCGTGATGCCGCGTTCACGCTCAATATCCATATTATCGAGCAGCTGTTCCTCCATATCGCGGCTGGCGACGGCACAGGTCTTTTCGAGGATGCGGTCTGCGAGTGTCGATTTGCCGTGGTCGATATGGGCAATGATGCTGAAATTGCGAATGTTGCGGTTTGCCAATGGAATACCTCCGTTCATGATTGCATTCAAAAACATTATACCATATTATTGCAAAAAAAGCAAGCTGAGAGAAGCCGCTTTTCATTGAAGAAAAAGGAGGAAGGAGAAAGGAGCGCATTCGGACTGATTTGCAAATGTACATCCTGAGAGCTTTAGATCAATGCCAGCGGGTGCTCCTCGCCTTTAGATCAGAGGAAGAAGCGCTGCGCTGCAAAAATAAAACCGTTTCCGTCGAGGAATGTCGAAAACGGTTGACACGATCACAGACGAGTGATATGATAAAATGAATCATAAGCGACGGAAAGGGATGCAGAAAACATGAAGCAAGAAAAGGATGGGACTGCGAATCGTGAAGCGGCAGTGCGTGTGTTTCTGGAGGAGCATGAGCTCCTTGCGGACTGTCTCGGCTTTCAGATGCTGGTAAAGGTGATCGTCAAGGCGGATGCAATGCCCGAAAAGCCGCTGATGCAAATTTGTGCGCTCGTTGCTGCGGAGGAGAATTGCTCTGCGCAGGACATTTACCGCAGTATCCGCAGCGCTGTTTTGTCTGCATGGGAGTGCTGCGCACTGGACAGCCGCATGAATCCGGAGGAATTTGTCACATACGCCGTAAACTGGCTCAGAAATGCTCCGGACACTTACTGGACTTAATCCGCAGGAGCAGAATCTGTCTGCGGCTGTGCTGCTGATTTTTTATCTCCTGTTTTCCGCGCTGCATAGTTGACAAAAGCACAGGGATATGCTATAATGTCGGTAAGCGCCGATGCGGCGTAATTGCGAAGGAGGAACCGAATTATGGCAATCGAATTTTTTGACAAACTGACCGCTTCTGTATCCAGAACAGCAAAGCAGGTTTCCGACAATGCAAAGACCCTCGCGGATAAAAACCGGATCCGCAAGGATATTGCGGCGTTCGAGAATGAGCTGCGCAACCGCTACCGCGATATCGGTGAGAAATACTTTACGGAAACATGCGATAACCCTGCACCGGATTATGCAGAGATGTTTACGGCGATCAATGAGCTCAAGGCAAGTCTTGAGGCAAAGCAGCACGAGCTGGAGGCACTGGAAGGCTCCGTTGCGTGTCCGGAGTGCGGCAGACCGATTATGATCGGCTCGAAATTCTGCCCGAACTGCGGCGCTTCGGCTCCGGCGGTACAGGCTCCTGCACAGGCTCCGGCAGCGGTTCAGCCGATCTGCCAGTTCTGCGGACAGGCACTCGCTCCGGATGCGCTTTTCTGCGCTGCATGCGGCAATAAGGTTCCTGAGCAGCCTGCTCAGCCCGCTGCACCCGTTACGCCCGAAGCACCGGCACAGCCCGTGCAGAATGTCTGCCCGAACTGCGGCGAAGTGCTGAGCGCGGATGCGCTGTTCTGCGCAGTCTGCGGTACCAAGGCACCCGGCGTTGACTGATTGATGCCGATGAAACGAAAAGATACTGCTGCCATTCTGGTCTGCGCCGGAAACGCGACCAGAATGGGCGGCATCCATAAGATCCTGCATTCTCTCGGGGATACAACGGTTCTGCATCAAGTGCTCCGCAGCTTTTGCCAATGCGAAAGTATTGCGGGGCTTGTTGTTATCTGCCGGAAGCAGGATATCGACGAATTCCAGCGCTCCATTGCGGAGATTGAGGATGAACTGCATCAGCCCGTCACGGTGACCGCAGGCGGAGAGACCCGTCAGCAGAGCGTGCAGAACGGCGTCAGCGCGCTGCCGTTTGATGCAGCGTATATTGCAGTCCATGACGGCGCAAGACCGCTGATCCGTCCTGCCGATATCGAGCATGTGATTGCAGATGCGCGCATTTCAGGTGCAGCGACGCTCGGCGTGCCGGTCAAGGATACGATCAAACTCGTGCAGGACGGCATCATCAAAGAAACGCCGGAGCGCGCACTGCTCTGGCAGACACAGACGCCGCAGGTATTCCGGCTCAATCTGTACCGTCAGGCGATGCAGCTTGCAGCGGAGCAGGGGAAGGATTATACCGATGACTGTCAGCTTATGGAGGCGCTCGGCGTGCCTGTCACGATGACCGAGGGCGCCTACAGCAATATCAAGCTGACAACACCCGATGATTTTGCAGTCGCTGAGGCACTGCTCAGGTTGAATGAGGAGGAAGAATCCAATGGCTGATTTTCGCATCGGTCACGGCTATGACGTACACCGGCTGACTGAAAACCGCAAGCTGATTATCGGCGGCGTCGAGATTCCGCACCGGCTCGGACTGCTCGGACATTCGGATGCGGACGTACTGACGCATGCTGTCATGGATGCCATGCTCGGCGCACTGGCACTCGGTGATATCGGCAAGCATTTCCCTGACAGCGATCCGCAGTATGCGGGCGCGGACAGCATTGCACTGCTGCGGCATGTCACGGCGCTGATTCGCAGAGAGGGCTGGATACTGGGCAATCTCGATGCGACGATTCTTGCACAGGCTCCGAAAATGGCGCCGCATATCATGCAGATGCGTATGAATCTCAGCGAGGCAATCGGCTGTGATGTTTCGCAGGTCAGTGTCAAGGCGACGACCGAGGAACGTCTCGGCTTTACCGGCAGTGAGGAGGGCATCGCAGCGCATTGCGTTTGCCTTTTATGCAAATCAGAAATGTGAAATTACGAAATATGATACAGAGCACGGGACTGTCCTGTGCTCTGTTTTTTTGCTGTATGCAAAATTGTGTGCTGACGGATGATAACAATGAACTATCTGTGTGGTGGGCTTTATAAATGCTTTATGCTTTCTTTATTCCATTTATCCTTATATATAAATCGTGCGCGCAAGCGCACACCGCAACTCCTCACTCCTCGCTTCTAACTCAAAATACTTCCTCCTTCTTCCCTTCTCCTTCCTCCTTTCTCCCGCTGAACGCCGTACCTTGCTTTTGACGTTAAAATATGGTATAATGGTTCAGGAAAGAAGGCATAACATGAAGCAAAATCAACTCCTGACGAATCTCTGGGTCGTTGCCGGACTGGCGCTGTTCAGCTGTGCGCTCTGGGGCAGTGCGTTTGCGGCGGTCAAGACGGGCTATGCTGTGCTCGGACTCGCCGCCGATGACTGGGCATCGCAGCTCTGGTTCGGCGGCATCCGATTTGCTGTTGCAGGGCTTATGGTGCTGCTGTTCGGCAGTCTGACGGCGCGCAAACCGCTCCTGCCGCAGCGGCGGACGATTCCGAAAATCGGCATCATCAGCCTGTTCCAGACGATTCTGCAATATTTCTGCTATTATATCGGGCTGGCACATACGAGCGGCGTCAGAGCTGCTGTGCTGGTCGGAACGAATGTATTTACGGCGATTCTGATTGCTGCCGGCATTCATATGGAGAAGCTGACGGCACGCAAGCTGACCGGTTCGCTGATCGGCTTTGCAGGGCTTGTGGCGATCAATTTCAGCGGACTGCGCGGCGGTTCGGGCTTCCGGTTCCTCGGCGACGGCATGATTCTGCTCTGTACCGTCGCAAGCGGCTGTTCCTCGGTCTGCATGAAAAAATACGCAGCCGATGAGAACCCTGTACTGCTGAGCGGCTGGCAGTTTCTGTTCGGCGGCATTGTGCTTGCACTGATCGGCTTTGCAGGCGGCGGCAGGCTGCATCATGTGACGCCGGAGGCGGTGCTGCTGATGTTGTATCTTGCGTTTGTATCGGCTGCGGCATACTCGGTCTGGGCGCTGCTGCTGAAAGCCAATCCGGTCTCGCGTGTTGCCGTTTTCGGCTTTACGAATCCGGTATTCGGCGTATTGATTTCGGCAATCGTGCTGCATGAGCGCAGCCAGATCAACGGCAGCTTTGTGCTGGCACTGCTGCTTGTCTGTATCGGAATTGTGACGGTCAATCTGTCACCGCATCAGCTGCCGCAGGCGGATGAGTAGAAAGCGCGGCAGTGACGTTTCCGTTCTCATCTCAGAAGTACGGCAAATAAAAGGAGGCATTCTATGAGCACATTGAAAGAGGTCGCGGCGAAGCTGCTTGCCTGTGAAGATGTCTGCATTGTATATCATATCCGTCCGGACGGCGACTGTATCGGCTCGGCATATGCGCTGGCGACGGCATTGCAGGCAGCAGGAATCCGATGCGCCGTGACCGGACGCGACCCTGTGCCGGCATCGTTCCGTTATCTGACGGATGCATTTCAGCCGAATCAGCTCCGTGAACCGGTTTATCTCTCGCTTGATACCTCGTCGCCGAAGCGCACGGGTCCGTATGAGCATCAGCATTTCACATTCTGCATCGACCACCACAACGGCAATACGGTCGTTGCAGACTATAAATACGTTGAGCCGGACTGCGGTGCATGCAGTGAGATTATTTACAAGCTGCTGCTTGAAATGCAGCTGCCTGTGACGCCGTATATCGCAAATTTGCTGTATACGGCACTTGTGACGGATACGCTCTGTTTCCGTACAAGCGATACGGATGCGCAGACCTTCCGGACGGCTGCCGCGCTTGCCGACTGCGGTGCAGATATTTCCGGCATCGGCAAGGGACATATGCTGTATAAATCAAAGGGACGGATGCAGGTTGAGGATGCACTGCGCCGCAGCTTCCGCAGTTCCTGTGATGAGCGGCTGCTGACCGGCGTGCTGATGCTGTCCGATCTGGCTGCGGCAGGCATGGATGACAGTGATCTGGAAGGCATCAATGCGTATGTGGAGCAGGTTGCGGAGATGCAGATCGGTGTCACGCTGCGTGAGCTCCCTGACGGCAGAACGCGCTGCTCGGTGCATACCAAGGGCGATATCAGTGCGCATGAGATTTGTCAGCGCTTCGGCGGCGGCGGGCATCTGCATGCGGCAGGCTGCGAGATCGACGCGGCACCTGCGCAGGCACGCGAACTCGTCGAGCGCGTCTGCAAGGAATATCTGAAATAATACAAGCTGACTGCATTACGGAGGCGTAATGCAGTCAGCTTGCTTCATAGGGTTATTTGAGAATTTCACGTTTCAGGAGCGACAGATCAGCCGCATTGATATGACCGTTTCCGTCGAGGTCCGCCGCCTGCGGGACAGATGCTTCGCTTGTCATCAGATACTTTGTCAGCATGACGGCATCAGCGATTGTTACAGCTTTGTCGCCGTTGAGATCGCCCATCAGGGGCTTTTCAGGCTCTGTTGTGACCGTTGTCGTGGTTGTCGTTTCGGTTCCCGTTGTGGTCGTGGTTGTCGGCTGCGTCTCGGCAGGCTTGAATTCCTTGCCGGCGATTGCAAACAGATTCTTTTGCAGTTCTCTGTCCACGAGCTGGAATTCTTCACGGTCATAGTGCCCGCCGGGCGTAGACCACAGAACCGGACAATGCCCGCGCTTATAGGCTTCTTCGCAGACCGATGTGATAAAGCGGCGGACGGATTCCGGCTCTTTATTCTTGGTCGGGCAGCCGTATTCGCCGATGATGACCGGAATGCCTTTATCTGTGAAATGGGTCTTCATCATATCCATTTCGCTGCGCAGGGAGGCATAATCCTGATCGCTGCCCCATGTCGGGGTCGCCTTGCCCCAGTCGGCATCCTCCTCGAGAATTGCGAATCCGGCAGGGGAGTAATAGTGCACCGAGATTGCCATGCGGTTTGCAGGGTCATTCGGCATCTTGAAATACGGATCGCAGGTGCGGTCGATACCGGTGTTATAGCCGGAAATCAGCAGATGACGCTTCGGATTGTTGCCGCCGGTGCCGCGCACGACATCGACGAATGCCTGATTGATCTCATTACAGAGCGCATAGGATTCTGCCTTGCCTTCTGTTCCGCCCCACGGATTCCAGATTTTCTCCCAGCCGAGCTCCTCATTCTGACATTCAAACATGAGATAATCGCTGTAATTCTGAAAGCTCTCCGCGATTTGTGTCCACATCCGCTTAAAGCGCTTCATGCTCTCATCCTTGTTGTCCGGAAATTCATTGACCCAGCCCATATCCCAGTGGATGTTGATGATTGCATACATGCCGCTGCCGATTGTCCAGTCTACAATCTGATGAATGCGTTCGTCCAGCTCTGCGTTGATTGTATAGGTACCGTCCTTGACCATGAGGTTCGACCATGCGACAGGAATGCGCAGTACGCCGAAGCCCTCTTTCGCAATGCCCTCGATCATCTCCTTTGAGACGAGCGGGCTGCCCCACGATTTTTCGTAATCAGCGACGCATTTGCCGTTGACCCAGTCACCGCAGGCTTCCATTGTGTTGCCGAGGTTGATGCCGATGCCCATGTCATGCACCAGATCCATTGTTGAAATATCACGCATCGTTCCGACGGGTGATTCCGCAGCGGCACAGCTTCCTGCCGGAAGTGCAGAAAACAAAAGTACAGCTGCTGAGAATAAAGCACATATCCGTTTACTCAGCATGATGAATTCCCCCTTACTGTTTTATTTATGTTCATTATAACATGGAAAAGCAGAAAAGAAAATAACATATCATGCACGGATTACATACGTTTTCAGCAAATTTGAAATAAGGTATTGCATTTTCTGCAAGGTTATGTTACAATAAAGATAAATAACAGATTACGGAGGTGCAGCAATGGATATTTATAGTATCGGATATCACCACGCGCATGACAGGGATTTTGTGATTGACCGTCCGAACGGCATCAGCCCGAGCTGGCTGTTTCTGCTGTTTCATGCGGAATGTGAGGTAAAGATCGGCAAGGAAATTCGGAGCGTTCCGAAGAATTCCGTCCTGATCTATACAGACGGCACTCCGCAGTATTACCGTGCATGCAATGACTACTATATGGATGACTGGTTTCATTTTACGGTCGATCCGGCGGACCGCAAGCTGTTTCGGGAGCTGGATATTCCGCTGAACCGTCCGTTTCCGATCGGCGGTGCACCGGAATGCTCTGAGATCATTCGCGCGATGACCTATGAATTCTACAATTCAAAGGATTATCATTATGACATTTCGCTGCTTTATTTACAGATGATGCTGTTTCATCTGAGCCGCGATGTCCATACCAAGCCGCAGACGACTGCGATGAAGGCGAGCGCGAAATATGACCGCCTTGTTTCGATGCGCTGGCAGATTCAGCATGCGCCGGAGTTGATCGGCACGGTGCAGGAGCTGGCGGAATCCTATGCAATGAGCATATCTTCCTTGCAGCACAGCTACAAATCTCTGTTCGGCGTAAGCATCACGGCGGATATCTCGGAATCGAGAGTGAACCGCGCCAAGAGCCTGCTCTCAACCTCGACAATGCCGCTCCGGCAGATTGCAGAGCAGTGCGGCTATCACAGCGAATTTCACCTGATGCGTCAGTTCAAGGAGCAGACCGGTATGACCCCCTCGGAATACCGCAATTTCTGTAAATAATAAAAATACCGCGGAATCATTGCAGATGCTTTGATTCCGCGGTTCTTTTCATGTGATTTTACGAATCGGTGTCCTGATTGAGGAAACCTGTGAGCTTTTCGATTGCGGCAGAGATTTTCTGCGTTGCGCCCTGCGTGTCAAATACATTCTTATTGAATGCACCGAGTGCGGACATCGTCGTTTCGAGGATGCCGGTCAGCTGCTTGACACTGCCCTCGTCCATGACGGGGTTATTGTTGCAGAATACGATGATATTGCGCAGCAGCTCATTGACCATGTTCGTGCGCTCGCCGGTCGAATCCGCGGTTTTATTGATCTCGGCAACATCATTCTGAATCTCCGAGACTGCGATGCGGAGCTCAGTCGTGAACTGACGGAAGTCTGCATTGCCGCCGCCGCCGTTTTCCATTGCAGTCTTTGCGTGGTAGAGGCAGTTTTCAGGCATATTCAGTCCGCGGAAGATCGCCGTCGCCATTTCGCGGCAGGTTTTATAACCGCAGGCTGCGCAGTCGAGAGTGCGTTCCTTGTCGCTGGTCTTGTCCATAGAGGCAAAAATCGGCTCAAGCTGTGCGTCGCTCGGAACAAGGCTCGGTTTTGTTGCCTTGTAGCTGCGCAGGAAATCGCTGATTTTCAGCTCCTCGTCGAAGCGGCGGAAGAGCTTATCCTCACTGTTCCGGAATACGCCGCCGGTTGTCTTTCTGCGTGCACGCGCCTCGTCCTCGATGTCATGCATGGTGCGGAAGACTTCAAAGCAGCTCTGGTCAGAATCAGACGCAGGACCCATATTGCAGCCGTATTCGCAGGAGAGAACGTCGAAAATGTGGGGCTGCTTCTGCTCCGGCATTTTGGCGTACATATCCAGCTCGCGGTAGACCTTCTGGACACCGTCCGAAACGGAGATTCTGAGATCCGGTGCATGCTCGAGCAGATTGTCGCGCATACCGCCCGGGCGGCAGTAGATCGAGCCGAGTTCGCCCTGAATATCATCAAATTTATAGGAATAATCCTCGACGGGATTCGATGCGATGCGGATATCGTTGCGGTCGAAATATTCCATGAGGCGGCGATAAGTGATGCTGAAATCGACCAGACCTGTCTCTGCAAATTCGGTTTTCTTCGAGATACATGCAGAGAGAACTGCAATCGGGTTGTCGCGCCGCTGATATTCTTTGACATAGATCACGCTGCACGAAACAGGGGAGTGGAACGGCGAAAGATTCGTCAGCAGCTTCGGCTGATACAGCTCGATGTACTTGACAACCGCAGAGCACGGCTGCGTAATAAAGTTATTGAGCTGACCGTTTTCGAGTGCACGGAGATGCGCCCATGTGCAGATATCCGCGCCGAATGATGCGTCATAGACGCTGCATCCTTTGCTGCGGAACCAGTCGAGGATACCCTTCCACTTGGTCGGGTAACATGCCTTGATTTCCGGCGTGACCATGACGATCAGTTTCTGATCGCGGTGAATCGCGTTCATTGCGTCTTCGGTATCGTCAATATAGTCTCTTGCACCGTGCTTACATGCGCGGATACATTCTCCGCAGGCAATACAGCGCTCCGGATCGACACGGGTAATGTATTTGCCGCTGCCGATCTTCTGCGTAATATTCGCTTCCGGTGCAGGACAGGAACGGATGCAGGCATTGCAGCCGACGCATTTTTCAGGCTTTACAATAATAATCTCATTCATCTTATCTTACTCCTCTATATAAATGATCAATCATGTTTTATCTTTATATTACGACCTGCCGTCTGCGATTGCATCGGCTTGTGCTGCAAGAGCGGCGAGATTGGAAACTGTATGATTTGCCGGTTTGGATGCCTGCGTATTCTGCTGCGGCGGTTCAAATCCCATTCCCGCGATTGCATTTGCCATCTGCTGCAATTTAGCAAGCTCTGCGCTGCGCTGTGCTTCCGGAGAAATCTCTTCGGCGTCGGCAGCGGGCGGGGCAATCTCTTCATGCGGCACCGGCTTGATTTCAGGCGGAGGCGGCAGCTGCGGCTGGACGACCTCCGGCGCACGGAATACGGGTGTACCGCCGGAACGGAGAATCTGATCTGTGCTGCTGAGAATCTGCGCAGTATTGCTGACTGCCTGCATATTCTGCCTGTGCATCTGATCAAATGCCTGCTGGATTGTCTGCAACTGTGCGGAGAGCTTTTCGACATCTCCGAGCAGATATGCACGCAGATTGCCGGATGCGACCTCGATTTCCGCGCTGCGATTCTGCGCATCTGCAATAATCTTCGCGCTCTGAACCTCTGCATCATAAATGATTTTCTTTGCGCTGTTATTTGCATCTTCCACGATGTTCTCGGCAAGCATGCGGCTGTTTTCTTCCACTTTCGCTGCATCCTTTTCCGCAGTATGGATGATATTGCGCGCTTTTTCCTCAACCTCGGCAATCGCGGCATGTGCCGGCTTTTTATCAGTGTCTGCCTCGTAGGCGGAGAGTTTCATGTCTCTTTCATGGAGCTTGTCACGCAGCGAAATGATCTTGTTTTTCAGTGTCTCGATTTCCTGATCCTTCTGTGAAAGCTCTGCTCCGGCTGACTGGAGCTTTTCAGTGAGCGTGACCTCTTTTGCTTGCAAATCGGTCAATTTCGTGCGGTGTTCTTCAAGCATTTGCTGTAGAGATTCAAATTCACTGCCGCCGCTCTGAAGCGTCTCGATCAGCTTCTTGCTGTCGGCAAGCTCATTTTGCAGACCGAAAATCTGTGCACTGAGCTGTTCAAATCTTGCTTCGACACCGGCGCGGTCATATCCGCCGAACGGAACCGTTTTCATAAATCTTGATTCAGACATGCCCTGTTTCCTCCTGTTGCAGATAATTGAGACAAAAAAACAGTACTGTTTCGCAGTAGCCTGTTGTACGTATAAATCCGGATAAATTATCCGAATTGTATTGATTTTCTGTATTTTCTTTTATATAGTTATTATACAACAGAATTCATGAAAAGTCAATAGAACTTCACAGGATTTCCATATCTTTTTTATGGTTTTATACATTTGATGCCAAAACAGCCGGATATCGTGTGTATTTTTGCAAGATTGTACAATTCCCGCTTGCGTACAGGTATAAAAAGAGCTGCTGCACATACCATGCAGCAGCTCTGAAATATGAACGTATTTGCGCAGAAAATCAGATGTTCATAACCTGGAAGATCTGTCCGCCGCCTGCACGCTTTGCATTACGGAGGACGTTATCCATTTTCACCAGCAGCGAGTTGACGTTCAGGCAGTCACCTGCGAGGTAGTGATAGGTACTGCCGGAGACGGTCAGCTGAACTGTCAGGTTCAGAATCGTGTACGGGCTGGTCATGACATTGACGATGTTTTCGACGAGGCGGATGACCTGCGTATCAGATACGGTTCTCTTGAAGACGAAGCAGAACTCGTTACCGGTGATGTTGTAGATATCCGCGAACTGATCGAATTCTTCACGCAGACGCTCTGCCATTTGTGCCAGATATTCGTCGCCGAAATCATAGCCGTAGGTATCGTTGATACTGCGGAAGTTGTCAAGGTCGAAGACCGCGATGTTGAACTGCTCGGTGGAAAGGCGTTCGCCGATATCCTGCTCCAGCGCGTAACGGTTCTTCAGACCGGTCAGAATGTTGGAGACCGCGATGTCTTCCATCTTCTCACGGGAACGCATGAGCTTCGAGGATGCATCCGCGAACTGTGCGCTCTTGCGGCTGATTTCCTCGCTTGCACGCTTGTTGTATCTTGCAGCCAGGAAAACCGCGATTTCACCGATGATAAGGATCGCTGCCAGAACGGCAAGGATCAGGTACATGTTGCGCGCAGCGTCATCGGTACGCTTGTTCGCGTCTGAGGTAGCAATCGAAATCGAGGAAACCATCATTTCCGCGGCAGCCGTCTGAAGCGGAGCGATCTCCTGCTCGTAAACGTCCTTCAGAGAATTCTGGAATTCTTCGATTTTGGAGTCGTCACCGGTTTTGAGGATCGCGGTCAGCTCATCGTTATACTCGTTCATCTTGACTGCATATGCATCCAGATAAGCACGCGCATGACGGAAACGTCTGACAGCCAGCTCATTGTGCACACCGACTTTTTCATATGCATCCATCTTCGCCTGGCAGGCAGGGAGGATGGTGGTGATTGCCGTCATATGACCCTTGGTGCTTCCGATGCCGGCGATCATGTCGCTCAGCTCATTGTTTGCCTGACTGAGCATATTGTTCGCACTGTTGATCAGGTTGATCTCAGAAGATGTGTTTTTGAATGTGCGGTGTGCAGCTGCGTAGTTGAAGTAAAGGAGGGTCATGTTCAGCGTCATGATAACCGCCAGTGCAATCGCAATGACGATATAACCGAAGCTGCGGAAATCTGTATTATTCTGTTTAGCCATTTTCGTATTCTCCTCCCTTATTTTCTGGTGTATCCGGCAGGATCCAGCAGCAGCTTGATTTCATTGGAGTTGAGATTGCTGAGTGTGACATAAGCTGCGCCGGTATCAATGGTACGGCCGACATTATCATTGGAAAGGAGTCTACCGGAGTAGTAAACGCCGAGGTAGCCCATGTTGTAGGGGTTCTGAACGATCAGACCGGTCAGGGTACCGTTCTTCAGATAGGTCTGTTCGGTCTCATTGGCATTGTAGCCGATAATTGCGACCTTGCCGACCATATTGGCTTCTGCAACAGCCTCGCAGGCGCCGATTGTCGAGCGCTCACTGGTTGTAAAGATAACCTTGATATTATGGTTTGTATCGTTGCTGAGAAGCTGGAGAACCTGCTGCTTTGCAACATCGGATTCACCCTTGCAGTTCAGAACAGTCTGAATCGGCTCGATTTTCTCCGTGCTGACATTTTTGGTTGTACTGGTGCCCTCACCGGTTGCATTCAGAATCGCCTGAACAGCAGTGGATGCTGCGAGGGAGGAATCACCGCCGTTCGGACCGGCAGCCTGACCGGCAGCCTGTGCAGCGATACTCGGATCGGTGATGCCCATTTCGATACAGGTGGTGGCAGCGGCATTTGCAGCAGCCTGTGCGATACCTGCCGGAGGCGCACCCTGTGCAGCAGCGGTTCTTGCAGCAGCCTGTGCTGCCTTTGCAACCTCTTCCGGAATCTCGGCACTGCCGCTCTCCTGTGTATTTCCGCCCTGTTGCGTATCTCCGCCTGCCTTGAGTGTGCCGTCTTCGATTGCCTTGGAGACAGCTTCAGCAGCAGCTGCGCCGGCAGCCTGTGCATCGCCGCCGTTCATGCCGGCAGCCTGACCGGCAGCCTGACCTGCTACACCGGGATCAGCGATGCCGTTCTCGATTGCAGCCTGTGCAGCGGCATTTGCGGCAGCCTCAGCGATTGCGGCTGCAGGTGCACCGTTTTCCTTTGCGGATTTTGCAGCAGCCTGCGCAGCATCAGAAACGACCTGCGGATCTGCCTCAGCAGCGGTGGTGTTGTCCTGCTGCGGCGTTTCCTGCTGCTGACCCGTTGCTTTTTGAACGATTGCAAGCGCTGTCTGCGATGCAGCCTGAGAGTCACCGCCGTACATACCGGCTGCCTGACCTGCCGCTCGCGCTGCGATACCGGGATTTGAGCCTGCGTCGATTGCAGCCTGTGCAGCGGCGTTTGCAGCAGCCTCAGCGATTGCAGCCGCAGGTGCACCGTTATCCTTTGCAGCTTTTGCAGCAGCCTGTGCAGCTTCATCAACAGAATCGACAGAAACGACTGTTTCTTCTGTCTTCTCTTCCTTCTTTTCGCCTGTCATGATCTCACGGACAAGCTGTGCAGCTCGTTCACCGTTACCGCCGTTTGCACTTGCGGCAAGCTCTGCGGCTTTTGCCGTGGTTTCAACATCCACACCTGCACTCGATGCACCGGCGGCTGCTGCATTTGCAACTGCCTGTGCGATATCATCCGGAGATGCACCGCCCTGCGATGAGATATAAGCTGCGGATTTTGCCGGATTCAGAACGGCAGGCGGCAGACCGCTGTCTTCGCCGAGACCCTGCATTTCCTCCAGCTTCTGCTGTGCTTCAGCCTGTCTCTGTGCGTTATACTCCGTCAGTGCCTTTGCACGGACAAGGCTTTCGAGCGTACTCTGGAAGCCGCTCAGTCTGTCCTGTGCGGAGAGCGCCGTATCGGAATCTGTGACGACGATTGCCTTGTCATCATACATATTATTAAAGAATTCAAATGCATGACGCGCTGCGATTGAGCCGCTGGAGACGTTGCTTGTACCGATGTAGGTACGGCGGCCGGTGAACGTGGTATCCGCATCAATCGCAAGAACCTCGATGCCTGCCTGTACGGCAGCCTGCAAATCGTCATTCAGTGCATCCGGATCGTTCGGAGCGATAACGATTGATTTTGCGCCGTCATTGATTGCCTCGCGGATCAGCTTGCGCTGTGTGTCAATATCAGTGATCTGCTCTGCGGTCTTGTAAATGACCTCGTAGCCGAGCTCTTCACCTGCTTCCATGGCACCCTGCTTGACATAATCCCAGAACTCAAGTCCCTTCGACGAGCCGATGACGTAGACACGGGCGCCCGTTAAGTCTACAGCACCGTTCGCCGCTCCGTCAATCAGACCGCAGCCGGTTGAAGAAAGACAGACAGCGAGTGCAAGACTGCAAAGAGCCGTTCTGGCGAGTGGGGTCCTGCTCTTCTTTTTCATTTAACTTTCCTCCTGTAAATGAATATCAGATGAACCTTTTATGAATCAGCGGTCTGCTTTTGGAAGCACCTCCGCTGTAGTCATTCACTTAATATTATATATAATAGCACATTTGCGAAAAAATTTCAAGGTATTTTATTTTATACACAAAACAATTTTAATCTATCAGATTTAGCAATATTGCACAAATGCAAAGTGAAACAATACAAAAAAATATTTTGACTGACGTTCCGAAAAGCTACGAAATTCCAGAAAAAACAGCTCTTTCTGTTTTAGAAACCGCAAATGACAATGCACCTGCTTTTTTAAGCGGATACGGCAAATATGATATATCTCTTACTTGACAATCGGAAAAAAACATGGTATAATGACAACGTGATAAACCGGAAGGGGCGTATTATACCCTGACGCACATTCCGGCAGACAACAGTTATACAGAATGAAATTCAGGAGAGTTGACTATGCAGTGTGAGAAATGCCGTGCCGAACTCCCTCCGAACAGCATTTCCTGTCCGGAGTGCGGCGCACCTGCCCTCCAGACGATCGAGGGCTTCGATAATACCCAGCATATTCAGCTGCAGTTGAAGAATATGTTTAAGGAATATTCATACAAGCTGTTTCTCAGATATGAGGGCAGCCTGATGTTCCACGAAAAACGCTTCACTGCGCTGCTGAATGATTTCATTGCAGAATATGATAAGGAACGCAAGCTGCTGCGCGGTATGGTTGAGGACGGAATCCTCGGCGTGCTGCTTTCCGAGCAGTCGAACCGCGATATGGCAATCACAAAAGCCAGAAGCATCATGCTCGGCGAGAAATTCCTTTCCGAGAATGCTGCGGAGTTTGTCCTTGCAAGCCTGACCTATATGCTCGGCTGGCCCTATGATTCGCCGATGCGTGTGCCGGAGAAGACCGAAGAGGATGAGGCGCCGCAGGGCAGGGTACGACCTGTCAGCGTCAACGACAATGTTTTCAGCCGTGCTGCGGCAAATAAGTTCCGTGTTTTTTCGAGAAACGTGGTTATTCCCGACGGCTGCACCAAGATCGAGGAATTCAGCTTCGACGGCTTCGGCAATCTGCGCTCCGTGCAGCTGCCTGATTCGCTGCTTGCAATCGGTGAGTATGCATTCTCCAACTGCAAGCATCTGCGCCTGATTGAGCTGCCTTCTTCGCTGCGCCTGATCGGTCAGGCGGCGTTTACGCAGTGTGAGAAGCTCGTCCGCATTGATCTGCCGTCCGGCATCATGGAAATCGCAGACAGCACGTTTTCGTTCTGCCGGAGCCTTGAGGTCGTTGAGATTCCGGATACGGTCAGCAGCATCGGTGAGCAGGCGTTTGCAGGCTGCGAGATGCTCCGCAAGCTGACGCTTCCCGACAGCATTAAGTTCATTGATAAGAACGCTTTTGCGTATTGCCCGCGCCTGACGATTGTCTGTGTGGAGAATTCGTATGTATACAAATACTGTCTCAGCAATGCAATTCCGGTCGAGACCTACCGCCCCGGCTCGCGCTGAGCGGCAGATCGCAGGATTGCGGTTGAACTGATTTCAATATAGGAGGACAGATTCACATGGTTGAGCTTTCGATCGGTCAGGAAGTCGAAATGGAATACGGCGGAAAGGCTGAGGTTCTCGGTGTGATCGGCGGCGGCGGACAGGGTACTGTCTACGTTGTACGTTATAACGGAATGAAATGGGCGCTCAAGTGGTATGATATTGATAAGATGAAGAACCCCAAGGCATTCCGCAAGAATATCCAGAATAACATCAGTGACGGTCCGCCGAGCAACAAATTCCTGTGGCCGAAATATCTGACGAAGGAAACTGCCGACGGTACCTTCGGTTATCTGATGGAACTGAAGCCGGAGAGCTTCGATTCCTTTGTGGATATCCTCAATACATATAAGCTGTCCGTCAACCCGCTGACCGGACGTTCCACGAAAACACCGGTCCGCTTCACCAGTCTCTATGCGATGGTGACGGCGGTTATCAATATTGTCAATGCCTTCCGGCAGCTTCACCGCGCCGGCAAGAGCTATCAGGACCTGAACGACGGCGGCTTCTTCATCAATATGGATACCGGCGCCGTGCTCGTCTGCGACTGTGATAACATCGCGCCGGACGGCAGCAACTTCGGCATCGGCGGCAAGCCCGGCTATATGGCGCCGGAGGTTGTCCGCGGCGTTGCAAAGCCGAATGTTCAGACGGATAAATATTCGCTGGCAGTCGTGCTTTTCAAGCTGCTGTTCCGCGGTGATCCGATGGAGGGCGAAAAGGTTGTCAGAGATGTCTGCCTGACCGAATCCTCCGAGCTCAAGCATTACGGTCAGAATGCCGTGTTCATCTATGATCCGGACAACGCAAGCAACCGTCCTGTCCGCGGCATACATGACAATGTCATCAAGTTCTGGCGGATTTATCCCGATTATGTCAAGGAGGCGTTTATCCGCTCCTTCACGCTCGGTATTTCCGATCCGAATAAGCGTATTATTGAGAATGAATGGCAGAAAATCTTTATCCGCCTGCGCTCTGAGATCATTCAGTGCAGCTGCGGCAGAACGAATTTCTGCTCGACCTTCAAGCAGCCGGATTCCAAGTCGTTCAAGTGCCCGCAGTGCGGAACAATCTTTGAGACGCTGAAATTCAGCAACCGCAAGAACCGTATGCCGCTGTATCTCGGCTGCGTTTTCTACGAATGCGAGATTGATCCGGACTCCGAGGACTTCCAGACGATTGCCGGAGAGCTTGTCGAGAACCGCCTGAAACCCGGCGTGCTCGGCTTCAAGAATATGTCCAGCAAAACATGGAGCGTCAAAATGCCGGACGGTGACTTCTACGACATTCCGCCGGGAAAGGGCTTCCCTGTCTGGCAGGGACTCGTAATCAATTTCGGTGATGTAACAGCATCGCTGTGATGCTATGCTATAGATTTGCATATCATGAAAGGGAGATCTGAGTTATGAGCAATGAAAAGAAAGCTGCTTCCGCTGCGGAGACCTCTGCACAGGCAAAGGCAAAGGCAATCGAGGAAGCTGCTGCAAATCTGATGAAATCCGCTGCCGGCGCAGCTGCAAAGCCGGCAGAATCCGCATCTGCTGCCTTACAGGGACTGGCGGCTGCGGCAGATCAGACTGCTGAGACAGCGAAGAAATCTGCAAAGGATGCTGTTCAGGAGGCAAAGGCTGCTTCCAAGAATATCGCTTCTGCTGCGGATGATCTGCTCGATTTTGATGATGACGATCCGCTGAGCGCGACCAGCGTCTCGAAGAAGAGCCTTGTTATCTTCTTCCTGATCGACACCTCGCGCAGTATGGTCGGCAAAAAGATCGGTGAGCTCAATACCGTTATGGAGGAGCTGATTCCGGAGATCCGCAGAGTCGGCGAGGCAGATACCGACGTCAAGGTCGCTGTTCTGACCTTCGGTACGCAGGTTCGCTGGATGTACACCGAGCCGATCCTGATTGAGGACTTTGAATGGTCCCGTCTGCGCGCAGACGGCGTGACCAATATGGGTGAAGCATTCCGTGAGCTGTCTGCAAGAATGTCCCGCAACAGCTTCCTGAATTCGCCGTCGCTTTCGTTTGCGCCGGTTATCTTCCTGATGACGGACGGCTATCCGTCTGACGATTACAAGGAAGCGCTTGAGGAGCTCAAGCAGAACAGCTGGTATAAGTACGGTCTGAAAGCAGCTCTGGGCATCGGCAGCGAAGCAAACGATGAAATGCTTGAGGAGTTTACCGGTTCCAAGGATACGGTTGTGCATGCGTATTCCGGCGGTCAGCTCGCGCAGATGATCAAGATTATTGCTGTTACCTCCGCACAGATCGGCAGTAAGAGTATGACGCTGTCTGACGACGTCAACCACGAGCTGAATGAGGAAGAGGTCCGTGCTGCAAAGCAGAAGCTGCTCGGTCAGCAGATTCAGGATTCGATGACGAATCTCGGCGATGCAGATGCGATCTCCCTTGATACGGGCTGGTAATTCTGTACTTCGGCGTTATTTCTCTGAATTAAGATATAAGGAGGATTGTTGCGATGTTCGGCGGTTTCAGCCATTCTGTAATCGGCGCAAGCCATGAAACCAGCGGACTGGTCTGTCAGGATCATTCGGCATACGAGGTAAATGAATACTATTCCGTTGCCGCAATCGCTGACGGTCACGGCAGCAAGAAGTATTTCAGAAGTCATTTCGGTTCCCAGTTTGCTGTGGAAGCGGCACTTGAAACGATTCGTGCATTTTATAAAGATCCGGAACAGTTTGAGCAGACATTTCCTGCAAATCACAAACTGATTCTGAAGAATATGAAAAAGCAGATCATTGCAAACTGGAATACACGGGTGCAGGAGCATCTTGCCGGCAATCCGGTTCGGCTTGCGGAATCACAGAAATTTACAAAGGAAGAATTTAAGGAAATTCCGCAGGAATCTTATTACGGTACGACTCTGGTTGTTGCGGTCTGCGGACGCGGGTTTCAGTTCGGGCTGCAAATCGGCGACGGCAGCCTTGTAGCACTTTTTGAAGACGGCGAGCCGGTTATGCCCATGGTGTACGATGAATCTGCGCCTGCCAATATGACAGCATCTATGTGCAACAGCAATGCCGCTTCGATGTTCAACAGCTTTTATATCGAAGGCAAAAAGGCGATTGCAATGTATGCTTCCTCTGACGGACTGTATACGTCCTTCAGCAATGAGGACGATTTTCTGGAATACCATCTGATTATTACGAGTCAGCTCGATAATCTGGATGTATTTGCGCAGTCTGTCAAGAAAAATCTGACCAAGCGTTCACATTTCGGCACAGAGGATGATATCTCCCTTGCATGCATCTGTGACATGGAACTGCTTGGCGAAAAGGCAGAAATGCTCAAGGCGAAGGTTGCCGACATGAAAGCACATGCCAAAGAACGGAAGGCGGCACGTCTTGCAGCTCTGAAAAATACGTAACTGTGATGTTTTGATTTTATCTGAGGAAGGAAATGAATTGGAATGGAAATGAATGAACTTCTTGGTCTCGCGCGCAGATACGCTGCCTCTGTCAAGGAGAAATTTCCGGAATTTGCATCACTGACAGATGATATATCGGTGACGCTGATTCAGACAGCACGCGGCGAAATTCTGTCCGGTGTGACAGGCATCGGTTTTGACAACGGAACAGCCGTGATTGAAGACTCTGCATTGCAGGTGCTTCATGTGCTTTCCGGTCATCAGATCGCTGTCAGCTTTGTGACAGTGAAGGTCTCAGACGGGTCAGTTGCGGAGCAGACGGAGAAAGCCATGGATTTGCTTGTCTCGGCAAATGCAAGCAACGCGGCATGTCTTGTCGCTGTTTCTGAATCAGAGATTAAGCCGGCTTCCGAGCTGACATCTCTGACCTCGGATGTTGTAAACGATTTTATGAGCGGATTCGATGATGCGGAATCTGCTCCGGCTCACGAAAAGAAAACAGGTTCTGCCACGAATCAGTTTGTGGAGGGCCTCCAGATTGATGAAAATAATCCGTTCTTTGACGGTTCCAGTGCGCCCGGTGAGGTGAAGACGCTGGATGCGGAGGCAAAGCCTGCTTCGGGTCAGTATCCGGGCTTCGGCGGTCAGGCTGCCGGCTATCCGCAGCAGGGCGGCTATCCTCAGCAGGGCGGTTACCCGATGCAGGGCGGCTATCCGCAGCAGGGCGGCTACCCGATGCAGGGCGGCTATCCGATGCAGGGCGGTTATCCCATGCAGGGCGGCTATCCGATGCAGGGCGGCTATCCCATGCAGGGCGGTTATCCGCAGCAGGGCGGCTACCCGATGCAGGGCGGTTATCCGCAGCAGAGCTTTGTCCCGCAGCAGCAAATGGGCGTTGTATCGCAGTCCGTGCATGCTGTCCATGCGGTTCAGCAGAGCTCGATGGTTTCGCAGTCGCTCGGCGGCTCGAACGGCGGTGCTTACCGTAAGCGTTTGAACAGCTTCCTTGATGATACGGAAGCGGCGGCTGCCGATGCGGCAGAAGAGCTCGCAACCGGTCTCTCCAAGGAGGAAATGCTCAAGAACGCAAAGCAGCGCAAAAAGGTTGCGAAAAACAACTTCAATTACAAAAAAGGCGTATAATTAAAATCCCTTCTTCGTTTTGCACGGAGAAGGGATTTCTTTGCTTTGTCCGGAATGGGTGGCGAATAAAAGAAAGCCGTGCAGGTTGTTCCCTGCACGGCTTTGACCATTTGATTGTTATTTGAAATTAACGCCCCAGTTGGAGTTTGCACTGACCTTTCGGTAGAAGCGGATCAGTGACTTCTGTCTGTTGTTGCGGTAGACCATGGTAATTGCAACAGCACTCAGAACCGACAGCACAACGCCGATCACAATACCGACTGTGCCGGTACCGAACAGCAGCAGGCTGATTGCCCAGATCACAGCCCATACGCCGAGAATAATCGGCAGGCAGAAAGAGGTAAAGGTTCTGTCCTTGACCTTCACATAGCGCTGAATCTCTTTGATATTGAAGTTCTCATAGTGACGCGCAATGAAGTTATCCGGACGTGCCCACTTGCAGAACTGCTTGACATTATCAAACTTGACAGTGTACTCCTGTTTGGTGTATGTGATGCGGTAATATACGTTAATAGAGCCGTCCTTGTTGCTGTGTGCATCCATGATATGGACGATTGTACCCGGTTCAACCTGGTTGTTCAGCTTTTTGGTTACCAGAAACTTTCGGTCAATGGCCTCATCAATATCATTCAGCATGTAGGTCATACAAAGCACCCCTTATCTTTGATTTGACATACGGCGTATACATGAACGAATCGTTCTCCCTCTCGATTTTCATTATACACCTAGTATATCGTATATTATATCACATTATTTCAAAAAAAGCAAGGGGTAAAAAGAACTTTTTGTGATGAAAAGTATTCTGTTCAGAATTTATTTACAATTCGTTTCCTTTACAGATAATTATTTTAACCGAGTTTTTCAAATCGTGCACATTGTTTGTAAAGTAATTTGCTGAAATAATCAGAAGAAATCTGCAAATTTTACTTTTTTCCTCAATTTTTGCGAAAAAGCAGTTGACACCGTCCAAGTATTGTGGTATAATAATAAAATGAAGGATAATATATACAATTTTTTCGACGTTTTATTGAATTCTCAAACTCAGCAAAAACCGAAAGGTGGTTAATCTCGTGAATTATGATGCTATTATTCAACGTGCAACTGAAATCGCAATGCAGCGCATGAACAGCGGTGAGTCTGTTACGCCGGACGATACCGTTTGTGTTCTGTGCTCCTCCTCCGGCAGACTGTTTACCGGTCTGAATCGCTTTGAGAAAAAGGGCGGTATGATCCACAACGTGCATGCCGAACTAGAGGCGATCCACAATATGCAGGTCATGGGCGAGTCTGTGATTCAGGCGATGCTTCTGATCTCCATTACGAACGGCATGCCGCTTCTGCCGTGCTTTGACTGTATGCGGCAGATTCTCGCGCTGCATACCGACAATATTCATTGCGAAATTATGATGCAGGACCGTGCCGTTCCGATTGCTGAATTCAGCGAGCAGCTGAAGGCACAGGCGCGGATGCAGTCCTCTGTTCCGAATATCAGCATCCAGCAGGTCGCATCTGTTTCCGCATCGCTTACGGGCGAGGCGAAGAATGATGCAAGCCTGATCAAGAATCGTGTCAACAGCCTGCTCAGCGTTGTTCAGGATTCTGACGATGACGAGGCTGAGTCTGCCGCCGATACGGATGCGCAGGATGATGAAGGAAAAAAGAAGCGTTTCGGCTTCTTCCGCAAGAAATGAAAGATAAATATACGGGAAATTGTAATCCAGAAAGGAAATGAGGACTATGGCAAAAAAGAAGAAAAAGCAGGGTACGGCGGTTAACCGTATTCTTGTGATTCAGCTGCTTGTTATGCTGCTGCTGCTGCTGGCTGTTTCGTTTTTTGTCGCTTCCAAGACGCGGGAAAGCGCGCTGGCACATATGTCTGCAATCAATGACGAGCGTGCAATTCTGATCAATAACTTTGTAGACAGTGCGGAGAGAACGCTGGTTACTTACAGCCATGCAAAGCAGGTGCAGGATCTGCTGAATAATCCGGACAATGACGTTTACGCTGCTACGGCACAGAAGTATACGGAGGAATATTCGCTTGATGTTCCGTATCTCGAGGGCATTTACATCAGCGACTGGTCTACGAAGGTGCTTGCACATACGAATCATCTGGCGCGCGGCATGGTGACCAGAACCGATCCGGATGCGCTTGCAGAGCTGCATGACGGCATGACGAAGGCAGGCAGAGGCGTTTTCAATACCGGTATTATTGAATCGCCTGCAAGTAAGAATCAGATTATTTCCATGTACAAAGCCATTTATGATGAAAACCATCATGCACTCGGTCTGGTCGGTCTCGGTATCCTGACACAGAGTCTGGACCGCGACCTCGGCAGAGTTGTTGTTGCGGGTCTCGAGAATTCTACCTACGCAATCGTTGATGCGGATTCCGATACTTATGCGGTGCATTCCAACGGCTATGAGATCGGAAGAAAGCCGGAGATTCCGCAGATTCTTGAGCTGACGGAACAGGCGAGAAATTATCTTGCGACCTATGACGGCGACCCGCTCTCGACCGGCAGATTCGAGTATAAAAATGAAAACGGCAAAACCGTTATCTGCAACTGGTATTATCTGGAACAGCATAACTGGTTCCTTCTGCTTGAGGATGAGAAGAGTGAAGTATTCAGACTCAGCAACAGCATGCTGGCATTCATGCTTGTCTTCGGCGTACTGCTCTTTGTGCTGTGGTTCATCTTCCGTCTGATCAACAAGCGTCAGGAGGCGACCAGCCGCAAGCTCAGTTCGCAGATCGTCAAGACGGAGAAGACGAAGGAATCCCTGACGACGGCAATGTTCAAGGATATCCTGACCGATGCAAGCAACCGTGTTTCCTTCTCGATGGATGCATCGAAGTTTGCAGCAAAGCCGAATGAATGCTTCTACTTCATTCTGTTCAATGTGGCGGCATTCAGCCAGATCAATATTGCATACGGCAATGACGCAGGCGATCAGGTGCTGCTGACGACGGTTGAGGCACTGCGCAAGGTCTTCCAGGACGGCACGGTCTACCGTACCGGCTCGGATGAGTTCATCGTTGTGATGCCGTCTGAGAAGTCGCAGGAGGGCTATAAGAACGTGATCAATGCGGTGAATACCGCGCACGCAATCCTGCTGACGCCGATTGAAACACCGGCAGGCAATATCACCGCGGAATATAAGATCGCGGTTGCCAAGAAGACCTCCGGCATTGATACCTCTGTGATCTCTATCCTCAAGGATATGACGAATCACAGCGGTGAGACTGTATTTGAACAGGTACAGTTCATTGATCTTGACCAGCGATAACAGATTCATAAAAACATAAAAAAAACCGCGGAATGAAGTCTGAGCTTCGTTCCGCGGTGTTTTTTTTATCATTATTGGAATATCCAGCCGGAATCCCTGCGGTAGCCGCATTTTGCTTCAATGGGTGTGCAGTTTTCCGCGAGGACAGCGCTTGCATCGTCCTCATAGCTGACAGGACCGGTTTCCTTCGTGATGCGAACCGTATCGCCGTCATAATAGTACCATGTCGTGCCGCCGACGCCCTGATGTGCCCATTGCGTGACAAGCTGGTCTGTGTCATTGTCGCGGAGATAGCCGCAGACATGAAAGCCGCTGAAATTATAGCCGATCAGCTGCACTGTTCCGTTGCGATAGGTATAAAAGCAGATTGATCGGTCCGCCTCACAGGAGCCGGTATTGACGATCAGCTCGTCCGTTCCGTCATGATCCATATCCAGAAGCATATAGTCCATTACCTGTGCGTAGTCGAGGGCAGTCTTGCCGTCGAAGCCGCGGTATTCGGAACACGCGATTATACCGTCTATAAAGCTCTTGTAGGGGCTGTTGCTGTCTACATACGAATCAGGCTGCTCCGGCGCGTCTGAGGGGCTCTCAGACGCCTCAGAATGCATGTCGGACGGCGTATCATCAATATCGGGACCGACAGGGGTTTCTCCGTTCGGATTTTCACCGACGGCATTTAAGCGGATCGGGTGATCGGTCTCGACCGTTGCGCCCTTTTTGACTTTATATTCATCGGTACACAGACCGTAGAAGCCGTCCGCGACAAATTGCAGCGTATATGTGCCCTCGGGTACCGTGAGCTCATAGCTGCCGTGGAGATTGGTAACGGTTGAATAGGATTGCTGAGTCTTGACGTTTTCAGCGGTCACTGTTACACCTGCGATGATATCGCCGTTGCTTTTTTTATAGACCGTTCCGACGAAGGTACCGCATTTTTTCAGATCAGGTATCTCTTCTATTATATCGGAATCGGCTGCATCGGCGGATGTATTCTCAGTGCCGCAGGATACAAGCGGTAAGCAGGCGGCAGATGTCAGCAGCAGAACAGCACTGTAAATATAGATATATCTGTTATGCATAAGAATCCTCCTTACTGTATCGCAGATTATTTGCATTATAGCATACTTTGCCGGAATTGTCAACTTTACCGCATGCGGAAAAGAGCACCGTACATCTACACGGTGCTCTTATTATCAGAAGTATTGTTTCGGTCTGGAATGAACCGTCGGCTCGGGCGGCTGATAGTAGTAGACATAGGTTTCATAGGGCTTGGCGATGAAGAAGCAGATCACGCTGCTGACGCCGAGCGTCAGGAATTCGGCAATCGGAATTGTCAGCCAGATGCCGTTGACGGAGCGGAATGCGAAGAAGATAAATGCCAGCGGAACGACCAGCAGTGCACCGCGCAGCAGTGAGACAAGCTGTGCTGCGGTCGGCAGCTCACAGGCTGTGAAATAAACGACAAAGATCGAGTTCAGCCCCATGAACGGCAGGAAGATGAAATACAGCCGCAGACCGTGCTCTGCAAATGCCTGAAGCTGTGTATTGCCGCTGTCATTGAACAGTGTCACCAGCATACCGGTTTTCAGGCAGATTGCCGTGTAAGCGCCGACGGCGAGAATCAGAGCCGTTACGACGGAAATACGGACAAGATAGCGCATGCCGGTTTCATCGCGCTCGCCGCGGAGCTTGCACATCAGCGGCTGCACGCCGCCGGAGAGACCGGTGAAGATTGCCGTAAAGACGATTGCGAGATTTGCGATGATGCCGTATGCCGCAATGCCGGTATTGCCGAGCATCCGGTAGATTACAAAGTTGAATACAAGAATCACGATACCGCCGGAGAGCTCTGTCAGCAGCGAATACAGACCGAGCGAGAGAATACTGCGCAGACTGTCCGGAGAGGCGAGGTCGAATCGGAGATGAAATGCATTCCAGCCGGTTGCGAAGTGGATGCCCATGATTGCAAGGCTGATAAACGGCGAAATGCAGGTTGCGAGGGCAGCGCCCTTCATCCCCATACCGAAGCGGAAGATGAACAGATAATCCAGCACAACATTCGCGGCGCTGCTGCCGAGCACGCCTGCCATGGCGAGCTTCGGTGCGCAGTCATTCCGCATGAAGCAGAGAATGAGCTGGTTCAGAATAAACGCGGGCGCAAAAAGCAGAACTGTCCGCAGATAGCTGTGTGCCATATCAAAGACGGTGGTGTCCGCGCCGAGCCATGTTGTAACCTGTCTGGAGAAGAACAGTCCGGTCAGCTGGAAGAGCACGGAGATCAGCAGTGCTGCATAGACAGCGTTGGAATAAACCCTGTCAGTCTCGCGCCGTTCGACATGCCCGTACAGCATCGAAAATTTGCTGCCGCCGCCGATGCCGAGCATCAGACCGAATCCGTTGATAAAATTAAATACCGGCAGGCATAGATTCAGCGCGGCGAGACCGTCCGCGCCCATGCCCTTGGCAATAAAAAACGTATCAATCAAAATATAGACGGAAATGCCGAGTGTACTGATGATGTTGAAAAAGATGTACTTGAAAAATTGTGAGCGGATTGTCGATTTGTTCATACAATTCATCCTCGTCTTTCTGTATATTTTGTTGTGTCAGTGATAGAGAAGTGGTACAACGTACAGTAGAATATATGTATATTATAGCATAAAGTAAACTAAAATGGAAGATGCTCGTAAAAAATCTCTAATTCGCACAATGTGGCATGTGAATCTTTGTGCAGAATTACGAGTTGTGAAATCAGGTTTGTAATATAATCAACACAAACAAGCGTATTCCTGACATTCCTGTGCAGACAAATCCTGCCGGAGAATGCGCTCCGGCAGGATTATTTGTACGCTGCTTTGTTTTCAGATTCTTTCCATAGAACGGGCGGCGACCAGATTGACACCGGTTCCGAGCAGGTTTTCAGCGATGACATCGCCGACGTTGACCGGAGCCTGCACCTTGATCTGCCGTACAGCTTCCATGGCATCCATAATCATATCAAGCGGTATTTCGCTTTCAGTAATGACGGGCAAAACGCGGTGAATCGCGCCGGTGATACGGACGGTCGTTGTCAGGATTCGTTCCGGACGGATGCATTCGCTTCTGGCATATTCCTCGCCGCGCGGACAGCTGTTGCCGCTGACGGAGCGCACCTGACCATTCTCGACCTCGACGGTCAGACGGCAGCCGACCGGACAGTTGACACAAACAAGTTCTTTTACCATGATATCAGTCCTCCGCAATTTCGATTGTAATCGGCTCGGTCAGTCCGGTCATATCCTGTTTCAGCAGCAATGCTTCCTCCATGACCGAGGGGACGAGCTTGCGTTTTTTCAGGGAACGGATAACCTTGTCGCCGGAGCGGATGACGAGCGTGCCCTTGTCAAGCGGCGTGCGGACACGGAAATAGACCGTCAGTTTGTCGGCAGGGTCCTGCGGATAGAACTGCGACGGGACGCAGTAGCTGACCTGATTGCCGTTCAGGATACGGAGCGGTTCGCCCTGCGGCTTGCCGTTTTGCAGATAGGCGGCAGCGCCTTCTGCGGCTTTTGCTGCCTGCAAGGAGACATAATCGACGAGATCGTGCACATGCAGACCGTTGCCGCATGCGAAGATGCCCTCCGCACTTGTCATATAGCGGTCATCAACCAGCGGACCCTTTGTGCTCGGGTCCATTTGAATCCCTGCCTGATCGGCAAGATGATTCTCCGGAATCAGTCCGACCGAGAGCAACAGCGTATCGACATCGAAATATTCCTCTGTGCCGGAAATCGGATTGCGGTTTTCATCGACCTGCATCATCTTGACCTTTTCCAGTCTGTCTCTGCCGTAGACCTCGGTCACCGTATGCGAAAGATACAGCGGGATATTGAAATCCTCGAGGCACTGCTTCATATTGCGCGGCAGACCGTTGGAATAGGGCATCAGCTCTGCGACACCGACCACGGTTGCGCCCTCAAGCGTCATGCGGCGTGCCATAATCAGACCGATATCGCCCGAACCGAGAATAAATACGCGCTTGCCGACCATATAACCGTCGATATTGAGATAACGCTGCGCCTGTCCAGCGGTGTAAATACCGGCGGGACGGGTTCCGGTGATCGTAATGCCGCCGCGCGGACGCTCATAGCAGCCGACAGCCAGAATGACGGCATCTGCCTCCACCTGCACGGTGCCTTCCTCTGCATTGACATACTCGACGATGCGGTCAGCGGTCAGCTTGGTAACCATGGTATTCAGCAGAATCCGGACACCGCATTCCTCTGCCATGCGAATATATCGCTCCGCATAAGCCGGACCGGAAAGCTGTTCCTTGAAGGTATGCAGACCGAAGCCGTTATGGATACATTGCTCCAGAATACCGCCCGGTTCTTCATCCTTTTCAATGACGAGGACATCTTCGATGCCGTTTTTTTTCAGTGCCACAGCGGCAGAGAGTCCGGCACTGCCGCCGCCGATAACAATAGCCTGTATCTTCTTCATATGCGATTCTCACTTTGCAGAATTTTAGAGTCGGGGGAGTCATAGACCACTTCGAGCGGAGAGATGCCGAGCTCGCGTGCAAGGATATGCACGACCTTCGGTTCACAGAATCCGCCCTGACATCTGCCCATACCCGGGCGAACGCGCTTCTTGACGCCTTTGACGGTGCGAGCGCCGCAGGGTCTGCGGATGCAGTCGATAATCTCGCCCTCGGAGATTTGCTCACAGCGGCAGATGATTCTGCCGTATGCCGGATTTTCTCGGATCAGTGCATTGCGTTCCTCTGCGGACAGATCGGCGAGCACAACCGGCTTTTTGCGCGTCATCACGGCGCTGCTGTCCGGTTCCAGTTTCAGAGACTGCGATAGAATTTCGATGATTCTGTCCGCAATGGCAGGCGCGGAGGCAAGTCCCGGCGATTCAATCGAAACTGCATCAATGAAATGCGGTGCGTCTTTGACTTCCTCGATGATGAAATCCGGATTCGTCGTTGTCGGGCGGATGCCTGCAAATGTGCGGATGGAACGGTTCAGCGGAATATTTTTCAGCGTTTTGCTGATATTCGTGCGGACATATGCAAGACCGGAATCGGATGTACCGTTGTCATCGGGATCGTCAAGGAAATCGCTGTTCGGACCGATCAGCGTATTGCCGTAGACGGTCGGAATTGCGAGAACGCCCTTGCCCTTTTCCTTCGACGGTACCGGAAAAATGATATGCTGAATCGGCTGCACATCCTGATCGAGAACGAAGTATTCTCCCTTGCGCGGTGTTGCGTGCCATGCCGCCTTGCCGATCATATTGTGAATATCCTCGGCGTGGACACCGGCTGCATTGACAACGTATCGGGTTAAGAAAGTACCCTTCGGTGTCGTGATACGGTAGCAATCGCCCTCTTTGGTGATCTGCGTGCAGGGCGCATTCAGATGCAGCTCTGCGCCGTTCTGACATGCGACCTCCATGCAGGCATTCGCAACCTCCCACGGATAGACAACCGCAGTTATATAGAAATCCAGTACGCGCGTGACCTGATCGGAAAGATTCGGCTCCTCACGCAGCGCTTCTTCGCGTGTCAGAGTACGGTAGGGGATGTCTCTCGCATCGGCTCTTGCGGCAAGGACAGTGAGCGAGGCTTCTTCCTCAGCGCCGCAGGCAGCGATATATGCGCCGGTGACCTTGTAGGCACAGTGCAGGTCCTTGCAGATTTGTTTGTACTGTTGTGCACCCTTGACATTGAGTTCCGCTTTGTTTGTGCCGTCCTCCGGATCGTATCCGACATGGATCACAGCGGAATTTGCCATAGTCGCGCCTTCGGCAATGTCATTTTCCTTTTCGAGTACAGCGAGCTTCAGGCGATACTGTGAGAGCTTCCTGCACAGCATCGTGCCGGTGATGCCGGCGCCGATAATTACTACATCATACATAGGCATTTCTCTTTCATTCTGTCTTTGGATTTGCCGTTGATCCGGCATGACAATCTATATATATCATTATACATTTATATGCAGTTTTGTCAAGTCTTTCTTGGTTTCTCCGTTTGGTATGGATACGGTTCCGGTGCGAAGCAGCTCGAAATCAGGCAGCATATCTGCCCATTTGCATAAATATGACTAAACTGTTTTGTAAATATGAACGAAATATGAATAAACGATTGACATTATGTGAATTCTGTGCTATAATAACAATAACAAAGAGGTAAATATAAACAGATTGCATAAAAAATACCCATTGTTTACAATACGTTCATAATTATGATGAGGTCCGTAACGTGCAAAGGAGGATTCATATGAGATATACGGAGAGAGAAATCAGAGCGCAAATTGCATCCGCGGAATACTTTCTGCCGCACCGTGAGCAGCTTCTTGATGTGCTGCGCGAGCGAAAGTTTATTCCGATGCAGGTCGAGCGGCAGAGCTATGCGGATTTTATTGCCGGAAATCTGAATGATTTTCTGCGGTTTCTGAAAGCAGGCAATGTCCGGCATGTGATGTTTACCTATCTGTATTACACGGAGCCGGAGATTGAAGAAATGTTCCGGCTGGAGGATCGGGATAAGGCGCTGTTTCGGGATTACCGCGCTTCTGAGCCGAGCGGGTATCAGTCTGTCAGGAACAGCAGCTTTCGGAATTCTGCCGGAACGGATTATGCCAGTTATTTGCGTTACAGTCAGTTTATCCAGAGACAGATCAATCTGGATCAGCCGAAAGAGCTGCGGCTTTATGCGCTGGTGCAGGGGCGGGTGATTGCCTGTCAGCTCGGGGATGCATGGCTTGAACGGATGCATTTTGTAACGCGCGCGGTTCTGCGGCAATACGCAATGGAGCAGAATCTCGGAAAGGGCTGCCTTGCGTTCGGTTTTTACGCATAGACAGAAATCCCCGTCAATTTTGACGGGGATTTTATTAGCCTGAAAAAGCAGTGTGCATTCACCGGAGTGAATGCACACTGCATAGTGCTTTATATTGCTTTGGAAAGCTGAATTTTACTGGAAGGACCAGCTATCGAATTCGAGCTCGCCGCTGAATACGAAGCAGATATCGTTGACACCGTCGATGCTGTTGCAAGCAACCGGTGCGATATCGGTCATGGTGCCGCCAGCCGGAACTTCGATGTAAGCAAATGCCGTACCATTCGGGGAACCGGTGGTAACCTTGATGACTGCGCCGTTCTGAGAGGAAGCGCGTGCTGCGAAGGTCTTGCAGCCGTCCTTGAAATCAACGCCCTTCAGCTTGATCCAGTCGCCCTTCTGAATATCGGTAACAACGGTATCGCCGACGCCCTTGATCTGGATGCCGCCGTTGTTTGCCATGGTTTCAGCCTGGACGGTGGTGTACGGATTGAGGTACTCAAGCTGCTTTACGCCAGCCATAGAGCCCTTGCAGGAGAGCTTGCCGCCGTTGTTGGAGCACTCGTCGATATGGGTGGAGCGGTAGTTGAGACCATTGCCGCCGTTAACGCCCATACGCATTTCCTGCTGTCTTGCGTGGTATGCAACATAGTACTTATCCTTGAAGAAGACGATAGAGTGGTGGTTGTTGCCGCCCTTGTCGAGGCCCTGCGAACCGGTGTTTGCAAAGACCATACCGGAGAGCTGGCTGGAAGTCCACGGACCCATCGGGTTCTTGTTGCACATGTAAAGGATATCAGCATTGCCGAAGGAAACGCCGTTGATGTTTGTGCCGCCCGGAACATTCCAGTTTGCACAGTAGGAGTAATACCAGGTATCGCCGATCTTGATGAGGGAAGAATCCTCGAAGAGATACGGGTTCTCAAGGGTATTTGCCTGACCGGAAATGGAGATCATGTTATCTGCCAGCTTCATGCAGCGACCGGTCTTCGGATTTGCCTTGTCTCTGCCGTCGACGCCGCCGCCCATGAACAGGTAGCCTTCGCCGGTGACATCATCGTAGTAAACGCCCGGGTCGAACATCCAGACAACGTCGTTCATGTTGCCGACCTTGGACTTGGAAACGAGCTCGCTGCCGATCGGATCGGTGAATCCGCTTGTCGGGCTGTCAGAGGACAGAACGCCGACGCCGGAGCCGTTGTTTGCGAAGTAGAGGAAGAACTTTTCCTTGCCGTTGATCTTCTTGTGTGCTGCGTCCGGAGCCCATGCGTTGGATGCCCACTTTGCGACGCCGCCCTGGGTTCTGCCGTTTCTTGCTGCGACCGGAATTGCACCGTGGTCGGTCCAGTTCACGAGGTCAGCAGAGGAGATGCAGTTGATCGTACCGGAGTTGTAGGAGTTCTCCTTCATCTGGTTGCCGTTGTACTCGAAAGCATCATTGGTGGTGTAGAGGTACAGTCTGTCTTCATAGACCAGCCAGCCCGGGTCAGCGCCGAAACGCTGTGTGGTACACGGGTTGTTCTCGGTGTCCTTCTTTACGCTGGTTGCGTAGTTCACGCCCGAGAAAGCAGCTGCCAGCTTGCTGAAATCAACTTCCTGAACCTCAGGCTCCTTGGACGGGAACTTGGTGGACTTGGTCAACAGGTACTCGATCAGAGCCTTGAGGTCGTCAGTGTCAACCTTCAGGCTGCCGTCAACGTCTGCATTCTTCTTGGCATTGGTGGACATGAAGGTACCGGACTTGAGACCTGCCTTCATTGCGGAGACGTCTGCTGCGGAGAGGATACCGTCGCAGTTGACATCGCCCTTAACGGTGGAGTTGCCCGGAGCAACTGCCGGTGTATCGCCCTTCGGACCGTTGATTGCAGTGCCTGCCGGAGCGACGATAACTTCGTCAACGAGGAAGTCGCATTCGGTATCGCCGGTCTCGATGTAGAGTGTTGCGCCGGTTGCGCCGGACGGCAGCTTATAAGAGGTATTTGCGAGCTGCGTCCAGGAATCCTTTGCAACGACCTTGCCCTCTACGATCTTGTCGTAGTGAGCCTCACCGTCGGAGCCGGTGTACTGAATGGTCATGTGGAATGTTTCGGAACTGCCGCCGCTGGTGTACTTGACAGCAGCGCTGAAGCTGAAGGTTTCGCCTTCCTTGAACGGATCGGACGGAAGCGAAATCTGTGCGCCGTTCCATGTATCGGTTCTGCCGGAGCAGGAGAGCGACTTGCTGCCTGCGTAAGCATCGCTTGCGGTGGAAACAGTTGCGCCGCCGCGGCCGTCAAAGCTGTCGGTGCCGTTCTCGAACGTGCAGTGCAGCCAGTATCCGTCGGAATCCTTCTCTGCCGGCTTAACCGGAACAGGCTCGAAGTTATCCGGGAACTTGGTGCCGTCGCCCCACTGGGACTGCGGAACCAGACCGGTCAGTGCAGAATATGCAGCCTTCGGCTGGTTGCTGCTGGTGTAGAGCAGAGCATTGGAACCGCTCTTCAGCCAGGAGTGACCGTCGTTCGGACCCCAGACCTGGAACAGGGTGACCTTTGCCTGATGCGAAGCATCGGAGTTCCAGTCCATTGCATACTTTGCAATGTTCTTGTATCTGTTAGCCTGCTGCTGGTCGGAATACTTACCGCCGTCAACGCTGATATCGAGCTCAGTGACCTGAACCTCGAGACCTGCTTCCAGATACATCTTCATAGCGGTCAGGTAAGCATTTTCACCGGACCAGCCGTCGTTTGCGTTTGCATTGATATGAGACTGCATGCCGACGCCGTCGAGGTTGCCGGCTGCCTTGATGCGCTTTGCGGTCGTGAGGATCGCGTCACGCTTGAAGGATGCATACTCATTATAGTCATTATAGAAGAGGTGGCAGGTCTTCGGTGCATACATTCTTGCATACTTGAATGCCTGATCTATGAAGTGGTTGTCGCCGTAAACGGAGACCCACGGAGAATTGCCGTTGTTGTAGCCCTTGTTACGCGGACCGCCGTTCGAGTCGTTCATGCACTCGTTGCAGACGTCGTATGCGTAAAGGTTGAGGTTCGGATACTTGGTCTTGAACATGTTGAACATGTTCTTGATGTAGCTCTCGAGACGCTGGTTCATGACAGACTCGCTGACGTAGTTGCCGGAGTTGCTGCCCATGTTCTGCTTGAAGAACCATTCAGGCGTCTGGGAGTGCCATACCATTGTATGACCGCGGAAGCCGAGACCGTTCTGAGAACACCAGTCAGCGATCTTAGCAAAGCTGCTGTCGCGGACATTGATGTTCGTATCGGTCGAACCGCTCTGAACGAGGGTTGCATCCGGCTTGGTCTCATTCTCACACTCGATTGCGTTGCAGTCTTTCAGGAGAATGTTCTTGATCGCGCTGTCGTTGACAGTGGAACCGTTCAGGATGTTACCGGAGCGGATGCCGTAATTGACAAACATGTCTTTCAGACCCTTGTCTGCGGCGCTGGCAACGATCGCCTGCTGTCTGCCGACAACCTTGACCTCATCATAGATGAAATCATCGGAAGTGTCGGTCGTAATGATCAGTTTGAAGGATTTTGAATTCTCAGGCGCCTTGTAGGATGCGGAAAGCGTACCCCATTCGCCGCCCTTGACGAGCTTCTCATCGAGCACCTTGACGGTCTTTTCACCGGTCGTGATGTCCTCGGTGATCAGCGTGAGCTTGAAGGTCTGATCCTTTTCAGCGGTGACGCGGACGGAATAGTCATAGCGCTGACCGCCGGAAAGATACAGATCCTTTTCGGAGACGGCACCGTCTTCCGGAGAAGTTCTGCCGGTTACCTGCATGCCGCGTGAACCGTTGAAGCCGATTCCGTCGATTGCAGTGACCTGTGCGGACCAGTCCGGTGACTCGGCGTACCAGCCGCCGTAGGTGACTTCAAAATCGTTCTGCACAAGCGCGGACGCCTGTACACCCTGCATCGGCATGACGGAAAACATCGCTGCCGTGCATACTACGGCTGTCAAAGCCGCACATAAACGTTTGCGTTTCATAAGTTTCCCCCTAGCATGATTTTTTTGAAAAACTTAACGTGACGAACATACTGAAACACCATAACCACGGTGGTCTGTACGGTTTCTGCACGAAGGGGAGTGCAAATTCCAATACAGCTACACCGCAGGCGTATGGTATCCGTTGATTATATTCTAACGGATGTGCGGACAAAATACAATACACATTTTGCAGATTATATGGATAAAACACAGGAATATATGGCTAATTTCGCTATAGTTTCGCACGGATTTCAGGCGGAAATCCGGCGTATTGTCCTTACAACTTGACCGTACAATCCGCACAGCATGTATTCTTTTGGCGATTTTTTTGCCTGAAAGCTGTGTTTTGTCCATATAAAATGCAGATTTGATATTGAAGTTAAAATAAATATTTGGTATGATAAATAAAAAAGAGCGGTATGCTCTATAGAAATTCATCCACAATTAGGCTATTTTTTATTTAAGGGGATTGATAATTATGAAGAAAAAGCGTTTGATTTCCGCACTGACAGCGTCAGCTTGTATGTTTTCCATGCTGACAAGTTTGCCGAATCTGATACAGGCTGTGCCTGCATCGGCGGCTACGACAGTCGCAAATCCGTTCATCTATTCGGATGTTCCGGATGATGACATTATCCGTGTCGATGATACCTATTATATGGTCAGTACGACAATGTTTTTCTCGCCCGGTGCACCGATCATGAAATCGAAGGATCTGTTCTCCTGGGAGATGTGCGGCTATGTCTTCGATAAATACGCAGACGGCGACGTACAGAATCTGCGGAACGGCAAGCACGATTACTCGCACGGTCAGTGGGCAACGAGCCTGCGCTATCACGACGGCATGTTCTATGTGTTCTTCGGCAGCTACGGCTCCGGCAAATCCTACATCTATAAAACAACCGACATCGAAAGCGGCGACTGGACACGCGTCGAGCTGAACGGCATGTATCACGATGCGTCCATGCTGTTCGATGACGACGGCAGAAACTATCTTGTCTACGGCGGCGGCGGCGAAATCAAGATCAAGGAATTCAATTCCGAGATGACGAATTTCAAGCAGGGCGGTCTGGATAAGACACTGTTCAAGACAAATCTGACCGGTCTGGCGGGCGAGGGTTCGCATATCCACAAGATCAACGGCTGGTACTATGTATTCGTCATCGCATGGCCGAACGGCAAGCCGCGTATTGAGCTCTGCTACCGTTCCAAGAGCCTGACCGGTAATTTTGAGGGCAAGGAAATCCTGAATTCCGGACTCGGCACCTACGGCTCCGGTGTTGCACAGGGCGGTATCGTGGATACGCCGGACGGTGACTGGTACGGTCTGATGTTCCAGGATCACGGCGCAGTCGGACGTGTTCCGGTTCTGGTTCCGTGTACTTGGCAGAATGACTGGCCGATTCTCGGCGTCAACGGCAAGGCACCGACGACGCTTCAGGGTCCGGATGAATACAAGGGCGCTGTCCTTGCAAAGAGCGACGAGTTCGATTATGATTCCAATAATCTGATGCTCGAATGGCAGTGGAACCACAATCCGGATGACAAGTCGTGGTCTGTGACCGAGAACCCGGGCTATCTGCGTCTGCACAATGCGACGATTGCGAATAACATTATATGGGCACGCAATACGCTGACGATGCGTACCGAGGGTCCGTCCTGCAAGAGCTCGATCAAGCTCGATACCTCCGGCATGAAGCCCGGCGATTATGCAGGTCTGTCCGCATTCCAGCTCAATTTCGGCAATGTCGGCGTGTATGTCGCCGATGACGGCAGCCGCAAAGTCTATATGGCGAAAAACGGCGGCAATGATATCGGCAACAGCAGCAACAAGATCGTTGCACAGGAGAATCTCGACGGCAAGGAAGTTTATCTCAAGGTCGAGTTCACCTTTGCGACCGTTGACGGCAACTACAATGTTTCCAATAACATCGACCGCGCAAACTTCTTCTATTCCACCGACGGCAATAACTGGAAGAAGATCGGCGATACGCTCGGCATGACCTATGATCTCAAGATGTTCACCGGCTACCGCAGCGCGATCTACAGCTATCCGACCAAGACCACCGGCGGTTATGCCGATATTGACTACTTTGAATATGAGCGTGCCGACTTCAATACGCCGAATGCGGCATTTGAGCCGGAAGAACCGGATCCGGACGGCTACATCTTCCACTATACATTTGAGAAGAACGGCGAAGGCTTCTCCGGCAGAGGCAGCGCTTCTGTTTCGACTTCAACTGCTGAGAAGTATGCAGGCGAAAAGTCTCTGGCATGCACCGGACGCGAGGCTTCCTGGAACGGCGCGGCACATTCGCTGAGCAGCGCAAAGTTCAAGGCTGGCGAATCCTACAGCTTCAGCGCGGATGTCCTCTATACCGAGGGCGAGCCGACCGATAAATTCCACTTCACGCTCCAGTATACCGATGCTTCCGGTGAGGTTGCATATGAGAAGATCGCAACGGAGACGCTTACGAAGGGTGAATGGGGTCAGCTGAAAAACACCTCCTTCCAGATTCCGGAAGGCGCAACCAATATGACGATTTATGTTGAGACCGATGAAAGCACCTCCAGCTTCTATGTCGATGAAGTCATCGCCGCAGAAGCAGGCAGAGAGATCGACGGTCCGGCACCGGCAAAGGTCGAAGTCAAGTTCACGCGCGGCGACCTTAATGAAGACGGCGTGATCAATGCAGTGGACATGACGCTTGCAAAGCGCGGTCTGCTGACGGAAAAATTCGGCTCCGAGGCTGAGAAGCTCGCTGCTGATGTCAACGGTGACGGCAGTGTTACGGTTGCGGATATTGTCTGGTATGTGAAGTATCTGACAGGTCAGGTCACGGATTTTGATCTGGCGGCGAATACCGAGCCGAAGGACGATTGATTTTTGTATTCCTTGAATTTCTTGTAATAAGAACCCTCTCATTCTTTTCGTGTTTCGTTATTTTGACAGCGTTCCGCGTACAGATGTCCTCTGTACGCGGACTTTCTTGTGCCATAGTGTAAAAAACGAATATTTTATTGACGAAATGATGATATTTGACTTGACAAACCCCAAAAAACACTTTATAATAGATAGTATATAAGGGGGGGTTCCCATGAGCATGACTGATAAACGATTTATTGGCATCATCGCTGCTGAAGTAAACAGCATCGAGCAGCGCCAGATCATGAAAGGCGTCATTGCTGAGGGACAGGAGCTCAAACAGAGAATTGTTGTTTTTTCAAATATCTATAACTCATATGAATATGACCAGTCGCTTGATCTTGAAAATAACATCTATGAGCTGATGTTTTCTCAGGAGCTCTGCGGTCTGATTATGATTGCGGAGTCTTTTACCAATGAGATGCTGCGAGACAAGGTACGGGGGATGCTTGAAAAGCGGCAGGATATTCCGGTCGTCATCATCGGAATTTATATTCCGGAGCTGGCGTTTCCGAATGTCCGGTTTATCAATGCAAATGATTCTCAGGATATGGAATCCATTACGACACATCTGATCGAGAAGCACGGTTTCAGGAAGATAGATATGCTGACCGGCTTCGAGGGCAATGAGGCTGCGATTCAGCGTGTCACAGGCTATCGGAAGTCGCTGGAAATGCACGGGATCACTTTTGAGGCATCGCGTGTATTCTGGGGCGATTTCTGGACGCCTTCCGGCGTAGCGCTTGCAAACCGCTATATCAGCGGCGAGCTTGAGATGCCGGATGCGATCATCTGTGCCAATGATTATATGGCATACGGATTGCTGGATACGTTTCTCGAAAACGGCGTAAGGATTCCGGACGATGTATCCGTGATCGGATATGAGTTTATTCAGGAACGGATTTTTCATTCGCCCGTGCTGACAACCTATCAGCGCGGAAGGAAGGAGCTGGGCTGCTCTGCTGTCCGGATTCTTCATGCACTGGCAAACGGCGAGGAGCCGCCTGCATTCTATCCGCCGAAGGGCACGCTGATCTGCGGCGAAACCTGTCCCTGCGGCATCATGCATGAGCAGATGCATGCAGAATTGCAGCGCCTGCGAGAAAAGCGGCAGTTTGAGCGCTGGAATGTTCTCGGTACAATGGAGCAGCAGCTCACGCTTTGCAGTACGCTGGACGAGCTTGTCCGCGTGATGAGCGAGCGGCATTACTGGGTGCGTTCGGCATCGAATATGTATCTGTGTCTCTGCGATAACTGGTATGATACCGGTGCGGAGACGCCGAGCGATCTCATGAACTGCCGGAGCGTCATGCCTTGGCATATGCATGAGCCGCCGATTGTCTGCCCGCGCTATGATTTCAATGCGCTGTATCAGAATGCGCCGGATCATGCGGTGCATTACTATCTGCCGATTTTCTTTGAGCGCCATTTCTTCGGCTATTATGTACTGGAATATCATCAGGCGGATACATATGACGATATCTTCCGCAACTGGATGAAGTCGATCACAATCGGTCTGACGTTCCTCTGCATGAAGAATGATATCCGCTATCTGCTGCAATGTCAGAATCTTTCCGAGCAGCATGATTCGCTGACGGGACTGTATAATCTCCGCGGCATGGAATCCGTGCTCGGTGCAAGACTCGAAGGCAGCAGTACGCCTGTTTATGCGATTGCGGTACGAATCGGTGCGCTGCGGAATGACGTCAGTCCGGAGGCACAGGTTGCACAGAGCGCGCTGATTCAGAAAACGGCGGAGGCGCTGCGTCTGCTGAATTTTGAAAATGTGCTGATTGCACGCAGCAGTGTGCAGACCTTCATCTGCGCCGGACTTGCCTGCGAATCGGAGGAGCAGTGTGCGCTGCTGGAGGATAAGCTGACTGCGGTTCTGCTGCATCATACCGGTGTATGCGAATCGGTCGGCATGGAGAGTGTGCTGGTGGAAAGTATTGCACTTTCGCCGTCACATTCGGCATCTGAAAATATCAATATGCTGCATGCAAAGCTGGAATCTGCCATGGCGCATCTTGCGGATCAGAAGATACAGCCGCACGCAGATACGCTTTTCTCGGTGCGCAACCACATCTATAATATGGAGATCAGCTCCGCCGACTCGATCTGCCGGAAATATTCATTCAGCACAGGTTATTTCCGCCAGATTTACAAGGAAATGTTCGGCATCAGTTTTCATCAGGATGTCATTCGCGCGCGAATCCTCTGTGCGATCTATCTTCTGACGACAACCGTTCAGAGCATTGCGAGCATCTCCGAGCAGTGCGGCTATGAGGACTGCAACTATTTCCTGCGGCAGTTCCAGAAGATCACAGGGCTGACGCCGGGTCAGTATCGCAGACTGTTATAAAAATCAAAAGGAAAACGGCAGCAGTTGGAATTCAGACTGCTGCCGTTGTTATTTCAGATATTGTATGCGCCGTGATCAAAGAGCGGCGTAGAGAAATAGCGCTCTGCGGTATCCGGCAGAATCGTGACAACGGTTTTGCCTTCGCCGAGTTTTTCTGCGAGCTTCAAAGCGGCTGCAACATTTGTGCCGCTGGAAATGCCGCACATGATTCCTTCGAGGGATGCGAGCTGCTGTGCGGTCCGGATTGCGTCTTCGTCTGTGACGATATGAATATGATCATAAATCTGGCGATTCAGTATTGTCGGAATGATGCCGTCGCCGATTCCCATTTGCAGATGTGTACCTATCGTGCCGCCGGCGAGAATCGCAGCATGCTCCGGTTCTACTGCCCAGATTTCCATATCCGGATTCTGGGATTTCAGTGTTTCGCCGATGCCGGTGATTGTGCCGCCGGTGCCGATGCCGGAGCAGAAGCCGTCAATCGGGCAGGCTGTCTGTTCCAGAATCTCCAGCGCGGTATAGTATTTATGAGCAGCGGTGTTGTTCGGATTCTCAAACTGCTGCGGCACGAATACACGCGAATCATTTGCCTGCATTTCAAGTGCGGTATCAAGGCACTTCTGAATGCATTTTCCGATGTCGCCGTCATCGTGAATGAGGATGACCTGTGCGCCGTAGTGCTCGACGAGCTTGCGGCGTTCTTCGCTGACGGAATCCGGCATGATGATGACGGTCTGATATCCGCGTACTGCACCGACGAGCGCAAGTCCGATGCCCTGATTGCCGCTGGTCGGCTCCACGATGATTGTATCCCGCTTGATTCTGCCTTCCTTCTCCGCCTTGAGAATCATGTTGTAGGCAGTGCGTGTTTTAATGGAACCGCCGACGTTCAGTCCCTCGAATTTGACAAGAATCTGTGCATTGCCGGGCTTGTTCATACGATTGAGGCGAATCATGGGTGTGTGTCCCATTGCCTCCAGAATATTCTGATAAATCATGTTACGCTCCGTTTCTGTGATTGATGCATACTTTTGTATTATATCATACTCTGACAGAAAAATCAAGTGCTGATGCGATATGCAGATCACGGCATTTTTCTCGGATTCATCCGCAAGCCGAATTTACATTTTGTTTACCTCATGATGAATACTTGATGCACTTCCTTCTGCTAGAATAAAGACAAACAGTTTGCGAGATATGCAGAAATATGATATACTATGGAAAAGGAGTACAGAGAATCCGTAACGGTCACGACGCGGAATTACAAGGAAGTGACCTCGCAGGAATTCCTCGACAGCCTTGCGGAAAAGGGCTGCAAAGTTGTCATTTTTGTTGAGTATGTTCCCGTGACCGCGGAGAGCAGAGACCTCGCCCCGACCGATGCCGAGCGCGCGTATCTGCAAAACGAGATCACAAAGCTGCGGGAAGCGCATCCCGAAATGGTTTACATCTCCTTCCCCGGCGATGAGAAAAGCTCCGGCGGCTGTGTTGCCGCGGGCAGAGGCTTTTTCCATATCAATTCGCACGGCGGCGCAGAACCGTGTCCGTTCTCGCCGTATTCCGATATCAATGTGCGGGACAGCTCTCTGAAAGGCGCGATGAATTCGCCGCTGTTC